>NZ_NPDR01000001.1:712910-1069366 GCF_002811765.1 Leptospira saintgironsiae | reverse complement strand
GCCATAAGAATCGATTAGTTGAGTGTTTATGTTCAGATCCGTCGACCTATTTTTTGAAAGACTAAATCTTTAAAACCGGGAGCAGACAAGGAAAAAATAGACGCCCGCATCTGGGACCTATTCGGAGAAGTTTGGTGTATTATGTTCACCGATCTTTCTGGGTTTTCAAGAGGTGTGGAAAAATTTGGGATCATTCATTTTCTGCAAACTATCCATGAATCTGAAAGAGTGTTAGTGCCAATCATAGAAGATCATGACGGAATACTTCTGAAATCAGAAGGGGATAGTTTTTTAGTGATCTTCCGAAATGTTGCGAAAGGACTTCAAGCAGCGATCAGAATGCAAAAAGAATTATTAGAATATAATAAGGACAAAATCCCCGAGGAAAAGATACTTCTCTGCGTTGGACTTGGCTATGGAAAAGTTTTGAAAATAGGAGACTCGGACGTTTTCGGTTCTGAAGTAAACACGGCAAGTAAACTAGGAGAAGATACTGCAGAAGCGGGCGAGATCCTGATCACTCAAACTGTTTTTGATAACGCGCAAGAAACTGGATTAAAATTCGAGGCAATCAAAGATGTTCCTGCAGGAACTCATGGGGCATATAGGGTAGTTTACTAACGCGTAAAGTACCCCGTGGCGAATAACGTAATTAGAACGTATAATCTTGTTGCAAATGATCTGCTCTATTCCAACATTCTGCAAAATCCGATAGGAACACCAGAGAATGAAATATCGAATCATATCGATTATCTTATTAACGATCTTTATCTCCTCGCCAGGCTTTGGAGAAACCAATGATACCGTTCTAAGCTTTGAAACTGAGCAGGAATACGTCGATTTCGTTTATAGTCTGCAATCAGTGTTAGTTCAACCGTATCCGAAAGCGAAACTACAATGGGTTTTCATAAACTCATCCCAATATGAAACGGATTTGAATAATGTAATCGCGTTGGCAAAAGCCGATTTTAAACAAAAACTAAACCACAAATTTGTTAAACAACAGAAGGAACCGACTCCTGACCTTGTAAAAGCCGGAACGATCCTAATAGGAAAAAGAAAAACCGCAACCGAAGATCAAGCCATATGGATCGTAATCGTCGGATATGATAAAAGCGGACTATTTGTAAACGATTCCAAAAAAGGACCATTCGAGCGACTTTCATTCGACGGAATCGAGTCGGCATACTTTCTTAAATAGATCCCAGTAATTTAGACCGAATACTTTTTCCAAGGAAACTCATGAAAAAAATCATTTTATCTTTATGCTTCGTACTTATTTTAGCTTCCTGCAAATCGACTACAAAAAGAGAAAAACCGCAAGAGATGTCCCATTTTAAAAATCTCCTGGCAGAGACGAATCTTTTAATTCGCCAAATCGTCCCTCCAAAATTCAATCCTGTTCCAAAAGACGAAGAAATACCGTATCACTACGATTACGCTCTTCTTTCCGATGATAAACAGATCGAGATAAGGTACATCGTAAGATCGATTCCTGGCCTTCTCAAAGAGATAGAAGAAATCAAAAAAAATAACCCTAAAGCTGTTATGGTCGCCCCTAAAAAGAACGATTATATAATTCACTTCAGCACTTTTCTAATTAATCTGGGAGGAGAATTTGCTGCCACCTCTTATGCTGCATTTCCTCCCAAAGCGGTTAAAGATGAATTCGGAGCAGATTGGGGTAGTAGTACTGCGTTCGAAATGGTTCCCGGTACGGATAAAAAATTCAGATACTGTTATTTGACCGCTTTACATAAAGATAATATGGCAGACGTTTATATTCTGTATTTATCAAACGATTCGGAAAAATTAATTCAATTTGCAAAGAAAACGTATCTATTCTATAATTTACGATTCATGTAAATGCTGATTATCGAATTACTAGTTTCAGGAATGAGGAAATTTGAATCTCTGAAGCCAAATGTAAATTGATCGAGATAAGCGTTATTGCTTATCTCGACTTCATTCATTATATGACTCTATCTTCGAATCGGTCATATCAAATAGAACTGATTTCGGAAACCAAGCGCTTGTATAACCTTTGCCTTTATAGAAACAACCTCCTCCCCAATCTAAAGGAATATCCGCATAATACCAAGTCTCGGATTTTTCTTTGGCACCTTGAGCCTTAGCAAGGAGTACTAACTTTGACTTTTCCGGGAATTTATCCGTCTGGATCTGTTTTCCATCCTCGTTAGTGTTACAAATGATATAAGGGAACTCATAACCAGGGCCTGTGCGTGCCGGACTCGATTTAGATAAGTATTTTGATTTTCCAGGAATGGTTTTAACAGAAACACCTTCAATCTTTCTATCTGTAGATTCAGGAAGAGGAAATCCTCCGAAATAACTCGCATCATTGGAACAGTATAATTTAGCGGAATAACGAACGGAATATTTTGTAGGAACGATACTACAGGTTCTGGAGGTTTGAAAATTATAAGGTTTACATGATTCTTCTGCGGAAGCTTGTAAGATTACTTTTTCTGATTCTATTTTATAAGTTCCGGAATATCCCCCGCATCCATCTCCATCGTAATTTTCAAAAAATGTAAAGTCTTCTCTGAATTCTATATACCAACCGAAGGTCCTATTCTCAGGCCCCCAATAAATTCCGAGTAAACTAGATTGTTTTGTTTGAAAATCGGTCCTGTTTTCCGATGCGAGGTTTAGATGAATTACTGCGAGAATTAGAGATACAAATAAAGACTTTTTCATCATAGACGTATCGATATTAGGCTCAGATTGAATATCCGAGCCTAATTATTAAACGTTTAATCTTATGGAATTAATTTGCTAGGTATATCCTTCTTATCAATTTCCTTTCTTCTAGTCTTATTCTGTCCATGTCTATAGTCCGATATAGCTTGATAAACAGATTTTCTAACCCGATTGATCCCGCCTAGAGGCTTATGCTCTTGGAGAGAATGCCAAGGTGTATAAGATACGTTTTCGCAAAGAGAATCCATCTTTTCATTTGTAAATTCTTGCTTAGGGATCAATACTTCCGCTACAGGAATGAATGGAGAAGTTTCTTCATCCCAAACAACAGCTGGATCTTCTATTGGCATTGACTTCGGATCTTTTTGGACCTGAACCATAAAAGTAAAACAAGCCGAAGATTCTTTCAGTTGTTTACTCATTGCTTCTCTTAAATAATTTTCAGCAGGGGTATCCGGTAATTCAGATTTAGTTTCTGAGCAAGGTTTTAACGAATATTTAACCGCCTTTCCCTCTCCAAAAGTGTAAGGGGTTGTAGACCAATAACGAATTTCTAATGGACTTGTGATTTTTTTACCACGGATGGCCCTTACTTTGGAGAGACCGCCCAGTTTCCAACTAAATGGATTCCAACCAAAAAAATAAGAACCTGGCTTACCCGCAAATGCTGCTTCGAATAACGCAAGGTATTCATCCGGTGCACCTACAGGAAGAACTGGGTGATTGATCAGTAAAAAATCCTGAGTCTTCTCTTGTGCTTCTTCGACTAAAATCTTTTTTCCGGGAACGTCAAAAAGTTTGATCCCGACCCCACGAATATCACCTTCTAAGTCAGCTTTAGGTTTTTGAGATCCGTTAGAGAAACGAACTAAACTTTGATAGGATTTCCCAGATTGGAAAACTCCTAAGTTATACTGAGCGTCTAGATCTTTTTTTACGGTAAAGGTAGCGGCTACACATCCATGGTGTTTCGGATGCGCGTCTCTTCTTACAACGGCTCCATCTTTATATGATTCTTTAAGCGAAGTTAGAGTGAGTTCCAGAGTCCGCTGCGCGATAGATTCTTCTTCAGGAAAAGGATATTCCTTTCCTAGTTCGACGGAATCCGGAATTTTTACATACGGTCCCCCGCAGGAAAGCGCGAATATTAAAAAGAAAAGATATAAGATAGAAAGTTTTTGTCCCATGACCTGATTCTGTCCCGGGAAATTCTTTTGTCCATTTAAAAGAAACAGGTTACTGGCCCGATTAGGCTTGAAGAAATAAAAAAGGGACTCTTTTAGAGTCCCTTCATCAAACTTGTTCGCGGTCTCATGCAACCGCAAACTATAAGTTAAAAGATTCTTACCAGCGATAGTGGCTGAATGCTTTGTTAGCATCTGCCATTTTACGGATATCTTCTTTCTTCTTAATTGCAGCTCCGGTGCCTTTTTGAGCCTCGATAAATTCTGCTGCAAGCTTGTTAGCCATACCTTTTTCGTTTCTGTCCCTGGAATAACGGATCAACCATCTGATTCCAAGAGCTAAACGTCTTTCCGGACGAACTTCGATCGGAACTTGGTAAGTTACACCACCCACGCGGCGGGATTTTACTTCCACTTGTGGTTTAACGTTTTCTAATGCTTCTTTAAAAGTAACGTAAGGATCGTTTCCAGTTTTCTTTTGGATCAAATCCAGAGCGTCGTAAAACAAAGATTCTGCTACGGATTTTTTTCCGTCCAACATCAAGCAGTTGATAAACTTCGCGATGTTTGCATCTCCATAAACCGAATCCGGTTGGATCTTGCGTGGTTCTACTTTTCCTCTTCTTCTAGACATTCCTAACTCCCTTACGCCTTAGGTTTTTTCGTTCCATACTTAGAACGACTCTTACGACGTTTATCGATACCGAGAGTATCCAAGGTACCACGGATAATATGATAACGAACCCCTGGAAGGTCTTTTACCCTTCCCCCGCGGATCAGAACAACGTTGTGCTCTTGCAGGTTATGTCCCTCACCGGGAATATAAGCGGTCACTTCAATACCGGTTGTTAAACGAACCCTTGCAACTTTTCTTAAAGCTGAGTTCGGTTTTTTCGGTGTGAAGGTAGTCACCTTCGTGCACACTCCCCGACGTTGCGGGCTACTTTTTAATGCAGGAGATTTAGATTTGTTAACCTGTTTCTTCCTGCCGTGACGTATAAGTTGGCTAATTGTAGGCATGAGTTTCTTCTTTTTAGCAGGCCGGTGACCTATTTTACCAGTTCTACCGACCCTGCTCTATTGTAAAGCTTTCCTTTAATTCTCGCTGTCTTCCGGTATGGCCATCGGAATTTCTTCCTCTTCCACTTCCAGAGGACGATCTAGATCCCCGTAAGTTTCTTTGAACACCGCGACGTCGCGATATTTTCTCATTCCGGTTCCCGCAGGGATCATGTGACCGATAATAACGTTCTCTTTAAGTCCCGCTAAGTTATCAGTTTTTCCTTTGATTGCAGCGTCAGTTAACACCTTAGTTGTTTCCTGGAAGGAAGCAGCTGAGAAGAACGACTCAGTATTCAAAGATGCTTTCGTTAAACCTAATAAGATCGGAACACACTGAGCAGGAGATCCTCCTTCAGCTATCACTCTCTTGTTTTCTTCCAAGAAAGCGAAACGATCTACTTGTTGTTGGTTAACAAAAGATGTGTCTCCGGAATCGGTAATTAAAACCTTACGCATCATTTGGCGAACAACTACTTCGATGTGCTTATCATTGATATGCACCCCTTGTAGTCTATAAACCTCTTGAACCTCTTGCACAAGATATACTTGAAGTGCAGTAACACCTTTTACTCTCAAGATATCGTGTGGATCCAGGTTTCCATCGTCCATTTGATCTCCGCGTTTTACGAAGTCTCCGTGACGAACACGTAATTGTTTTCCGATTGGAATGGTTACTTTTACTTTATCCAGCTCTTCGTTATCAGGAACGATATAGAGAACTCGTTTTTCTTTTACGATCTCTCCATTATCTTCAATCTTTCCATCAGTTTCTGCAAGAGTGGTTGCGTCTTTAGGACGACGAGCTTCGAAAAGTTCGTCTACCCTTGGAAGACCACCGGTAATATCCCGGGTTTTTTCTGCAACGGTTGGGATTTTGAAGAGAATATCTCCCGCTTTCACTTTGTCCCCGTTTTGAACGGAGATGATCGCATCCACAGGAACCAGATATTCTTCTTTGCTTCCGCCAGAAGAAACCACAATTCTTGGGATCAATTTTTCCCTACGTTGTTCGATTACTTTATAATTAACGTTAGATGTCTTAACGTCCTCGTCCCTACGAACGTTCTTACCAACTTCCAGATCCACCCATGCGGCAGTTCCTTCGATTTCAGTAACTCCGATCTCGTTGAACGGGTCGAATTCTCCTAATGCTTGGTTAGCTTCGGTAATCTGTGCTACTTTTACGTTCAGAGTGGTAGAAGTTTTTACAGGAACAACCGCTTCTTCTCCCAGAATTCTGAAGAGTCCGTCTGCGATTTTAATGGTTCCTGGAGCGTCAGAAGTTACGTTCTCTCCAGAAGCAAGAGTTGCAACCAACTCTCCCTTATCCACTTTCTGTCCGTTCTCAACTCTAAGGTTGGTCAAGTCAGAAGAATTGAACTGTTGGATCAATCTTTGAACTACGATAGATCCACGACGAGAGAAGATCAAACCTCTATCATTAGTTTGTAAAGTTCTACCGTTGATCGCATTAACGACTGCGCGGTATCCAACTTTGTGTTCTTTCTCTTGTACTTTTGCGGAAGCGGCACCACCAATGTGGAATGTTCTCATCGTCAACTGAGTTCCAGGTTGCCCGATGGACTGAGCCGCGATAGTTCCGACTGCTTCTCCAATCTCTGCTGGAGTCAGACGAGCCATATCCATTCCGTAACATTTAATACAGATTCCCCAACGAGCTTCGCAAGTTAGAGGGGAACGAACCTTGATTTTTTCATAACCTAGGTTCTCGAGTTTCTGTCCTACTTCTCTGTTAATTAAAGAGCCTTTAGGATAAACTACACTTTCAGTAACAGGGTCAACGATGTCTTCAGCAGTATAACGTCCGAATACACGATCGCTCAAGGAAACGATAACATTCTCGCCTTCTTTTACGGTTCCGAGAGTGATACATTCTTCCGTTTCGCAATCATCTTCTGCAACGATAACGTCTTGAGAAATATCCACCAAACGACGAGTTAGATAACCTGCATCCGCAGTTTTCAAAGCCGTATCCGCAAGACCTTTACGAGCACCGTGAGTAGAGATGAAGAATTCAAGAACGCTCAATCCCTCGCGGAAGTTGGAACGAATTGCAAGTTCGATGATTTCACCGGAAGGTTTCGCCATCAGACCACGCATACCAGCCAACTGACGGATCTGTTGTTTAGATCCACGAGCTCCGGATGCAGCCATGATGAAGACAGGGTTATATCCACCCTTGTCTTTTTCCAATTCCTTGAACATAGAGTCGGTGATGAGGTCGTTGGTTTTAGTCCAGATCTCGATCACTTTTTTCTTACGTTCTTCGTTTGTGATAATACCTTTACGATATTCTCCGTCGGCCTTTTCGACTTCTTTGTTAGCATCGCCAACAAGAGTCACTTTACCTGGGGATACACGAATGTCTTCGATAGAGATAGTCGGGCTGAAAATAGTAGCATAACGATATCCTAATTTCTTAATATCGTCGAGCATTAGAACAGTTTGAGCCGGTCCATATTTCTCATACACTTCTGCGATAATTCTGTTTGTCTCTTTATCGGAAAGCGCACGGTTTACGTACGGATACCCTTCAGGAAGAACCGTGTTGAAGATCAAACGGCCCGGAGTAGTCTCCAGAATTTTACCTTGGTGTAGAACTGAAATTTTAGTTCTGTATTCGATCACTCCTCTATCGATCGCGTAAGTTACCTCGTCGAGGTTCGCAAAAGATTTAAGAGGAACTCCCGCCTCAGAAGGAACTTCTGAAGTAAGATAATAAATTCCAAGTACGATATCTTGAGTTGGTCCGCAAATCGGGTGTCCGTTTGCAGGATTCAAAATATTATGAGGAGAAAGCATGAGCATCCATACTTCCAACTGAGCTTTTGGAGTCAGTGGAACGTGGATCGCCATCTGGTCACCGTCGAAGTCTGCGTTGAACGCATGACATACAAGCGGGTGAAGTTTGATTGCTTTTCCTTCTACAAGAATAGGTAAGAAGGCTTGGATCCCCAAACGGTGAAGAGTAGGAGCACGGTTTAACATAACCGGATGCTCTTTCACAACTGTTTCAAGAACGTCGAAAACTTCTTTTTCTTCTGCTTCTACTTTCTTCTTAGCAGATTTGATGTTAGGAGCTAAATCCAGATCCACCAAACGTTTCATTATGAAAGGTTTAAATAGCTCAAGAGCCATCTTCTTAGGAAGACCCATCTCGTGGTATTTCAGCTCAGGACCAACTACGATCACGGAACGACCAGAGTAATCCACACGCTTACCGAGTAGGTTTTGGCGGAAACGTCCTTGTTTTCCTTTCAGCATGTCTGAAATGGATTTAAGAGGTCTGTTACCTTTACCTTTTACGGTACGTTTGCGGCGGCTATTATCGAATAACGCATCTACAGCTTCTTGGAGCATACGTTTTTCGTTACGAACAATGATCTCAGGAGCTTTTAACGCGAGAAGGCGTTTTAGACGGTTGTTTCTGTTGATAACACGACGATATAGATCGTTCAAGTCAGAAGTAGCAAAACGTCCACCTTCTAACTGAACCATTGGACGAAGTTCAGGAGGAATGACCGGAACCACATCAAGAACCATCCACTCAGGACGGTTTCCTGAATCGCGGAAAGCTTCTAATACTTCCAAACGTTTCAGGATTCTTTTATCGGAGATCTTTTCTTTTTCTTGGATCTTCTGGCGAATGATACGTGCTTCTGCATCAACATCAATACGAGAAAGAAGTTCTTTGATCGCGTCCGCACCGATACCAGCAACAAACTTGTCACCGTATTCGTCTAGGTAAGCGTGATATTCTTCTTCGTCGATTAACTCGCCACGATTTCTTCCGGTATCAGCCGGATCGATGATCACATATTTTTCGAAATAAAGAACACTCTTGAGCTGATTGATAGTCATGTCCAAGAGAAGTCCCATTCTGGAAGGAACGGAACGGTAATACCAGATATGAGAAACTGGAGCCGCGAGTTCAATATGACCCATACGCTCACGACGAACTTTGGAGTGAGTTACCTCAACACCACATTTGTCGCAAACCACGCCCTTATAACGGATGGACTTGAATTTTCCGCAGTAACATTCCCAGTCCTTAGTAGTTCCGAAAATTTTCTCGCAGAAAAGACCGTCTCTCTCCGGCTTTAAAGTACGGTAGTTGATTGTCTCAGGCTTCTTTACTTCTCCGTAGGACCATTCTTTGATCCTTTCCGGAGACGCTAATCTGATTGTTATTGATTCAAAATCGTTATTGGATCTCATGCTACCTTTCTTCCCTTAGGCGTTCTCGATCGTTTCGAACTTAATCTTCTTCTTGCTCTTGGAATATTCGTCTTCGTAGTCGGAGATATCAACGCTGTTACCTTCCGAGTCAGTGATAACGATATCCAATGCAAGACCCCTGAGTTCCTGCACCAATACGTTGAAGGATTCCGGAATTCCAGGTTTAATGGAATGGATCCCTTTAACGATAGCTTCGTAGATTCTTGCTCTTCCGAGCATATCGTCAGACTTGATGGTAAGAAGTTCCTGAAGAGTATGAGATGCGCCATAAGCTTCGAGAGCCCAGACCTCCATCTCTCCTAAACGCTGACCACCGAACTGAGCCTTTCCTCCAAGTGGTTGTTGAGTAACCAAAGAGTAAGGTCCGGTAGAACGAGCGTGGATCTTGTCGTCCACCAAGTGAGCGAGTTTTAACATGTAGATGTAACCACAGAATACCTCGTTCATGAAAGGTAATCCGGTACGTCCGTCGTATAATTTGAATTTAGAGCTGAGAGGAAGATTTGCTTCTTTGCAATACTTCTCTACATCTGCTTCAGTAGCTCCGTCGAAAACTGGAGTTTCAAAATTGATCCCAAGTTTGCTTGCAGCAAGCCCAAGTTGAGTTTCGAAAATTTGTCCGAGGTTCATACGAGAAGGAACACCTAACGGGTTCAGAACGATATCCATTGGAGTACCGTCTTCCATGTAAGGCATGTCTTCTTCTGCCATGATACGCGCAACGACACCCTTGTTACCGTGGCGTCCTGCCATTTTATCCCCGACCAGAAGTTTACGTTTACGAGCTACGAAAACTTTCACCATCTCTTCTACACCAGCAGGAAGTTCATCTCCCTTCTCGCGTGAGAAACGTTTGATATCGATTACAGTTCCTTCGAAACCGTTCGGCATACGAAGAGAAGAATCTCTTACTTCCTTCGCTTTTTCTCCGAAGATAGAGTGAAGTAGTTTGTATTCAGGAGTTAGGTCAGTCTCCCCCTTAGGAGTCACCATACCTACCAGGATATCTCCCGGTTTTACTTCTGCACCAACACGGATCACACCGGTTTCATCTAGATCACGGAAAGCTTTGTCCGAAAGATTCGGAATATCTCTTGTGATCTGCTCTTGTCCAAGTTTGGTTTCTCTTGCTTGGATCTCGAACTCTTCGATGTGGATAGAAGAGAAAATATCGTCTTTTACAACTTTCTCGGAGATTAGGATCGCATCCTCGAAGTTGTAACCTTCCCAAGGCATGAATGCCACAAGAACGTTACGTCCAAGTGCCAGGGTTCCATTGTCTACCGCTGGACCGTCCGCTAGAACAGTTCCTTTTTGTAGAATGTTACCATTCTCATCCATTCTTTCGCCGGACACGATCTGTCCTGCAATAGTAGTTCCTCTGCGAACTTCTTCGCCGCTGGAAACGATTGGTTGGTATTGTTTGTTACCGGAGATCAGATTGTATTCGCGAACGTTTCCGTTATCCGCAGTCACTTCGATTTTCTCTTTGCTGACTTTGGTAACTTTACCGTCGATCTCTGAGTGAACCACTCCAACGACTGGAGTTTGGTTGAAACAAGTACCTTGGTTGGTTTTCTTAAATTTAGTAAGATCGTAAGTGTCGGATTCCTTTCCGCCCTTGCGCTCGATTACCACCTTCTCCGCATCTACGTATGTAACCACACCTTCATGTCTGGAGATGATACAAATACGAGAATCGTAAGCAGCACGAGTTTCCATTCCAGTTCCAACGAAAGGAGCCTCTTGGCGAAGAAGAGGAACTGCCTGACGTTGCATGTTAGAACCCATGAGTGCGCGGTTCGCGTCATCATGCTCTAAGAATGGGATCAGCGCAGTAGAAACGGATACAACCTGCATTGGAGCTAAGTCCATGTACTGGATCTCGTTCGGGTTGCGGAAAGGGTAATCCGATCTGTGACGAGTAGAGATAAGTTTATTTTTAAACTCTCCCTTCTCATCTACAGGAGAAGAAGATACCGCGATAGAATGATATTCTTCCTTATCTGCGGTTAAGTATTCTATGTTATTGGATACTTTGCTGTTTTTAACAACTCTATAAGGAGTTTCCAAGAATCCGTAATCATTCACTCTCGCATATGAAGACATGGAGAGGATCAAACCGATGTTTGGACCTTCAGGAGTTTCAATCGGACACATACGGCCATAATGGCTATAGTGAACGTCACGCACTTCGAATCCTGCTCTATCTCTGGAAAGACCTCCAGGTCCTAAAGCATTCAAACGACGTTTGTGAGTGAGCTCTGCCAGAGGGTTTGTCTGGTCCATAAACTGGGACAATTGGCTGGATCCAAAGAACTCGTTGATAACTGCAGTGATCGGTTTGATTGAGATCAAAAGTTGTGGTGTTTGAGTTCCAACTTCTTGAACAGTCATTCTTTCTTTGATCACTCTTTCTACACGAGTGAAACCAACTTTAAGTTGGTTAGCGATCAACTCACCAACTGAACGAATACGACGGTTACCTAAGTGGTCAATATCATCCGGATAGTAGTTCTCTGTTTCAGAGATCAAGTTGAGAAGGTAACGTACAGTCTCGATAATATCCGCAGGACGAAGAACTCTTTCTGTCGCACTTGTGAATTCTTTAGGATTATTGAATTCAAATTTGCTATTGATCTTATAACGACCAACATCACCCAAATCAAAAGATTTAGGAGAGAAGAATAGACGATTCAATTCTGCTTCTGCGTTTTCAATCGTAGAAGGTTCGCCTTGTCTCATGATACCGTGGAATTTTAGAACAGCGTCTTCGTAATCGTTGACTCCGTCTTTTTCCAAACAGTTAACTAAAACAGGATTATCCTTATCTTTAGGATATTCTACGAGTTCAACTTCCTTAACCTTCATCTCTTTTAAGATGGAGATATTATCTTCGTTGATCTTGGAACCAGCATCGAGCATTACCTCTCCGGTTTCCATGTTGATCACATCAGCGATCACTCTACGTCCGATCAGACGTTTGAGTTCTTTCGTAGAAGCTCCTCCGATTTTTGCTTTGGAGGATTTGTAAAAAAGACGCAAGATCTCTTCGTTTGTTCCGTGTCCTAAAGACTTAACAAGAAGAGTAGCCGGGAATTTTTTCTTACGGTCAATTTTAGCGACCAAGATTCCCTTATTGTCCATTTCGAATTCCAACCAGGATCCGCGATAAGGGATCACTCTGGCGGAGTAAGTATCTCTTTCTTCATCATAAGAGAAGAAGATACCTGGGGAACGGTGAAGCTGAGAAACTACAACACGCTCGGCTCCATTGATGATAAAAGTTCCTTGCTCAGTCATCACAGGAAGATCGCCCATATAGACGACTTGCTCACGGATCTCTCCGGTTTCTTTGATAATGAGTCGAATAACTGCTTTTAAAGGAAGAGCAAAAGTAGCATCTGTGTCCTTACATTCTTGAGGAGATTTCTTAGCGTCTCCTAAAACATAGTGACTGTATTCCATCACCATATCGTTGTTCGGACTTTCAATAGGGAAGGTTTCTCTAAAAACCGCTTCTAGTCCCTGATTTTTTCTTTTAGTGGGATCCTTAACTTCTGATTGAAGAAACCAATCGAAAGACTTCTTCTGAATCTGAATCAAGTTAGGAAGGTAATCCAAATTGGTGATTTTACCGAAGTTTACCCGTTTTCTTTCTACTTGACCGTACATTCGTGTGCTCCCTGGGATGATGGAAAATTATAACTGCGCGAAAAAATGCAATAAGGCAAGGAAGTACGCTGGCCTCCTTGCCTGAGTGAAAGGATTGTAATCAGATATCGAGGAGACAAAGCCTCGGCTCCCTGATTAGACAGCCTTAAGTTCGATTTGAGCTCCGACAGCTTCTAATTTCTTTTTAATGTCGTCAGCTTCTGCTTTCGCAACGCCGTCTTTAACAGACTTTCCGCCAGCTTCTACTAGATCTTTTGCTTCTTTCAAGCCAAGACCAGTGATCTCGCGAACAACCTTGATAACTTCGATTTTTTTATCGCCGAAACCTTTCAATACGACGTTGTAAGAAGCAGGCTCATCAGCTGCTCCTGCTGCTGCACCTGCTGGTGCTGCTGCAGCTACTGCTACTGGAGCCGCTGCGGAAATTCCGAACTTCTCCTCCATTTTTTTAACTAGATCGGCTGCTTCCACGAGGGTAAGTTTACCGAGTTGCTCTAATAACGCTTCAGTGGTAGACATTTGGTGCTCCTTTGATTCCGTTTGGTCCTTTAAACTACTTACTTACTAAAATTGTTCTTACTGATTGTTCTTCTCTGCGACTGCTTGGATAGCTCTTGCAAGACCTGCGATAATTTGGTTTAGACCAGAAGCGATGCTTCTTGCCGGACCATTGATACCGCCTGCGATCTGAGCCAAGAGTTGCTCTCTTGACGGAAGACCTGCGATTGCTTCCACATCTTCTGAATTCAGAACGGATCCATCTAAGTATCCCGCTTTCAGAATAAGATTTTTATTCGTCTTAGCGTATTCTTTTAGGATCTTCGCTGCATTTGGAAGATTTGCGTCAGAGAAAATCGCCGCTAGAGGTCCTTTGTATTCGGATCCAAAGGCGATGTTCTTATCCTTATGCTTCTCGGATTCTTTAAGTGCGAGTAGAAAGAGATTGTTCTTGATCACTTTCATCTCGGATCCTTCTTTACGAAGTTTCGCGCGAAGATTTGTGATCTCTTCTACTGTGAGTCCGCTGTAGCTGGCTAGGATAAAGTCGCTACGTTTTTCTAATCTGCCTTTTAACTCGGCAACTGCTTCAATTTTTTCCTGGCTGGGCATTGTTCCTACTCCCGTCTACTACATCCTTAAATGGATGTGTTGACCAGTTCCTTAACGTCTACTTTCACACCGGCACCCATAGTTGGGGAAACGGAGAAAGTTTTCAGATAATCACCCTTTGCATCCGAAGGTTTGTCTCGGAGAAGAGTTTGAACTACTGTACGAATGTTTTCTACTAGTTTGGTGTGATCAAAACTGACTTTACCAACACCTAGGTGAACGACTCCGCCTTTGTCTGGACGATATTCAATACGTCCTGATTTCAGCTCGCCAACTGCTTTCGCAACATCGTTAGTAACTGTTCCAGCCTTAGGCTTAGGCATTAAACCTTTACGTCCTAAGATCGGTCCCAGTTTACCTACTTCCTTCATCATATCAGGAGTAGCAACGCAAGCGTCAAAGTCGGTCCAACCGCCAGCAACTTTCTCGATCAGGTCCATATCGCCCACGAATTCCGCACCTGCGTTTTTCGCGTCGTTTTGTTTGTCTCCCTTACAGAAAACAAGAACCCGAACCAGTTTACCGGTTCCGTGAGGAAGAGAAATAGTTCCCCTCACGTTTTGGAGAGATTTATAATTTACTTTCGTAGAGATTTCTATTGTTCCATCGAACTTAGAGTAAGAAGTAGCTTGAGCTAATTCTACAGCTTTGTCGATCGGATAAACTTTAGTTGCGTCGACTTTCTCTTTAGCCGCGCGATATTTTTTTCCGCGTTTCATGAATTAACCCTCTACCGTAACGCCCATAGAACGACAAGTTCCTGCGATAATTTGAACAGCTGCGTCCAGATCATTCGCGTTTAAGTCTTCCATTTTGGTTTTAGCAATTTCTTCTAATTGCTTACGAGAAATCTTCCCAACCTTAGTGGTATGAGGAGTTGCGGAACCAGATTCTAATCCGATTGCTTTCTTAACAAGAAGAGCTGCCGGAGGAGACTTGGTAATGAATGTAAAACTCCTGTCGGAGAATACTGTGATTACAACAGGAAGTTTGTACCCGATTTGGGACTTACTTCTTTCGTTGAACTGCTTGCAGAACTCCATGATGTTCAATCCTGCCTGACCGAGAGCCGGTCCGACTGGAGGAGCAGGGTTGGCCTTACCGGCTTCAACCTGGAGCTTAATCTGCTTTACTACTTTTTTTGCTGCCATTGGCGAAACACCTTATTTGTTTCTCCCGGTTCTCCCACCGGTCAGGGTTCGGTTTTGACCTGTAGATAATCTAATTCCACAGGGGTAGAGCGTCCGAAAATCTCTACCTTCACTCTGAGTCTTCCTTTGTCCGGGAAGATCTCGTCTACGACTCCAGTAAAATTCGCGAAAGGGCCATCGATAATCTTCAGGCTATCTCCCACTTTAAACAACAATCTAGGAGTAACTGGCTCCTCTGATTGGAACTCTCCGGTTTCCACGAAAAGATTTTTCACTTCGTCTACGGAAAGAGGTTCAGGTCCTCCATCTTTTGATCCTACAAAAGTAGAAACAGAAGGAAGACTTTGGATCATGAATCGAAGGTCTTCGTCCATATCCATTTCAACAAGAACATAGCCCGGCATAAGTTTCTTCTTAGTGACCTTCTTTTTGCCGTTCTTCATCTCGGCGACTTCCATGGTAGGAATACGCACTTGAGAAATCTTCTCCTCCAGCTTACGCTGTTGGATCAGCTTTTCCAGATTTTTCTGGACCTTATTCTCGTGACCGGAATAAGTCTGTAACGCATACCATTTCAAATCAGCCATCATAATCACATTTTATCCTAAGTTCTTACAGATTCCAGAATCCGGTAAGCAACTTCACAATCGCAGTATCCGAAAAGAATAGAAAAGCAGAGAAAAATAACACCGTGACTAGAACAACGATGGTAGACTGCATCACCTCTTGTCTATTCGGCCATTGAACTTTTTTAAGTTCTTCTCTACATTCTTGTACAAATGCGCCAAACTTCACTATATAAATCCTTCCTAAACTCAAAGAACCTGCGGAAAAAACTCCAGGTCTGGAGAGAATCGAACTCCCACCAAGGACTTTGGAGATCCTTGTTCTACCATTAAACTACAGACCTATTCGAACTTAGCCCTCTACCAGGCTTGAACTGGTGACCCCTTCCTTACCATGGAAGTGCTCTACCACTGAGCTAAGAGGGCATGTCTATCTACCCGCTCCCAGAGAGGAGCTAGAAATACACAGTATTTTTACCCAGGGTCCCTGGTCAAGGTTTTAGCCAAGATTCCCAGCCAGATGGCATTATTTATGCAAGGAAGAAGGATTTTTGAATCTTCTGCGCAAAGCTCCGCTTAACTTTCTCGCAATGTTGCAATCTTATGCGACATAAGTCTGCAATTCATTTGGGGAGAAGGTTACGTACTTTCTAAATTTTCTCCGCAAACCGTAATGTGGAACAACATTTCCGCTCTAGAATCAATTTTCCGCCCCTTCTCTATTGACATATGGCATTTAACACCATATATTACCTTATATGTTAGCTGTCAAAACCACTCTATACATTCCAGAAGAGCTGATCTCCAGTGCACAAGACTATACTGGCATCCAAGAAAAGACACGTCTCGTGCAGGAGGGGTTGCGCGCACTTATTCGGGAAAAATCCGCAGAAAGAATGGCTCTTTTAGGTGGAAGCGATCCAAAAGCAGAAGGCCCTACCCGCAAAAAAATCTCTAAATGACAGCGGTGCTTGTAGATACTTCTGTTTGGATCAATCATCTACGAAAATCAGATCCGAAACTTACGGAACTTCTCCGCCTTGGCTTGGTGAGACGCCATCCTATGGTAGAAGGAGAGCTTAGTTTGGGGAATTTTAAGAATAAGAATTCATTTCTGACTGAATACGCTCAATTGAAAGAAGTTCCGATCGCAAACCATAAAGAGACCATGATATTTTCGGAAAGAAATTCACTGGCTGGGCTCGGAATCGGTTGGATAGATGCACATTTGCTTGCAAGTTGCATATTAGGAAGTGCAAAATTATATTCTGCAGACTTATCTTTAGTAAAGGCTGCGGAGAAGGTTGGCATCGCGGAAATTACAGCATGAACGAATTAGGAACCCAATCTTATACTTCTCTATTTTTAGTCTTTTCGATCGGACTCGCATTTTTATTTTCCTTAGGAGAAATTTTTTCTTCGCCGAGAGGAGAAAAACAAAACTTACTCGCCATTATTTTTTTCTTAGTAGGGATCTTTCTCATTCATGCATTTTTGATTACATGTAAGATGATTGTTCGCTTCCCCGGCCTGTATCTAACTCATCTTCCTGTTTCAGGACTCATGGGTCCTTTTATAGAACGTTATCTCCTTCTTGCGATGGGGAGTACTCCTGAGTCCAAAAAAGTTTTCTATCTGAAGATGCTTCCTGCTCTTGTGATATTTTTATGGATGTCTAATTTCTATTTTTCAGGTGGAATAGAAAAGATCGAATTACTAAAAAGTCTAAAAACCACTGGCCTTCCTTTATTTTTAAAAATCCCTGTACTAAGTACACTCGGACTCATGTTTGCATTCTTACTTTCCACATTCTTCCGTTTATTTTGGGGATTTAGATTTTCAGTAATATACAAGGACCCAAGAATGCTTACAATCCTTGGAGTAAGCGTTTGTATTTTAATCATTTTATTATATGGAGCAATATCTGTATCATTAGGATCTATTAGAGGTTTAGAAGGAGTTGGTTCTTTAGTCGGGATCTTTTTATGCTCTTTGTATATTCTACGCCAAGGGTTTCCTGAATTTTTCTTAGAAGTCCAAAGAGTAGTAGAAGAAGAGAAAAAATATAGAGCTTCTCAACTCAACGGTTTGGATCTCGAAGATATAAAACAAAACTTAGAAGATCTATTTCAAAAGGAGAAGGTATTCTTAAAAGAAGATCTGACCCTCGGATTTTTGGCAGGCAAATTAGAGATCAGCACTCACCAACTTTCAGAATATCTGAACAATGAAATTGGAAAAAATTTCTTTCAATTACTAAACCAATACAGGGTAGAAGAGGCTAAAAAGAAAATAGAATCAGACCCTGCCGAAGTTTTATTATCCATAGCATACTCCTCAGGATTTGGCTCTAAATCCGCTTTTAACGAGGTTTTCCGAAAGGAAACAGGTTTTACACCTTCCGAATACAGAAATAAAATCCGCAAAAATAAGTCCAAATAGTCCGTTTCGATCGGTCTGGACGTATATTTTATTCCACTCCGATCGGGGAGGACGATTTCTTTTTGAATCCGTCGTAAACTGAATCCAGAGATCGGAGGAAAAATGGCAATCAACGCTTGTGATTTCGGCTGGGAATGTGTTCGGAATTTCGGACTATTCCAACTTTCATTGAACTTTATTAGATACTATCCTTTAGCAGGACTTGCATTCTTTATATTCTGGGTTTGGAAAAAAGGGTATTTTGAAAAGTACAGGATCCAGAAAAGTTTTCCAAAATGGGAGAAGGTAGTATACGAGATAAAACAATCTGCAGTTACAATGGTAATGTTTAGCTTGGTTGCAGTCGTTTCTTTCAGCCTTCAAAAATTAGGATATCTTCCAAGAGCGCTTTACTTCGATATCTCCGAAAGAGGTTGGGCTTACGCGATCTTAAGTTATATTATGATCACCGTTTGGCATGAGACCTGGTTTTATTGGGCTCATAGGTTGATGCATCACAAAAAAGTTTATAGTTTCGTGCATGCGATCCATCATAAATCCGTAAACCCTTCTCCTCTAGCTGCTTACAATTTCCATTGGGCAGAAGCATTTTTAGAAGCAATTTATGTGGTGCCATTTATCAGTTTGGTTCCGATCCATTTCGGAGTATTTATCTTCCATACATTCTACGCGATGGTGATGAATATTTGGTGGCATCTAGGATATGAATTTTTTCCAAAAGGTTGGGCAAGTCATTCGATCACAAAATGGATAAACACTTCTACTCATCATAACCTTCATCACCAAAAGTTTCATGGAAACTACAGTCTTTATTTCAATTTCTGGGATAGGATTATGGGAACAAATTTCCCAAATTACGAAACCTATTTTGATGAGGTAGCAGAGAAGAAGGAAGATTACGCAAAAACTACTGTAACCTCCCAGATAGGATTTGCGAAATAGATTTTCTTTATAAAATTTTCATTAGCTCATACTGGAAACCGAGTCTCCTCGGTTTCCTTTTTTGTATCTATTTTAAAATATAACTCCGCTTCCTCCATGACCACCTCCACCGTGGCCGCCGCCAGAACCTCCTCCTCCTCCTGAACTACCGCCTCCCCCTCCTCCACTGGAGCCACCTCTGGAAGAGCTAGAACTTCTCCCTCCGGAAGAAGTCACTCTGTAACAATCTGATTTACAATCATCACAGATAGCCTTGCATATGAATCCAATCCCAAGAGAGTTTTCATTCTTTGCGACCAATAGGCAGACGGAAAAGTTTTTATCACAATTTCCGGTGCAACGATCATCATTCATGCAAGATTCTAAAAATAGAAGGACCAAAACTATCTGAAATGTTGATTTCATCTTTTTGGACCAATCTCGTAAGGAAGAAGTAGCTCTTTGATTTGGGCAGATTCTTCTAAAGTTGCTTCCGAAAATGCAGTATGTCCTTGTTTACTTTTTACATGTACATTTGCTCCATTCTTCAGAAGAAGTTTCACTATGTCCAGGTTCCGATTGTAAACGGCCATCATTAAAGCAGTATGACCGTCTCGCGTTTTGGCATTAATATCCGCACCGCTTCTAACTAAAAATTCCGCGATCTCAACTTCGCCTTCTCTTGCCGCTATCATTAATGGAGTAAAATTTCTAGTAAAAGGATCCCTCGTATCTACAGAACAACCTGCTTTTAAACAATTCTGCAAACCGAATAGATCTCCTTTATAAACATAGTCGGAAGGATAGGGACTCCATCCTCCGCTCATGTATTGAGGAGAAATACAACTCGTCAAAAAAATCCCCCCAAGGAGCAAGAGACTCCTAACGTAAAACGAAATGGATGTAAATTTGGAAGTGAAAAGATTCATAAGTATACTCTTCAACAAGAGGACCGAGTTCGAAGAAGAACGTTCCGGATTTTATAAATTTTTACGAATCTGGAAATATTTTATTTATAAAAGGACTTATTTAAGAGGAGGAGAATCAGGCATGAAGATAAGAATACGTCCGTCTTCCTCCATCTTTACATTGGAGAGAGACAATGCTTTTTTATATTCTGAAAAACAGAATTCAAACAGAGAGGATTCTTCCCTGTCTTGGAGTAAGACCCTGCCTTGATGAACTTGAATCCCTCCGAAGAGTAATTTTCCACCAATAACATAAATATAATTTTTGGAATTTGTTTTAGGAGATGGAACCTCTTGTTCCGCAATGAAATCGATATCTAACGCGTTTTCATCCAATTTGAGATCTTTGATCTTCCCTTCTACCTCTGGATCAGGAAAAACTGAAAAAGGTTCAAAAAATACTTTATTCCCGGAAAAGACCAAACCTTTCCCTTTAGGAAAGCGGACCAGATCCTCGATAGATACACCAACTGTATTTAAAAGTTCTTTTGTATAAGGATTTAATAATGCTCTGACAGATTCATTCTCCACTAAGATCCTGCCGGATTCCGGATCGATCTTAACGGTGGCTATCCCTTCGAAGGAGACCCAGACTACAAGTTTGACCTCTCCTGAAATTTTAAGTTTCCATGCTCCATTATGAAATATTGGACGAAGTTTAATTTTACGAAGAGTGGATTCCGGAAAGGAGAATAACTTTCCGTTAATCAGTTTTTCCAGACTCTCAAATGAAATCCTGATATTTCCGTTTAAAATTTTGAGGGTAAAAAGTTCAGGCCGATCGAATGGAAGAATCTCTCCATTTTTAGGAATTGCTTCGAGAGAAAGACGATCCGCTTCCACGAAAATATCCTTTTGCCAATAAAACCGAACATTTTTAAGAAGAAGTCGCGGCTTAGGAAACTCATACAAATCGGATATATATTCCTTTTCCGACCCAATATCCGAAAAAGGAATATCCACATTTTCTAAACCAAGTCTCCCCACCCAGAAGGAAAGAAGTGCAGTTAAGATGAGGGCAATCCAGTAAATCCAAGGACGTAAAATTCGATTCTCTTTCATTTAGCTTCTTGCCCGAAGGCACGGTATTTTTTAGAAGAACTGCCGTTCTTGGCTATTCTTTTCTAAGAAAGATAGATTAGGTTGGAAGCCCAACGGATCGAAAATAAATACTATTTGGATTTTCTTTTAGTAGAACTTGCCGCTTTGAGAGATTTTTTCTTGGATTTAGGTTCTGACTTATCATCAAACTTAAAGAAGAAGTCCACTGGCTTTTTATAAAGTTTTGCGAGGTTCCAGAATTCGATGACATCTATCCTTCTGTCTCCGGCCTCGATTTTTGAAATGAAAGATTGGGGTGTTTTAAGTGCCTCGGCAACATCCACCTGGGTCAGGCCCGCGTCTTCCCTCGCTTTTTTTAGCAACTTTTGGAAAATCTTATATTCTTCGGTGTAGATTGTTTTAGCCAAGAGATGCTAATTCTACTTCCCAATTCAGAATATACCAAATTAGGATATTTCAAGAAGCACCGTTTAACTGATTTTTATCAATACCGAACCTTCTCCTCTATTTGAATTTTCGAAAACAAACCTATCGCAACTCCTCTAAAACTTTTCTTTCGAATTCGACTTGAAGACTTCTCCTAGTCATATCCAATATATCTATGCAAGAACCTTTCAAAATCGGATTACTTATCTTTCCGGATCTAACCCCATTGGATTTTGTAGGTCCTTATGAAGTATTCTCCAGAATGAAAAATTCCAAAGTTTATGTAATTGCTGAAACCGAGGAACCAATCCCATCCGAAAGAGGACTTTTCATTCTTCCAGATAAAAGTTTAGACGAAAACATAGATTTAGATTTGGTCTTAGTTCCAGGTGGACTCGGTGTGAATCGACTCATGGAAAACGAAAAGATCCTGAATTGGTTGAGAGAAAAATCGAAATCTTCTAAATACGTTAGCTCTGTATGCACTGGTTCTTTAGTTTTAGCTGCTGCCGGTTTATTAAATGGGTACAAGGCAACCACACATTGGCTTTCTTTAGATGTACTAAAACTTTTTCCAGAAATCGATGTGAAAGAAGATAGAGTGGTAATTGATCGAAATCGAATTACTGGAGGTGGAGTCACAGCTGGAATCGATTTCGCACTCCAGGTTGTAGCAGAGATCCAAGGGCAACAAGCCGCGGAAGAAATCCAACTAATGATAGAATACAATCCAGAACCTCCCTTTTTGAGCGGGCATCCTAAAACGGCTAACTCAGACTTGGTCTCTGAAACGAAGGCCTCTAAGAAAAAAGGCCAAGATCTTAGAAAGGAAATCGCTGTCAGATCCATTGAAAGACTTTCCAAATCCTAAAGCTCTTTCGATAAATTATAATTTGACTATGATCGAGAAAATACCGGTCAAAGCTATGATTGCACCTACCATCCATTTTGTCTGAGAAGAGATGAGTTTATGCATTTCTAAACGTAATTCTGCAATATCTGCTTTATACTCAGCTCGAAATATGTTTAGCTCTTCCGAGAGTCTCTTTTCAAATCTTTCGAAAACGAGTTCCATTACATTCTCCTTGTTAGCCGCGAAAGAATCATTGATAAAATCCACAAATTCGTTCGTCCCTTCGTTACCCAATACTTCTTCCAATATTCGCGGTATTCTGCGAAACATAGGCGTCGCCATTATTATGCTCCTTGCGGAGAAGCTTGCAATATAAATTTCCCCGATATGAGGCTCAGGTGCAGAATATTGATTTCCGCGCGTACTTTTTATGAAAAATATTAATTTCGGAATCAATATTCCGGAGGAAGTTTATAAAAATAGAATATAATAAAAAAGGAGTCCGAAGACTCCTTTCTAAAATAGAGAATTGATTTCTGCTTACTTATTTGGCTGAGGAGTGTATCTCAAATAAGGTTTAATCTTCTTAAAACCTTTCGGGAATTTTTTCTCAGCATCCTCGTCGGAAACAGAAGGAACAATAATTACATCCTCTCCGTGTTTCCAGTTTGCAGGTGTCGCAACACTGTAATTCGCAGTCAATTGAAGAGAATCAATCACTCTCAAAAGTTCATCGAAGTTCCTTCCAGTAGATGCTGGATAAGTTAAAGTCAGTTTCACTTTTTTATCCGGGCCGATCACGAATACAGAACGTACTGTTGTAGTTTCACTCGCATTCGGATGAATCATATCATAAAGACCGGAAACTTTTTTGTCTGCGTCCGCAATGATAGGATAGTTTACTGTAGTGTTTTGGGTTTCGTTAATATCTCCGATCCAACCCTTATGAGAGTCTACTGGATCCACGGATAATGCTAGAACCTTAACATTTCTCTTTTCGAATTCAGGTTTAATTTTTGCAACGTAACCAAGTTCTGTAGTGCAAACGGGAGTATAATCTTTTGGATGCGAGAATAAGATTCCCCAACCTTCTCCCAAATATTTATGAAATTCTATCGGTCCATCGGAAGTTTCTGCCTGGAAATCCGGGGCCACATCACCTAATCTAAGTGCCATAATCGATACTCCTGATTTCAGTTATGGCCAATATTCCATTATATTGCAAGGATTTTATTCGCTATAGCGGATTAATTATTTAAAATATAAGATAAATAACAATAAAACAGAATTTTATGAGATTTTCTTCCGTTTTCTAACGATTTTACATCCTTTTAGGGATATTTGCATCGAGTCAGCCTCTGGTAATCAAGAAAGTTTGGAATCTTGGATCAAACGTTCCAGACTCACCAAGCAGTTTTTGAGCTCCTTCTCCGTTTGCTCGTCCATGATATTCCCTTCTGGATCCACTTTTTTATTTACGGAAGGAATACTTAGAACACAATCATCGTTTATTTTAACTGTAAGTACATTCAATAAATGTAAAAAAGCTTCCTGGGCCTTGGAGGCTCCTCCATAACCTGGAGATGCATTGATCAGTCCAACAGGCTTTCCATAAAGTTCCGCACTGGACACGATCCAATCTAGCGCATTCTTCAAAACGCCTGGGATCGCAAACGCATATTCAGGACTAGAAAAAAGAATCGCATCTGCTTCTTTCAGTTCCCTTCTCCACTCTATAACTTCTTTAGGAGGAGTATCTGTATCTAAGTCAGGATTAAAGTGAGGGATCCGATCTATTGGATCCGCGAGAGTGATTTGCAAAGAACCATTTGCGATCCTTTTTGCTGCGAGTAATAAGGCTGTATTGGAAGAACCTTTTCTTAAACTTCCGGAGACGGCGAGTACTTTCATTTTTGTTCTAACTCGATTTTTTTATATTCGGTTAGACTTGTTCGGAAGAGGAAAAGAATTCGAAAGAGGATAAACTACCCTTTTTTTAGTATAGTCGTCAGCTCTCCCAGATCTCGGATATCTCCGTCCGCATGTTTGTGAAATGCTGTCCATCCTCTGGACCTCGTAGGCACAATATCCAACTCCACTTTATCACCGCAGTAGATTAGTTTGTCAGGAGAAAGTCCCACTAACTTCTCCGCTTCTTGGAATATCAAAGGAGAAGGTTTTTCGTATCCGAATTCTGCAGAAACGATCACTGGATAAAAATAATCTAGAACGCCTACACTCGCCAGTAATTGTTTGAGTCTATGATCCCAGTTGGAAATGATCCCAAGACCAGAACCTCTTTGTTTCGCAAATTCTACTAATTCATAAAAGCCTGGATCTATCTCCCAGACAGAAGGTTCATCAAAACGTTTGAATATAGATTGGAAAATAGGATCAGGTTCCAAATCGGAGCCAATTTCTTTTAAGAAGAAGCCCAACAGTTCTCTCCACCAACCTTCGCTTCCATCTTCGTGAGCATGGAACTTATCTCTGAAGTCCGGAAGTGGATGACGCGTCATGTGAGCATATGCTTTACGAAAGGCTCGCTCCATGTAACCGTTCTGATGTTTAGAACTATCCAGACCGAATTCTTTTAGAACTTCAAAATACACTTCCCCCGCAGGCTTTTTCATTGTAAGGAGAGTATCTCCCACATCCAGAAAAATGTAATGTTCTTTGGAACTCATTTGGTTATCAGTAGAGAGCCTATATCCGAACTCTCTATAGTCAATATGCTTATGCTATATTAAAGGAAAATCAAAAACCAGAATTATCCGAAGAATTCAGGAAGTTCATAGGCAAACTTATGCGCATCTCCAGGCCATCTTGCGGAAAGATAAGACTTATCCAAAACACTGAACCCCGGTTTAATATTAGAGAAACTATCTCTGGCAACAGGCATAGGCCCTTCTTGGAAATCAACCTTAGATTCTAAAAAAGAAATCACCTCGTCCTGTAACGGCGTAGGATAAGTCCTATAATAATCTCCAAGCCAAGCACGAGTTAAATTCCAAGCCAGAAGTTCCTGAGATTTCAAAAGTCCAGTAGTCTTGAGTCCATATAAGCTGGACTTTTTTGTTTTAGGATTTTTGGATCTTGCTGCGAGAAGTACTCCGTGGCAAATTGCAGCTACTGGTTTCCCTTCCGCGAATGTATTTCCGACCAATTTTTGCAAAGGTTCTGATTCCAGATAAACTCTCATTCCTTTTGCGTGTCCTCCTGGGAGAAGTAACACATCGAAGGAATCTAATTTGACAGACTCATACTTTTTAGGATTCAAAAACTCATTCGATTTTTCTAATTCTCTATAAAGAAGAACATCATCATTTTTTGCTCTTAATACTGGAGAAAGAATTCCTAAACCTTTTCCGGTTACCATTCTGAAATCGGCTTCTCCAGAGGTACCACTTGGAGTTGCAAATATGATCTTATATCCGTTTTCTTTCAGAACCTTCCAAGGAACGGATACTTCTGTAGGGTCGAAATCGATTTGAGGGATTGGAATTAGAACAGTCTTCATTTAAGGATGATTTTGTTTCATCCCTGGTTCTGCTGCAATCCTTGTTTCATCTGCCCCTTCTTTAAGCTTAGGGTCTAAAGAAGTTCTGGAAGATGTTCTTAACTCTCTCAGAAGCGCTTCTTCTCTGTCAGGAGAAGGGATTTTATCAGTAGATATTAAAGATGCCTTGATGGCATCTAAAGCGGAAGTTAAAACTAAATCAGGTGCCTTGTCCCAAATGGCGCTCGTCATCACTAAAACGATCTTACGATGAGGGATCACATAGATGAACTGACCACCTTTTCCGTTTGCCATGAAGCTAGGCTTTCCTTCAAATTCATGGATCCAAAATTGGAGGCCATATCTTTTTTCTACTCCTGGCTCTAAGGTCATAGCGATCCACTCAGGTTTTAATACCTGACGTCCATGCCATTTTCCCCCGTCCAGATAAAGCTGCCCTAACTTCGCCATATCAATTGGTCTTAAACGAAGTCCGAAACCAGCGGTTTGTCTTCCTGATTTGGATGTATTCCATTCTTCTCCCTTAAAACCTAACCAGGCAAATGCTGTGTTCTTTGAATATTCGTATAATGTTTTACCTGTTTTGGCTTCCAGATAACCGGCGACCAATTGAGTATCTCCATTAGAATATTCGAATTTAGTTCCAGGTGCAGAGGATACTGCAGGTATCCAAGCGATCGCAAGTGGGTCAGCATCGGTTCTGATATCTTCTTTTTTAGGAAATGAATCCCAGCCCATTCCGGAACTCATACGTAATGCGTCCTTGAGCCGTATAGATTCTTTTCCTTTTAATTCGGAAGGAAGAAGGCCAGGCAAACTAGACTCTGCACTGGAAAGACTATCTTCTAAGTCTACCCCACAATCATTTGTATAACAAATCCCTAATAACATCGAGACCACAGATTTGGTCACAGAATACATATTATGATTATGATCTCTTGAAATTCCTCCGGCATATCTTTCGAATACCAGGTTTCCTTCTTTTAAGATAAGAAGAGAGCGGACCTCTGTTTTTTCTTTTCTGAGTTTTTTGGAAAATTCTACTAAGGGTCTGGAATCCAGGCCCAATTCTTCCGGAAATTCTACCCGAAAACCTTCTACAGGGTTTCTATCTAAGGTCTCATTTTGCTCCCAAGCAAGTCCGGAAGGGAGTCTTACCCAGCCCCAATCTAGGGCACTACAATTAGAAATAAAAAGGATAACTAAAGAAAAGAGAATGAAACGTTTTACTGATGAACTTGTAAAAAAACTACTCACTAAAAAGACCCTCCAATCAATTTCTTAGGTCTTAAGTACTGCTTAGACAGACTCTATTGTAGGTTATCCTACATTCAATACTATTGAGACCTGATTTGGAAATTTTTTTCCATCCGATTTCAGTGTAAAAGAGTGCAAAAATTATGTATTTATTTGTTAAACGACGAAAATATTTGGCTAATTCTAATCCCAAAGGTTTAGTTTTTAGAAATCTGATGAAAATTAAATTCGGAATATTACTATTCTTCTTTATTCTAAACTGCTTTTTCGCAGTGGATTGGAGTTCCAACGAATCAGGTAAGATTAAAGGAAAAGGCTCAGTAGAGGATTTTCCGGAAGCAGAAGATGCCAACCTAAGCAAACAGGAATTGTCCAAAAGAGGCAAAAAGGGAGAATTCAAAACCAGAGAAGAGCAGGAACTTTTTGATATGATGATCTCTGCTGGTTCGGATCAAAACACCGCCAAGAATTGTGCTGCTAAATATGGAAACTGCAAGAGCCAATGTTGGACCCAATATCCAATCCCTAGGGTAGAAACTGTTTTTACTGCAGTCACTGTGGATCGCAAGAGAGAAGATTGTATCGCAAGATGCAGCAATCTTTGCGATAATTATAATCCTTCTAGCTCAAGAGGTTCGATGCCTAACTCTGGCAAAGGAAATTATTCGGATCCGAACGCTCCCAGATACTGATCCAATCTTTCCAAAGAAAGACTGGACAAAGAATGAATACTTCTTATCCTCCTTTTTCTCGGAGGAACCATGTCTTCATCTCAAGAAATTTTAGTCTTCACCACTCTGGCAGATCGCGATCTAGCAGAAGAGTATATCGCAGAAATGCTCCAACTTGGTATTATCGTAAGCGGCACCATTTTTCCGGAAGTAGCTCTTTTATACCAATGGGAAGGAAAGCTCACAATCGATTCTGAAAACAAAATCCTTCTAAAAGCAAAAGCAGACAAGTATGCAGCGATTGAAGAATTTATTATGAAAAAACATCCTTATCTCGCTCCGGAGATTATCAAAATGGATGTTAGTTTCGGTTCAGATAAGTTTAAGACTTTTATAAAGGACAAAATCGCAAAAGGAGGCTAATCCTCTCGCTCTTATATAAACGCACCCAGCACATATTGGACAAACGCAATCAATGAAAGCGGTTGTACTAAGATTGCAACCGCAAGTCCAGTTAAAGCTCCATAAAAGTGTGCATCGTGATTAATCCCGTCCTGCCTGTTTTTAGAAGCATAATAAGAATACGCTAAATACAGGATCGCGTATATAGGTCCTGGTATCGGAATCGGTATAAAGAAAAAGAAAATTTTAGAATAGGGATAAAATAAGATAGAAGCAAATACGATCCCTGAAGTCCCACCGGAAGCTCCAAGACTCGCATAATTCGCATCTGTTTTATTTTTCTGAAAAGATACTAGATTCGCAATCAGGATACTCGCTAAATACAGCCCCATAAATCCCAAGGGTCCAAGCACCATATCAACATGCCTTCCGAAAAAATAAAGAGTCAGCATATTAAACAATAGATGAGTAAAATCCGCGTGAACAAATCCGCTGGTGGCTAAGGTATAATAATTCCCTTCTTTAGAATCCCTGAAAGGTCTGAGGATCAGTTTGTCTAAAAGATTCTGATCCACATATAATGTGTAAAAGCTTATGGCTCCCGTGACTAGTATAGTGATAAGTGTAATATCTAATCTCATTTTTCCTCTGTGGGATTCACTTTGATAGTAAGCATTTTATCTCTGAGAAGCGCTGCTCTTTCGAAATCCAATTCCTTGGCTGCTTTTAACATTTCTTCTCTGATCTTCTCTTTCATTTCTTCTTTAGAGGAGAAGTTTTTCTCTCTGAACTTTTTATTGATCTCTTCTGCTGCGTATTCTTCAGGAGCCAATTCTTTCTCTGTTCTTTCGATCATATCGGCAATTTCCTTTTTGATCGTTTGAGGAGAGATCCTATATTTCAGATTATGTTCTTCCTGGATCGTTCTTCTTCTTTTGGTCTCTTCTATGGCTCTCGTCATAGAATCTGTCATCTTATCCGCGTATAATATTGCAGTTCCGTTGATATTCCTAGCAGCCCGACCGATTGTTTGTATTAAGGATTTATAATTTCTTAAAAACCCTTCTTTATCTGCATCTAGAATAGCAACGAGAGAAACTTCCGGGATATCCAAACCTTCTCTCAGAAGATTGATCCCTATTAAAACATCATAAATTCCCTTTCTCAAATCCCGGATAATTTCTATCCTTTCTAATGTTTCTATCTCGGAATGTAGATAAGAGACTTTGAGTCCTAGTTCTTTATAATAATCAGAGAGGTCTTCCGACATCTTCTTGGTCAAAGTGGTAACTAAAACTCTTTCACCCAGATCTATTCTCTTTCGGATCTCTACTAAAAGATCTTCTACTTGATTTTTGGTAGGACGAACTTCTACATTCGGATCTAAAAGTCCTGTTGGACGAATGATCTGTTCCACTCTTGATTTACTCTTCTCTAATTCGTATTCAGCAGGCGTTGCAGATACATAAAGAGTTTTGGGAGTTAAGGATTCAAATTCTGCAAAGTTCAAAGGTCTATTATCAAGAGCAGAAGGTAATCTGAATCCGAAATCAACCAGAGTTTGTTTCCGGGCTTTATCTCCTGCATACATTCCACCAACCTGAGGAATTGTAACGTGAGACTCGTCCACTATAAGTAAAAAATCTCCGCGGAAGTAATCGATGAGACAGGCAGGTCTTTCTCCTTCTTTTCTTCCTGTAAGATGACGAGAATAATTTTCGATCCCGTTACAGTAGCCCATCTCTTGGAGCATTTCCATATCGTAATTTGTTCTGGATACGATACGTTGTGCTTCTAAAAATTTATTCTCTTTGGTGAACTTGATCTCTTGTTCAACCATCTCATCTTTAATTCTTTTAACTGCATCCTTGATCAAAGGAGGAGACATGATGAAGTGTTTTGCGGGATAGATAAAACATTTTTCCTGTTTTGCGATTACTTGAGCGGTGACCGGATGAATTCTTGAAATTGAATCCACCTCATCTCCGAAAAATTCGATCCGAAAAGCATCTGTATGGTATGCGGGATAAACTTCGATAGAATCCCCCCTAACTCTGAAATTCCCGCGGGAGAAATCTGTATCATTACGATTATATTGTATATGAAGAAGTTTGCGAATTACCTGATCTCTATCTATGATATCTCCCTTTTGTAATGCGACTACAGAGTTCACATATTCTTCCGGAGATCCTAAACCATAAATACAAGAAACAGAACTAACGATCACTACATCGTCCCTTTCCAATAAAGAAGAAGTTGCCCTGAGTCTGAGCTTATCTATCTCTTCGTTCATCGACATATCTTTTTCTATAAAAGTATCTGAAGAAGGTACGTAAGCCTCAGGTTGGTAGTAATCATAATAAGAAACGAAGTATTCCACAGCATTCTCCGGGAAAAACTCCTTAAACTCTCGGAACAACTGCGCCGCCAAAGTTTTATTATGTGAGAGAACCAAGGTTGGAAGTCCCATATTCGCTATCACCTGGGCCATGGTGAATGTTTTACCGGAGCCAGTCACACCCACTAGGGTGACCTTATCTTCTCCCTTGTGAAATGCTTGGCCTATCTTTTCTATAGCTTGGACTTGGTCCCCGGCTGCCTTGTAGTTGGAATGAATTTTAAAAATCGAAGACATACTCTTAGCAAGAAAGACCCGAAAATCGAAGAAGTGTAAAACTTAAAAAACTGCGGAATTTACTTCGGAAGGATTTTTTCGGCCATAAATAAGGCCTGTCTTTTATCCTCTAAGATTTCCAGATCCATTTTATCGAATAATTTTTGCATTACCATCATCCCTCTCATTAGAGTGGCTGTGGAAGAAAATTTTCCTCTTTCTATATCTTCTTCGATATTCAATTCTCTCAGGTTGTTCACCAGTCGGATCTTAAAAATTCCACTTTTTTCGATTGTATAGGCAACTTCTACATTTCCGCCGTCACCATATTTGACTGCATTTTCCACTGCTTCGATGGAACCGATAGTTAGGTCCACGATCAGATCCTCGTCGATTCCGTTAGCTCTTAGGAAAGATTCCATTCTGCTTCTAACATACTGCATTGGTTGGAATTCGGTGCGGCCAAGAAGAAGGTATTCTTCGTTTTTGGAAGTTTTTTTGCGTAGAGTTGATTCTACAGAGAGAGTATATTCTCTCGGATCTAATTTACTTTTTGCTGCTTCTCCAGATGTAACAAGTGCATCTAGAGTATTGGGAACCCAATCGGGTGAGAAAGAAGGCTCTTCTCTGAATTTTCGAAGAGTGTCCATACGGATCCACGCATGGAAATCCTGGGAGTTACCTGTTAAACCGTTTGCTAGGAGTTCCCGAATTCGGGCTTCTATCTCTCCTAGGGAAAAGGACATTCCCATATTTTTCCATAGGACTGGTTTTTTCGAGGGGTGTAAATCCGATTTTTTTCGGAAGACAGTTTCCGAGTCACCAACGACGAATTTGGCGCAATGCTTCGTATGCAATTACCGCGACTGCGTTACTCAAATTTAAACATCTGCAATCTTCTTCCATTGGGATTCTAAGGATTCCATTAGGAATTTCAGATTGAAAAATTTCCTGAGGCAATCCTGATGTTTCATTTCCGAACAAAAATACGTCGTTCTCCCCGTACTGAGGAGTTGTATAAGAAACTTTTCCCTTGGTAGAGATTAAATATAATTTGGAATTAATGTCCAAAGTTTTTGAGAAAGCATCCCAACTTGGATGAAGGGTCAATTTTAGTTTATCCCAATAATCTAAACCTGCTCTTCTTGCTGCTTTTTCAGATAACTCGAAGGCAGGTTCTCCTACGATATGCAACTCCGCTCCTAAAGCGACGCATAGTCGGGCGATATTTCCCGTATTGGGAGGTATCTCCGGTCGATACAATGCGATCCGGAGAGCCATTTATCCTTTTTTCTGTCCTTTATTTAAGGATTTCGCAAGAATCGCACCAAAAGATCCAGTAGAAGAAGTTTCTTCAGAAAGATATCCACTATAATCCAATCTTTCCTGAACTTCTTTTGCTTTCACAAGAGAAAGAGAGATCTGTCTTTTGCCTATATTCACTTCTGTTACAAAAGCGGAAACTGAATCCCCCATCTTGAAATGTTGAGCGGCTGGTGTACGATTTTGTAATCCAGTTTCTCTATTAGGAACCAGTCCGGAGAATTGTTCATTCAATTTTACGAATACTCCGAAAGGTTTTACACTTTCTACAGTTCCCGTGACCAAATCACCTTCTTTGAATGGAACATTTTGGGCCCAAGGATCTTTTAGAAAATCTTTAACAGTAAAACTGTGCTTTCCTTCTTCCCAATCTAATTTTAAAACTTTTGCTCTCAGAACTTGTCCAGGATGGAAATCTTTCGCAAGATCTGCTCCCTTTTTAAAAGTTGCCTCGGAAGCAGGAACAAGTGCAGTAAGTCCGTCAGCTTCTACGATCAATCCGAAAGTGTGAACTGATTTGACCTTACAGGTGACAAACATTCCGGGCTTCAATTCTCCTTTTAGAACTGAAATTTTAGCCTCTCTTTCTTTATCTGCGATTTTCTTTTGGGAAACGATGATCTTCCCTTTACTTCCTACTTCTGAAATAAGGAAGCGAACCCTTTTGCCTACTCCGTTGTTTTGTTTTTTCAACTCAGGATCTAATTGTGAGAATGGACAAAAGCCTGTTTGTTCGCCTAACTTAACTTCTACGCCAGCATCATTCTCCCCTACGATATGACCTAAAACTGGGATCTCAGCAGTATGAGCTACTGATACCATATCTTTGGAGATTGTATCCCCATTCAAACAAGTGGTGAAGTATTGGTCCCCGGAAGATTCCTGGAAAAAATATGCCTCGATAGTTTCTCCCTGTTTGGGAGGAGCTTCTGTAAATTCGTCTGCGGCGATAATCCCGGAGAGACCTGCTCCTTGGATCTTTATAAAAACATAATCCGATTTAGAACTAGTGACTAACGCAGAAACTTTTGCTCCAGGCTCTAAGGCCGCTTTTTTCCTGAAACTTTCGTCCAGTAATTTTTGAAACAGTTCTTTTTGATCTTCGTTCATCGTCTCCGCCTCTCTGTTTTCTTTTTTTCAGGAGAAGAGATCTCGGTTTTCACTCTCTCCGTCACAACCGTTCTTAATGTTTTTAGTTTATCCCAATTTTGAAGAGGGTCTTCTCTAAAAATCAAAAGATGAGCCGGTTTTCCTACTCGGATCTTCCCCTCATGAGCCGCTCCCAAATATTGGCAGGTGGTTTCGGTTGCCGCTCTCAATGCTTCTTTGGGTCCCAGAAGTTCAGATAAAATTCTCAGTTCCTTCCAGCCGGAAATCCCAGGAAACTGTAATTGGTGACCCGCACCCGAACCGAGTAAGATCCTTAAGGTCAGATTCTTGCGGGCCCTCAAGAAAGCAAGATAGGATTCGTATTCTTTCTCCGCTTCTTCTCTTTCCGATTCGGAAAGTGCAGGCAAAGTAGATAACACTTCTTTAGACAGTGCTCTTTCTTTAAAAGTAGGACTCCATTGGGTCCATTTTTCCCATTCTTCTGCAAAGGAAGAAGTTCCTATTCCTTTTCTAGTAAAATAGATCCCGAAAAGTGGTGCCCAAATCTGTTTCACCAAATTATGAGCAACGGGACGAATGGAAGAAGTTTCCGGAATAGGATGATACAACACCTTCGTTTCGGAAGACAATGCTTCCCAGTTTGCAAATTCTTCTCCGAAAGTGGAAACTGATAATTCTAAACCATTCTTCTCCGCTTCACTTCTCATTCTATATAAAAGTTTTCCATCTACTTCGAAAGTTTCACCTTCGTTATGCCTTAAGAATAAATGGATCTTTCCTCTTTTGCCAGAAAGAGAAGACATCGCGTCTTCAGGTGATTTTAGGATTTTATAACCGGAAACTTTGGATGCAGAAATTTCTTTGGACTCTGCAAGTAAAACAGGTGGAAGAACAGAGATCCTAGGATACTGAGAATTCTTTTTTCTGATCTCAGAAAGTTCAGAAGCCCAAGGAGGATCTGCAATACTTTGGATATGAGTGAACCCATGTAGCAGAAATTGTTTCAGATCGGATTCTAATTCTGAACGTTCTTTCCAACCTCCTAGAGAATTTGCTCCCAAGGTTACATGAGAATCACAGAATCCCGGCAAAATGAACAGAGGTTCCTTAGACGTGGGAGAAGAAGATATTTTCTCCACCAAACCGTCTTTCACTTGGATCTGAACTGGCCCAGAATATTCCAAAGTTTCCGGTTGGATGAGATAAGCCCCGCTCCAAGACCAGGAATCCGCATGGATGTTCCAAGAAAAAAGAAGGCACCCTAAAAAATAAGGGAAGAATTTCGGCAAAATTCGGACCGAATTAGAACGGACCTTTTTTAAAGCTATTAGAATGAGTCTCTTGACAAACAAATCGAGTTCCGAAAAGTTCAAGGTTAATGGGTCAGGAAATCCGGGATATATCAGACAATATCCGGCTTACGGTGGAGGACGGAAGAATCCTCTCTTTAAAGACCCATCGGATCACCAGATCGGTAGAGGAACATATCCAACAAGCGATCGAGCTTATCTTGGATAAAGTCACTTATCCCACCCTTGTTCCAACGATTTACACTATCGTAAAAGAATTATCGATCAACGCCTGCAAGGCAAATCAAAAAAGGATATTCTTCGAGGAAAAAGGATACGATATAGAAAATCCGATCCAGTACAAAAAAGGAGTCTCCGAATATAAGCAATTATTCTCCGAAAGTATGGCGGAAGAATACGGAAACAAATCCAAAAAGAAGGGATATTTCTGTCTGATCTCATTCGATTATTCCATGGACGGAATTCGGGTAGAAGTCACAAACAATACTCCAGTCACCATAGAAGAAGAAAAATCCCTCCGCGAAAAATTAGAAAAAGGAATGCAGTACGGAGACATTGCTCAATTCTATTTAGATAACGCTGACAATACGGAAGGAGCCGGATTGGGACTTGCACTTATATTAATCATGCTAAAAGGAGAAGGTATCGATCCTTCTTTTTTCAGGATCATCATCCGCAAAGACGTAACCATCGCCAGATTGGAAGTTCCTCTTTCGTCTAATTTTAAATCCGTAAGAGACCAGGATTTTTCCCGCGCTTGATGTTACCAATCTCAGCCTGTATCATCACATTAAACGAAGAAGATAATATCGAAAGATGTCTATCTTCTCTAGATTTCGTAAACGAGATCATAGTTTTAGATTCCGGTTCTAAAGATAGAACCGAAAGTATCGCAAAACAAAAGGGAGCCAAGGTAGTTCTCCGAAAGTTTGATGATTACGTTTCTCAAAAAAACCATGTAATCTCTTTAGCCGTAAATCCTTGGATACTCACTCTGGATGCAGACGAAGAACTTTCTCCAGGCCTAAAAGAAGAGATCAAAAGTTTATTCAAGAATGGAGAACCGGAAGAAGACGGATTTATAATCCCAAGGCTTACAATGTACATGGGGAAATGGATCCGACACGGGGGCTGGTATCCAAATTATAGAGCCAGATTATTCTTAAGCTCCAAAGGCAAATTTGTGGGCGGAAAGGTCCATGAAGCAGTGGAATTATCCGGAAAAAGGAAAAAGTTAAAACATCCTGTATTCCATTATTCTTACGAAAATCTATTCGATCATGTTAGCTTTATCAATCGATACTCTGAACTTGCTGCTACTGAAAAATTCGGAAAAGGAAAACGTAGCGGTTTAATCTTAGCTCTATTAGAAGCGGGATATAAATCCTTTTGGATGTATTTTGTAAGATTAGGATTTTTGGACGGAAGAAGAGGACTGATCCTCGCAATTATGGGCTTCTATTATAATTTTCTAAAATACGCAAAAGTATTCGAAATGACTTTGGCGGAAAAACAAAAGAAGAAATAAGTTTTGCTCCCGAGATAAACCCCGGAAGCATTCGAGAAAGTTTAGATTTAGTCTCTGCGTTCTTTATTATGATTGATACGGTTCATAATATAGAGCATTGAGTATCCGCCCAACAAAACCGCGATCAAATTCACATTTGCAACCTGGTAGATTCCGATCTTTGGTGAGATTAACCAATACACCACTTCTCGGATCAGGTCTTGGAAGATAGAAAGAATGATCAGAGATCCCAGAATAGCGACTAAAAACGCCACCCAGTAACCACCTAAAAGATCCTTTCTTTTATAATAATAAAAATACCAGGCTAATCCACCACTAATAGACAGAACAAACAGTATATCCGTGAATGTCGTCCACCAACCCGAAGAAGAAGCTAAAACTAAAAAGGGTTGAGTGCCGAGTAAAGGGAGAAAATCGTTGAGCGAGGCCAGGATTCCCATCTGCATTACAGGTTTTCCGGGTTTTCGGATAAAGTCGAGAATTTTAGTAAAAAAGAAGCGGAACCCATTGAAAATCTTTCGAGACAGCTCAAAATACTTCGGAATCGTAGGCCAGCCCTTATCTCATACCTTATCACCCTTACTACATAGCTCATGGTATGAAGACCTGAGTCTGGACTGCGGATATTTGGTTTTTCCAGTGGAAACTTTGGAAAAAAAGGAACTTCTTTCTTTGTCCAAGTTCGGAGTCAGAGGTTTATCAGTCACAATTCCTCATAAGGAATCTGCGTTCCTTCTCGCAGACAAAACAGACCAGACTTCCCAAACAGTTAAAGCAAGTAACACTTTAGTTTTTGAGAACGGATCGATTAGCGCGTATAATACGGACGGAATCGGTGCAGTTCGATCTATCCAAGAATCATTTCCTGAAAGTTTAAAAGGAAAAGTTCTATTGATCGGAAGTGGAGGAAGCGCTCGCGGAATTTCTTTCACATTATTGAAAGAAGCTGGTGTGAAAGATCTTACTATCGCAGCAAGAAATTCCAAAACCTCCGAAGAATTAATTGGACTACTCTCTAATATTTCTTCCGCAAAGATCCAATCCTCGGATCTAAACGAAGTTCAAAAGAATTTTTCAGAATATTCTCTGGTCATTCATACAACTCCTCTCGGAATGAAAGGAAAAGATCCAGGACCAGCTATTCCAGAGTCTTGTTTTACAGAAGGACAAGTTGTATTCGATATAGTTTATAACCCATTGGAAACTCCCTTGGTTTTAGGGGCTAAGAAGAAGGGTGCGAATATTGTACCTGGGACAGAAATGCTTCTCTACCAAGCAGTAGAACAATTTAGATTATTCACAGGTGTGAGCTTAAGTCCTGAGCTAATAGAAAAAGGAAGATATCGACTATTAAAAGCCCTCGGATATACCTGAAAAAGTATTAGAAAATTATAAATGTCTAACCCAGATTTTTTAGAATTCGGATCCAAATTAACCAATTTAGAGAAGACCAGGAATTTTAATGTATTTGGGGATTATTCTCTGGATCCATTCCGTAATCTTGTCGATTCACATGGCTGGAGAAATCGAAAAAAAGAAAGACTTAGGATCTCAGTGGTAGGTACAAACGGAAAAGGCTCCGTTTCTCACTTTTTAGCGGGAAGTTTTTCCAATCTAGGATATAAAACAGGTTTATATACTTCTCCCCATTTATTCGATCCAAAAGAAAGGATCCGCCTCAGCCCGAATTTTGACCCGATAACCGAAGAAGATCTAAAAGAGATTTCTAATATACTGTTTACTGATGGCAATTCAGAGGAACTTTCCTTTTTATCTTGGTTTGAATGGTTTACTTTAGGCTCTTTCGTTTTATTCGAAAAAAAGGATATTGCAGTCCAAGTATATGAGGCAGGTCTCGGAGGAAGATTAGATGCCACGAAACTGGCTGACTCTGACGTACTTGTAGTATGCGCTATCGGAGAAGATCATAAGGCTGTTTTAGGAAATACAAAAGATGCAATCCTAAAGGAGAAGTTAGGAATAGTTTCCGAAAGAACTAAGATAGTATTTGCGTTAGAACCGGAACCTTCTCTCTTAAAAATACTGAAAGAATTTTGTTCCGAAAAAAAATTAGAACTATATCTTTATCCTTCCTTACCGGAAGGAAGATCTTATTTAGATCATAACCAAGAATACGTAAAATTTATTGTACATAGATTAGAAGAGATCATTTCAAAAAACAAAATCGGGATCGAAAGAACGGAAAAAGCAATTACAAAACCTCTCCCCAGGCCACCTGGTAGATTAGAAATTATATCCAATTCTCCATTTGTCGTATTTGATCCGGCTCATAATCCAGATGCAATCAGAGTCACTCTTGCTTCTTTGCAATCTGCATTTCCAGGAAAAAGATTCTCTATCTTAGCTGGATTTTTACCGGACAAAGAAGGAGAGTCAATGGCGGAAAAACTTTTGGATTATACAAAAACCCAAAACTCAAATTTGTATTTTTTAGATTCAAAAGAATTCAAACTTCCAGAAGGATATGGGCCCTTCTCGATACTTCCAGAAAAACTTTCAGAAATACTAAAACCTTCAGATAAGGAAGAAGGCATATTAGTACTTGGAAGTTTTAGATTGTATTCTTATATCAAAATCTCATATTAAATTTTGCGTAAGACTCTGTTTCATACTGTCCTTCTATACCTCTTACGAATGTAGGCATTGTTTTCACTGGAGCCACTCCTACTTCTAAGGTTTCAGAATCTAATCCAAGAGCATAAAACGTCGCAGATAATAAAAGCATCGTACCGATCCCGTACAACATGAGTCCACCATGAATGCCTTGGTGTTTTCCGAATCTTCCGGAGATAGATCTGAAATAATCAGACTTGTTCTTAGCATCATTATAGATACTTTCCTGATAAAAATAAGAAAGAGCAAATGTTTGGGTATTAGGAGAGGATTGTTGCAATTCTTGAAGAGCTGCAAAATTTGTAATCTGAACCATAGGCCTTGCATTTTCTAAAGCTTGGTCAGCTCTTAAATTGAAATAATAGTATCCTGCATAAAAGAATAAACTTCCGTAAAGTGAATAGATCGCGAAGTCATCGTAGGTATGATCTAAAAATAAATACTTTTTGTTCCTATAATAAGAAACAGATTCTCCTTCTTTGAATTTAGCCTTGATCTCGGAAACTTCTCCTTTTTTGATCTCAACTCCTTTGAATTGATCTACATGATCAGCTAAAACGAATCTCAATCTGTTCCAACCTACCTTGACAGGAACTTTTACGAGAGGAGTAATTCCTAAATATTCTGAACCTAAATATACTTTGGCGCCTTGAGGATCAGAATCTGCAGAGAGAAAACCTTCTTTTTTATCTTTTTCTAATGTAATATCCAGATCTTTAGCAGACTCTCTTAAGTCCACTTGGCCGATCCATTCAGAATATCCGTTTTTAGTGATGCGGATATCGTGTATCCCAGAAAGAACATCATTTCTTTTTAAAGGAGTTTTACCTATATAATTCCCATCTAAAAATACAAGCGAATCGTATTGGTTCCCAGTTTTGACAGAAAGTGCTTTAGTATGTTTTCCTAAAAGTGTTTTGCGAATTTCTTCAATAACTGGATTTAATTCTTGGTAAGATCGCCTAACACTAGTTTTATGAGAGAATTCTTTTTTAGATCCGTCTTTAGAAGATCTCAGCCGGATATTAATTCGGATTTCTTCTCCCTTCTTCTCAAATTCGCCGTAAGTAGAGTAAAAACAGTCGTATTTTCTGGAGATTGGGATCAGAAAACCCTCATCAGGAGCAGTTTCTGCTTCGTAAGGCTGAACTTTTAAAGTTAGATATCTAGGATCCCTCGAAACGTTTAAAGAAAGTTCTTCTTTCTTTAATTTTTCAAGACCTTTGTAATCCCATTCCCCTTCTCTTAAATTCGGTTTAACTTCAGACGGATTTGGACCAAAAGGATGTTGGATAGATTTAGGGATTAAAGATTCGTCATAGATCTGAACTAAAGATTTTAAACCAGAATATAGAACAGAAGCATATCCTGAAGAATAAAAATCCAAAGAAGTATCTCCGGATAAATTCCTAAGTGGAAAAATACAAAGTTTTCTTTCCTTCTCGAACCGTATCTTCTCAGCAGAAGAATATTCGGGAAGGCGATAATACTCATCTATCGCATAAGTTGGAGTTCCAACGAATAAAGGGGACAAACAGATCAGTAAAATAAAAGCGAATACCTTTCGGAAGAATAACAGTTTCAAGAACGTTTTCCTCCTACAGTCATTACTAAACCTAAAATCCCTAGTGTAGGAAACACTAAAGACCAAGGAGCATTTTGCGCATAATCTTTAGAAAACGCAATTTGTTCTCCAAGACCTGGACCAAATACTTCTCCGCCTGCAGAAATTCCTAAAAATCCGAATATTGCAAGAGTCATCACAACAGCTGGAAGTCCCGTAAATAAAAGTACTCTCAATATTTGAAATGCCTGAGGAAGAAGATGTGCCCGAAAAACATAAGACTTACTCGCTCCAAAACAAGAAGCAGCTAGCGCATATCCGCTTGTACTTACCTCGTCTATTTTAGCTCGAACCGTTTCATAAGCCTGTGCCCAATCTCCAAGCACGATTGCTAAGAATAAAGGGATAGGCCCTGCTCCAAAAACCTGAACTACAAGTAGAGCTAAAAGTAAAGAAGGTAGAGAAACAAACACAGAAGACAAGGGAGAGAATATATTCTTCTTAAAGAATGGGCTGGTATAAGATACCAATCCGATCAAAGAAGCTACTGCTAATGTAAGGACTCTCGCAGGAAATGCAAATAAGAAAGTGGCTAAACTTCCATATGCAAACATGGAGAACACATCTCTTCCCAATCTATCTTTACCGAATGGAAAATCAAAAGAAGGAGGAAGAAAGGATTCCTTTAAGTTCAATTCTGTAGGAGCGGCTTTGAATAATATTCCGAATATAACTAAAACTAGATATAGGGAAATTGTGCCGTAACGAAGCAGGTTTAGAGTTTTCAAGCGGCGCCCGCCTCCCAACCTAAAAGACTGTCTCTTACTCTTTCAGAAACTCTAGTCAGGATATAAAACACTATCCCACTATAAAACAAAAGTGCAGAAAGTAACGCTGAATCCATGGTTCTAATCGCATGATACATGGATTTTCCAATCCCGGGAAAAAAGAAAATCTCCTCGACTACGATTGCTCCTGAAAGTAAAGAGCTTAAGTCTAACAAGATCAAGATTAGAAGCACAGGAGAAACTTTGAGTAGAATATGTCGGAATAATATTCTATTTTCTGAATATCCTCTCGCTTTTAGAACATTTGTATAAGCAGATTTTTTTTCTGTGCCCGCCAATTGATGAGCAAAAATAAAAAGTCTAGCGAATACTCTAGATCCCAATGCAATTCCAGGCAGGATCACATAAGCCGTATTCCCAGGTTCGTACCCACCAGGAGGAAGCCAGCCCAGTATCAGAAAAAAAAATACTAACAGAAAAACAGAAACTACGAATACTGGAGTAGATACGATAAGTTGGCTGATAAATCCGAAAACTTCTCCTACAAAGCCAAAACGAGGAAGAAGAGAAACCAAGGCCAAAAAAACAGAAAAGAATGTGCCTGTTAAAACTGCAAATCCTGCCAAATGTAATGTTGGCCAAAATCTGGAGAGAATATGAGAAAGTACAGGATCTCCAGATTCAGTTTCTCCTAGATCAAAACTGACCAGTCCTTTCCAAAACTGAAAATATTCTTCCGCAAAACCAGTGTTAGTCGATTTAACTAAGGAATCCTGAACTTGGATCCCAGAATCTGCCTCTAAAAATTCCTTATTTAGAGATCTGAGTTGGGAGAAAAATACTGAAATCGCGGAAAGAAAAACCGCAAAGATCAAAAAGCGTTTCGCTTCTTCTAACAAACTCTCACCCTCTCACGCGGAGAAAGCTTTCCGGATCTCTTCGAAATTTTTGGAAAGGATCAGTTTTTCGCGATCCTCTTTTACATTGAGGGTCTTTGCGATCTGAGCCAGAGTTTTGATATGTTCTTGGAATTTGGATTTAGGAACGATTAGAAGAATAAAAATATGAACGGGAAGATGGTCGATAGCATCAAAATCGATTCCCTTTCGAGAAAGACCCATCACACATTTAAGTTCATCCACCAGATTGACCGAACAATGCGGGATTGCTACCCCACTGCCGATACCAGTAGACATGGATTTTTCTCTCGCCATAAGAGATTCGTACACAAGATCCCTATCGTCTCTATCGATTAGCGTAGAGTCGACGGCCTTTTGGAGAAGTTGATTAATCACTTCTTCCTTAGAAGAACCTTCTATTTCAAAAATTACAGTCTCTGGCTTAAGTAAAGCAAGGAGCTGGTTCATGCCTCTGTCCTATCTCCTAGGAAAATACGAATCAGGATGGATTCAATGAAAAAAAACGATGAGACCCACAGGAATGTAGGAACAAATACCGGGGGAAGGAAAAAAATTGCCAACCCAAGAGGCGCCAAACTCAAAAAAGAAAGAGGCAAAAGTGAGCCTGTATTTCTTCCCGGTAAATTTAGAAGTACTATGAAGGAGAAAGTTCCTAGCCACACCGGACCAGAAACTGTTTCCCAACCTGGAATTTTAGCGATATGGATCCAAACGGAGAGAAGGATAGAAAATCCTAAAGGTAATAAAAGAGCCAAACTACTTCTTAATAGTAAAGGTACTGCTAAAATTACTCCGAATCCACCACATGCTTCCAAAGAAGAGTATCTAGATCCGGGCAAGTTACCTTCTGTGAAAAAACCCGGAGTATATATATCAGGATAAGAAGATCCTCTAAACACAGAAGAAGGTTCTGAAGCCCAGCTATCTATCCCAGGCAAAAAATAGAATATTAGAAAAAGTAAAAATTGCAACAGAGCCAAAGGAAATCGGATCTTAAATCTCTGCTCTAAAACCCACCAAAGCCCTAGTCCAATTCCTAAAGCAAGAATAGCATGTAATGCATATCTTGAATCTCTTGGAAGAAGAAGAGCAAAACTCAATGCATGATTCACCCAATATAATGGGTAGGACTTCCCACCGGTAAGAAGAAAGTAAGCGGCCGCTCCAAATAAAATCCCAAAACCTGCAGGAATAATTGGATAATACGATCCACCTGAGCCTAAAATCAAAAGGCCAATTGCTAAAATCGCAAAAAGGATATCAGGAAGAAGAAGGTCCTTTCTTCTGAAAAAACCGTTTTGGGTAGAGAGAACATAACTAAAAGCCATGATTCGCCTCTTTCCAAGTTCTGATCTGATTCCTTAAAGAAATGGTTGAAGGACAAAGAAATGTACAGATACCACATTCCATACAAAGTGAAGAATTAAAATTGCCAAAGCTGGAAACCAAAGCCATTGGATTTGCTTGGGTAGGACAATTATAAGAACATTCCCCACATTCTACACAAGGGAATTCTCTTCTCTGAGGATCATGTTTGGTCAAAAAGACTAATGAATAATTCTGCCTGATATCCCAATAGAATCCCTTTTTGATATCTCGAACCGGATTTTTTTCATAAAAGGAATTTAGAGTAAAGTTGGAATACTTAGGACCGTATTCTTCGAATAAAAACTTTAAACTTTGTCCGTTACGGATACGAACAGTTGAATCCGCCTTTCTAAGCCCGCCATTCTTCCCTAAAAAATAAAGAGCAATCTCTCTTTCTATAAAAGGAAAATCAGCAAATAAAGCTCTATAAAGATTATATAATGTTTCAGGACCTAAGTATAATATTTCTTTAATTTTAGAAAAAGGCAATTTTTCTGTTTGAGAAACGAAATATTCAGGAATTCCCCAAGGATAAGCATAATTTTTAACAGGAGATTTCAGACCGAAAATATAATCTTTGATCTGAGCTTCTGGAAAAAGAGATTTTAAAACTTCTAAAAAGCGAATATGGCATTCTGAGTTCTTTCTTAACTCAGGAAGATAATCCACATCTTGCGTTCTTGTAAATGGAGCTAAGATGATAAGAGATGTTTTCTGTCTGGATTTAAAATAAGATAAAAGAGAATGTTCCGGAAAATCCAGACTAACCAAACCAAGTCTATCCATTGGTTCGAGTACTTCTTCTTTTTTGAGGGTTTTAGGTATCCAAGGTTTAGAACCAATGAAGTTGCCGTCTTGGACTATTCGGATTTTAGATCCTTCTTCGCTATGTTCTAATGAGGCGATCCCGTTTACAGGAGAGAGAACTGAACCAGAGGATTGTTTGTAAAGAGGATCTCCTACACTTACCCGGACTGGAAAATCCTTAAGTAATAAGGCGTCTTTATCCGGGAAGAGGGTGTAGGGTTCATCCAGGACCGTTTTGCGATTTCCCGTTTCTTTTACGGTCCTGGGTTGGAGGAGGAACGGTTTGGAGAACAATGCCCTTTTAGTTAGGCGACTTCACCATATAGATTTCGTCTTTAATGGGAAGTTCTTTCTTCAAATTTTTGATATAAGGAAGGATTTCTCCCATCGGCTCGTAGAATTCGCAATCAGTCTGCATACGGCGAGCCACTGTGAAGTATTTGTATAACTTCTCTTCGCCGGAACGTTTGGACCATTTTTTCTTGGTACATTTGACCCGGAGGATGTATTTGTCCGCCTCGGATTCATACTGTCTGACGGTTACACAATGCAGGCAGTTGGCGCAATAGACTTTCTCACTCATCGGTTATCCTGTTTCCTGGGGTATTTGACAGATTTAGGCGAGGGGACAGGGAGTCAACCCGTTTCTCGCCTTTTGTGTGGCGGAAGCTGTGTCAGGCTTCCTGAGGGATCTCTTCCTGAGTCGCGTTCCTTGCTTCTTTGTATTTCCAGGTAAATTCTTGGAAAGATTTAAAAGCTACGAAGAAGAAACCGATCCCATAGATCAATAGGAAGCCCACGATATAAGGACGTCCCACTAAGAAAGATAGCACAACGGAGAATACACAATAACAACCCAATAGGAACTCAAGAACTACATGGAAGTCCAAAGGAACGGTATATTTCAGCCTTTCTTTCAGAGAGTCAGAGTTGCTTTCGATTCTCAATTTAGGAGTTCTTTTGAAGGAAGATTGGATCCCTAAAACAGCCTCGAGCCAAGCTCTGGTGTTTACGATCGCGATCCCAGTTCCAATCATGATCAGAATAGGAAGATAAACTAATCTCTTTTTCCAATCTTTGTATAATGTCTTCTGTGAATATGCGTAGAAGAATAAAGGTCCAACTGATCCGATAGAAAGGACCGCTGCAGTTCCTGATAATACTTCTAACGGAAGATCGTAGAAACTGAAACCTGACCAGTATTCCATCAATAATAATGGAGCGCTGAATAGAATGTTCACAATCATGAGTGGGTGAACAGAATAATTGATCAAGTGAGTCACAGCCTCAGCCTTGGTTTTCCAAGGTAGGTCTGCTTTCCAGATACGAGGAAGAAGTTTCACTGCAGTCTGGATAGAACCTTTACACCAACGGAACTGTTGGGATTTGTATGCAGACATCATCGCAGGAATTTCTGCAGGGCATACCACATCTTTAAAATAACGGAACTTCCAACCTCTTAATTCTGCACGGTAAGAAAGATCGAAGTCTTCAGTAAGAGTATCATGCTCCCAACCGCCAGCATCCTCGATAGTTTTCTTTCTCCAAGTACCTGCAGTACCGTTGAAGTTCATCCAAAGTTTGGAACCGTTTCTTGCGACTTGCTCGATCATGAAGTGACCGTCGATCCCGAAACTTTGCGCTTTGGTTAGAATATTATAATCTGCGTTGATATGACCCCAACGTGCCTGCACCATTCCGATCTGAGGATCATCAAAGTAAGCCATGGTTTTAAGAAGGAAATCAGGATCCGGCATGAAGTCCGCATCAAAAATAGCGATATAATCACCTTTAGAAACTCTCATCCCTTCGTCCAAAGCGCCTGCTTTATGACCGACACGATTGGTTCTGTGAAGGTGATGGATATCGAAACCTTGTGCCTTGTATTTTGCCACTAAGGAAGCAGCTTTTTGGATGGTCTCATCAGTAGAATCATCCAGAACTTGGATCTCTAATTTATCTTTAGGATATTTTAATGCGATTGTGGAGTCGATCAAACGATCTACTACGTAAAACTCGTTAAAAATAGGAAGTTGGACAGTGACTATTGGAAGACTTGGATCGTCCAGAGAAAGGTTTCTGCTCGGGTCTGTATCACAATTGGCGTTGTACTTTTTGTACAGATACACCATGATATATGTATGAATTCCAAAGAAAAATAATCCTAGAATATCGAGGGCGTAAATTCCCAAAAACAGAACGGTGACTACAGTGAGCATTTGGGACAAAAATTTTGGAAATACCTAAAAAGTCAATGTATTTTGCAGCGCAACATTCAAACGCATATTTTTCTCCCTGGAATTAAATTGGGTCCCATTCCGGAAAAAACGGGTGAAAACCCTAAGGTCCGAACTTTGAAATCCGATATTCTAAAACGGATGGACCTTTAACCTCCCTGGTTAAAGCCAATCCACTGCGAATTTTCACTTTCTTGTAGAGGGGATGGGACGAACCGTCCTCTATTTTTTTGAAAACGCTTGTCTCCATGACATAATCTACCTAATTTGCTCCCATGCGTTCGGCCATCTTAGGTTTAATTGCGGCATTTGCTTCGGTATTATTAGCAATCTTATTGGAAGAAGCGCATTTTCTCTCCTTTCTAAAACTATCCGCACTTGTATTGATCCTGGGGGGAACTGCGGGCGCTACATTCGCAAGTTATACTCCAGAAGAATTCGCAAATCTGATCATTCACTTAAGAGAGTCACTTTTTCCTAAAAGAGAATTTTCCCTCTCAGATGTATTCTTGGATTTCGCGGAGAAGGCCAGAAAGAACGGACTATTATCGTTGGAAGACCAACTTGCTGCTGTGCCTGATGCATTCCTAAGAAAAGGGATCCAACTCATTGTAGATGGAACAGATCCAAGAGCGGTCGAAGAAATTTTATTCGAAGCAGCAGAAGGTCTGGAGAATAAAGAAACTCGCTCCGCAAAAATTTTAGAAACCGCAGGAGGATTTTCTCCTACGATCGGGATCATCGGAACTGTGATGGGACTCGTAAGCGTATTAGAAAACTTAGGAGCTGGAACAAGAGCTCTGGGAGAAGGGATCGCTACTGCATTTATCGCAACTTTCTACGGGATTGCGTTTGCCAACTTAGCGTATTTTCCATTAGCGAATAGACTTAGGACTTGGGCATTTTCCAGAGACAGAAGAAGACAGGCAATCATCCGAGGAATCATTTCTCTACAAACTGGAGATAACAGAAGGATCCTTGTAGAGAGAATGGCGCCATTTTTGTAGGAGATCCTACATTTTAGGGCGAGGTTTCGCCCTATATCGAATTAATTCCGTCGTTCTTCTTGCGATTCTCTTCTTTCCACATTCTATTTTCTCGCAGCTCATCTATTAAATAAGGCTCTTTGTATTTCCGAAGAGAACCGAATTGAAACTTCCAAAACAAACGCAATCTCCTGGAGTCGAATATTTCCCCTCTTGTTAATAAGTTCAAAGAATCATAATATTCCTTGAGCTTTGGATCTTGGATCTTATTCTCTCCGGATTCTACAGATTCAAAATATCCTGAAGGTATATGTCTGATCTTATGACCCACCCTGCCCTTTCCTTGTATTCTAGAAAGTAGCGGATCTCCTAAGGCAACTATATCGATAATATACTGATCCGGCAGAAAAAAACCAATCACACCTGTATTATATTTAATAAAGACTTTTTGGTCGGTCGGGGGGAAGAAAGGTTTTTTATTCGAAATATTAGAAAGAAGAGAATCCTTTTTACTATACCAAGCGAGCCCAGTGCCGGGATAATACCAAAGTTTCTCGTCTGCAATTTCCCCTTTTCCCAAAATCCAAGGATTTTGTTTCGCCTGTTGTTTGATAGAGTGGATAGGAGTAGACGGTAGAATAATATTATAAAGAATTAATGCAGATCCCAAGATATAGATCTCTTTTTTCTCTACATTTTCCAGACGGGCCAACGCGATACCGAAAAGAAAAATCACATACGTAAAAAATCTTCCTGCCATAAAGTCTCCACCAACAAAGAGAATATACATCATGTATGGTAAAGAAAAGGCCAAAGATATTAAAATAGAACTCGAATCCTTTCGTAAAACCGCACGGAGAATCACAACGATCGGAAGAAATGCGAATACGATAGAGTCCCACTTCAATTCAAAAATGTAATACTGCAAACCCTGCGAAAGTATCTGGATAAAGGAATCTTCTACATTTGTTTTGGAATAATATGTATTTGGCAGAAGAGATCCGTAATACAGAGCAGAAAATAGAAACCAAAGAACTGAAGGTAAACCACAAAGAGCAATTTTAGAACTTAAAGAAATATTAATTTTACCTTTCTTCCAATCCTGTGCAAAAGTGATCAAAAGTGGAATGATAAAGATCAGGATAAAATCGATCCTGGAAACCAGACCAAGACCGGCAAGAAGGACCAGGCCCGGTAATTTGGAATCGGTCCCTTCTTCTTTTTTAAAATATAAAAAGAAGAAGATTGCTTCGATTAGATAATTCAGAGAATTTTCCAAACCTGAATAGGAATAATCTACAAAAGATCTGGAAGATAAAAGAAATCCAAATCCCAGCCAAAATGAAACTTTAGAAACAGAGATCTTCTTTAAAAAATAAAATGCAGAAAGTCCCCAAACAAATGAACTGAAAAAAGACCAGAACACTATATTCTGATATAGATAATAAAAAGGAGAGAGTACAAGGACCAAAAGTGGATTTGTAAATGCCTGCACACGTTCTGCGATATTCCAACGCAAACCAAAACCATTTACGAAATGATCTAAAACTCTAAAGCTAATAAATGAATCGTCGCTTAGCCAAGCGTTTTGGTAAGAGAAATAAGAGAAGATAAAAAGAACTAAGGTTAGTTCGAAATAGTTCGATCGAACAACCTTCTTCCAATCAAAACGATCCATCTTATTAAGAAGCTAGGCTTCCTTTTTCTCTCCCATTCTTGAAAGAATTTCTCGGATCTTACCCTCTGCACCTTCAGGAGTTAAAACCAAAAGAACATCTCCATCTTCCATTTTGGTTTTACCAGTTGGAACCAAATGAGAATCTCCTCTGTAAATCAAAGTGATCAAAGAGTTTTCAGGGAAATCCAATTCGTAAACGAACTTACCCACAGAAGCAGAGCCATAGGGAACAATATATTCCAAAAGTTGAGTATCGCTCTTGTCCTTGTTTTCGAATTCAAATGGATAAGAAGCTCTTTGTTCCAAAGCTGCCTCAAGTCCTAAAATCCGAACTGCAAATGGGATGGTAGATCCTTGCAATAGTAAAGAAGTTAATACAGTAAAGAACACTATATGAAAGATCATCTCCGACTCTGGGAGTTGTTTTGCAAAAGGAAATGTTGCGAGAATAATCGGTGCAGCACCTCTTAATCCCACCCAGGAAACTAAAAGTTTTTCTCTCCAATCTACATTAAATCCGGTAAGAGCCAAAAACACCGCTGCAGGTCTCGCAATCACTGTTAGGAAAACTGAAAACGCTATTCCTAACGCGGCGACGGAAGGAATTTTAGATGGGAATACCAGAAGTCCTAAGGTGAGGAACATCACGATCTGCATCAACCATGCAATCCCATCCATAAAACGAACATTACTTCGTTTGTGGACGAAGGATCGATTTCCTATGATAATCCCTGCTATATACACTGCTAAGAACGGGTTTCCTCCGATCAAATCAGTTGCAGCATATACAAATAAAACAGAAGCTGAAAGTAATACCGGATACAAACCTTCGTAATCTAGTTTGATCCGGTTCATACCTCTATAGATCCAATATCCTAAAAGTAGACCTAAGATAATTCCTAAACTGAATTGCTGGAAGATAGTCCAAGCTAAAGTGTCCCAAGAAGGAGAAGTAGATCCAACAAAACCTAAAACAGAAGTGGTCAATAAAACCGCAAGTGGATCGTTACTTCCTGACTCCAATTCTAAAAGAGAAGTGAGTCCTTTTCTCATACCTATATTACTAGTTCTGAGAACATTAAACACTGCAGCAGCATCAGTAGAAGATACGATCGCACCTAAAAGAAATCCGATAATAGGATCAAAACCCATTACAAAAATTGCGAATACTGCCACGAACAAGCAGGTGAGAAGTACTCCTAAGGTTCCGAGAGAAATACCTTTACCAAGTATAGGTTTTACCTTGACCCAGTCTGTCTCTAGACCTCCGGAGAATAAGATAAATGCTAATGCGATAGAACCGACCTTACGAGTCAGATCTGCGTCATTAAACCAGATCTTTAGAATGCCGTCGGAACCTGCCAACATTCCGATCGTTAAGAATATAAGTAGAGAGGGAATTCCAAATTTTGTGGAAACGCGCAATAGGCCTATGCTTAGGATGATGAGGCTCGAAAGAGCTAAAATTTGAAACTCGAAGTTAAGAGAGTTCAATTCCACTACGATAGATTCTAATCCTTTGAAAATTATGCGATTTCTTTTTTTGTGTGAAAAAAACTATTTTCTAAACAAAAATCAAAACCATAGGACCCATTAGACTACGTCAGAGTTCAATTCGTACAATAAATCTTCCAATTCTCTGGAGTCAGTGACTTCTACCAATCTATCCTCTCCGAATTCATCTGCTTCTATCTTCACAGCAAAATATCCGAAACTTTCTTCTCCCTTCAAAAATCCTACATCCAAATTGATAAAATCAGTTTCGTCTTCGGAGGAAGGTATGAGTAAAAAATATTGATGCTCGTCTAACTCGACTACTTCTCCCACAATAAAAGAATATGGATTTCCATCCTCATCCAGCAAGTGAAGAAGTTCGTCACCTAGCTCCTCATGCTCTGTGGATTCGGTTTCCTTATCGTAAGATTCTAGCACCTTGAGTCTTTCCCTACTGTAAAGATCGGCCCAAAAAAGGATTCGGCTTTGCTGTAAAAGGTGGACAAACTCGAAAATACGTCGTTTATAGGATGAAATTCCGTCATTTATGCATTCAAATCGCGTAATTTTCCCAATTTTTATTCTCTGCCTTCTACTCTCTTGGAATTGCGGAAGGGCAGATTATGGCTTCGGAGAAATTGAAGAAGGTAAACTAAACACAAAAAATTGGGATCCAAACAAAACGATTCTTTCACTTAGGGGAGAATGGGAATTGGTTCCAGGGAAATTTTTGGCATCGGAGCCTGAGCCAGAACGAATCCAAAAGAAGATTTATGCGCCAGTTCCTCAGATCTGGAATGAATTTACAACAGACGGAAAACTTTTATTCCCGAATGGAAAAGGATTCGGGACCTACTCTCTTCATATTCAACTTCCTGAAAATTGTCCTGAGTTAATGTTAAAAGTTCCAGATCTAGGAACATCTTACTCAATTTACGCTGATGGAAAACTTTTAGAAACTGTAGGCAAAGTAGGAAAAACTCCTGAGACTTCTGTTCCATTCCTGCAATCCTCTTTAGTCCTTCTTCCCCAGAATCTGAAAAGATTGGATTTTGAGATTTCCAATTTTGCACATATCAACGGTGGCCTTTGGTTCACTCCTGAGATCGGAGTACCTTCTCTCATATTAAAAAAATTGCATTATAGCCAAGCAATGGACGTAGCAAGTTCCGCCGCGGTGTTAGTTCTTGCGATCTATCAGATCATGGCTTTTTTAAGAACAAGAGAAGAAAAAAGCCAATTATACTTCGCGCTATTTTCCTTAGCTTCCGTATTTAGATTTTTCCTGACTGGAAATAGATTATTCAATTATGTATTCCCTGAGGTTCCTTGGGAGATCAGTTATAGATTAGAATATCTGAGTACGTATATTCTTTGTTCAGGGTTTTTGTCCTATTCTGCCACTGCATTCAAACAGGATTTCCATCCGAAAACGGAAAGGATCTCTCTGATTATAATGTTATTTTTCACAATCCCTACATTGGTATTACCTGCAGAATATTATGCAAGATTACTCTTCCCATTCCAATTCACGATCCTAATAGGTGGCGCTTACACTTTATTGGGATGCGCAAGAGCAGTCATTCACGCAAGACCTGGTTCCAGATTTTTCTTGCTCGGAATTTCTTTTATAATCGTTGCAGGTGTAAACGATATCCTATCTTCTAATTATGTATTAAATAATCATTATATATTGGCTCCAGCGATATTTTTGTTCATATTCTTCCATAGTTTGGGATTTTCATTCTCCTTTTCCAGAGTTTTGAGAACTTCTATGGAGGCAGAGAAGGGACTACAAATCGCAAACCAGAACCTGAACGAATTAAAAACGGAACTGGAAAATAAAGTAGAATCCAGAACTGTTCAACTTACTGCTGCAAAAGAAAAAGCAGAATGGGAAGCAAAATATAGATATGATTTCTTGGCAATCATGAGCCATGAGATCCGAACTCCTTTAAACGGACTTTTGGGGACTTCTAACCTTCTTTCCGAAACAACTTTGACCCAAGAGCAAAAAGAATACGCGGAGATCATTCAAGCTTCCGGAGAGAACCTTCTCCACTTAGTGAACCAATTATTAGATCTTTCTAAAATAGAAAACCATCGTTTCGTGTTGGAAATCCTACCTTTCGATCCATTCGCTGTTTTACAAAGAGCTGCCAGAATGGTAAAAGCAAGAGCGGAAGAAAAAAGAGTCTTAGTAGATATATCCTATCCGGAACACCATCCTGGAATTTTCCTGGGAGATGAAGGAAGGATCCAACAAGTACTCTTAAATCTGTTGAGTAATGCAATCAAGTTCACAGGCTCAGGAGGAAAGGTCTGCCTTGGAGTTCGTTTTTATGGAGAAGATCTTTTCTCTCGAGTATTAGAATTCTGGGTGCAAGACGACGGAGTCGGTATCGCAGAAGAACAAGCAGCAGTATTATTCGAACCTTTTGTACAAGCAGACTCTTCTGTTGCTAGAAAATTCGGCGGAAGTGGACTCGGCTTAACTATTTCCAAAAAACTAGTGGAGTTAATGGGGGGAAGTATCCGTATCACAAGCTCTCCAGGAAAAGGATCTAAATTTTCATTCTTACTTCCATTCTCTCAAGAAGAACCTGAAAAACAGGAATTGGAAGAAGAGGCAGCTCCACCTATCGTCCTACCTCCTCTCAAAATTTTGCTCGTGGAAGACCAAGAGTTTTCCAGAAGGGTTGCATCCGATATTTTGACTAAACTTGGAATGAAAGTACATTCTTTAGGAATGGGAAAAGATGCAATCGTCCAATTGGACAGAGAAACCTACGAGATCATACTTTTAGATATTGATCTTCCAGATATTAGCGGTTTAGAAGTTTGCAAAAGAATTAAGGAAACTTTCGCTCATCCTCCTTATCTTGTGGCTTGGACTGCTCATGCTTTACCAGGTTCAGAAGAATTTTTCGAAAATTCAGGATTTGATTCTTATCTTAAAAAACCTTCTCTCAAAAGGGATTGGATCCTGTTTTTAGAAAGATATGTGCAAAGCAGGCCTAAACCTGCGGGTTAATTCATTCAAAATGCGTAATATATTTCTCTTCACTTTTATCTCATTTATACTGTTCGCATCTTCCAATTGTAATTCAGGGGGAAAACAGGATTGTGGAAGGGCAACTCCAAGCGATAAAAAGACTGCAGAAATATTGCAGACTGCTTGTTTGGCGGATCAGAGTAATAAGACAGTATGTGATCTATATCTTTTAGAAGCAGTATACCATACACATTGTTGGTAAAATAGAAGATCAGAATTCTTCGAAAGGAAGTTTATTCTTTTTGGAATTATTGCAGTCTTTGCAAGCAGGAACCAGATTTGCTTTGATAGACTTTCCACCTTTTGCTAAAGGAATTAGATGATCCATTGTGAGATCATCAGGTGGAAATTTTTTACCACAATAATGACAGATGCCGTCCGCTTTTTTCTTTCTCCACCAAGGAGTTTTACGTAATTCCTTTGCGATCTGTCTTTGTTTTTTGATCTCGGATTCGCTTACCCAAAGAAGCGGCTCTTCCGAATATTCTCCTGGTCCATTCATGATTTAAGAATATTGGATCCAATCAGAACCTGGACCGGACCAGGCCAAACGTAAGAAAGAAGATTTGGATTCGCAAAAAACTCCGTCTTTGATCCCAGAAGCAGTTACTAAAACAGTATCTCCAGTTTTCAGATCCAGATCTTCTAATTTACATTCTCCACTTAGTACCATCAAAACATGGAACACAGGTTCTGAAGAAAAAGAAGGAAGAGAAAATTTCTTCTTAGAATCAATTTCTAAAATTTCCATTCTGAATTTGTCATTTGCAGTTAAAACAGAACGAGAGAATTCAAAAGAATCAATTTGTTTAGGACTCAATCTGTCTTGAGGATCCGCAGAAGAAAAATCCAAAACGTCCAATGCTTTTTTAAGATGTAACTCTCTTGGTCTTCCATAATCATACACTCTATAAGTAGAATCAGAAGATTGTTGGACTTCCATCAAAAGAATACCGCCGCCGATCGCGTGAATTCTTCCGGGATTGAGAAGAAAAGAATCTAACTCTTTTACTTCTACTTCGTTTAAAATTTCTTCTACTCTGTTTGTTTGTACGTATTCTGAAAATTCTTCTTTATTTGTTTGTTTAGAAAATCCACAAACTAGTTTGGAACCTTTATCTGCTTGTAAAACTGTCCAAGCCTCTTTTTTGCCTGCACTTTCAGGATCAAACTTCTCCGCATATGCATCGTCCGGATGGACTTGTACGGATAATTTTTCTTTAGCATCTATCAGTTTGATCAATAAGGGAAAGCTCTGTCCTTTAAAAGGTTTTCCGAGCACCGACTCATAATTGGAAGTATATACTTCTCTAAAAGTTTTTCCGGAACATTCTCCGTTTGTAATTTTGGAAAGATCTGAACCGTAATCCGAAATCTCCCAGGATTCACCAATATCCCCTGAAGGAATACCTCGTCCCAATACGGTTTCTAATTTTCTACCGCCCCAGACTTTTTCCTTATAGATGGGCTCGAATTTTAAAACCTTCTGCATATATGCCTATTTTTTTTGACCCTGGAAGAGTTCAATTTTAACTTTTAAGATCCTTTTCTTGAAATGAGTAAATACGTCGGGGCGAAACCCGGATAGGTCCAAGGTATAGATCCTTCCTGGCACCAATGTACCTGGTTCAGGGCTCCATTTTAGGTATCTATAACTTTTATAAGATCCCTTTCCTCCGCAGGAAGCGCAGTTCAAATCAGAACCTCTGCATTCTGGACAAATGGATCTGACTACCAAAGGAATTGCTGCGAATATTCTACCCAATAGCTCTTCCGGTTTAAGACAGATCCGAATATCATGATAGATGCCCGTGTATTTTTTGCGATCCCTGCTTCTCATTCCGGCACGAAGAAGGCCCCTTCTTGCAAATTCAACCGCTTGGGTAGCGAATAAGATCCTGGAAGGTGGGATCAGATGAATTCCATTTTTTGCATGTTCTTGTCGTTTACGGATCTTAAATTCTTGGTCGAAACGAGAACGTTCTTCCGGTTTAGAAAGTATCTGATAAGATTCCAATACTTTTAAGAACACAGGCTTAGAACCAGTAAGCCTATTATCAGGATGGAAAATTTTAGCGAGTTCTCTATATCTATGTTTGATAGAATCCGGGCTGGCATCGAAACTCAGGCCCAGAACTCGATAATGATCTGTCCAGGCCGAACTCATGGTAAAATTTTAGACTCTATAACTAGTTTAACGATTCGAATTATATTCTTGGAAGGAACCACCGTTTTCCAATCCATCAAGCATGGTGTCCACATCCTTCTTGTCTGCACGGATTGTTCCTTCCACATACTTGTCAATAGCTTGGACCACTTCCGCAAGATTGTCTCTATAAGAACGAACAAACTTGACTCTTTGGTTCGGACTCCTGATGTTTCCGAGACTATACACCTCTTCTTTCGTTCCGGCATCCGTTTTTCTTTTTACAACTAAAACAATATTGGAAGGATCAGAAGCTGCAACCTTCTCGTTTTTTAATTCTCCGATCTCATCGTTCACTGGTCTGAGTTTAGTAACCAGTGACTTTCGAGTGATAAAGCGAACCCCATCCAGTTTTAGGGAACCTTCTCCCCCTGAAACTTTTAGATAAAACTTTTTATCTACTAAAAACCTGTCTCTAACTGGAAAATTGAAAGTTTCCATCGCGGGAACAAACTGGAAATACTCATTATCAATAATTTTTTTCCTTCTACTAAGGAAAGGGAGCATATCTTCTATTCTTTTATGAAAGTCTTTGATATCTTTGGTCAGTCCTTCTATGTCACGGACCTGTAAAGGTTCGTAAGGAAGAATTTTGATCTGACCGTCCTTCTCAAAGTCTTGGGAAAATATTTCCCAACTGAATAAGCAGATCAAAAGAAGTAAGATGAATGGTTTCTTCATTCGTAGAGTCCGGACGATTTCCTATAATTAGTGTCGTCCATTCCGTCAAAAAGCCCGGATTTTTCCTAAAAATTCGTTGAATTCCGGCCGGATTCTACGAAAAGGGAAGGGACGGTTATGGAAATCAGCATTAGAAAATCCAGCGAAACAAATATAATCAGCCTCTCCGGGAGCCTGGACATCTATACGTCCATAGATCTCAAAAACTTTTTCGAACAGAACATTGACCGAAATAACAATAACGTTGTGATCAATCTGGAAAAGTTAAACTATATCGATTCCTCTGGGATCGGGATGCTAATTAAACAACTGAATTATGTCCAAGAATTGAGCGGAAAATTTTTCATCGCGAACATGAAGCCTGCGATCGAAAAAGTTTTCAAAGTAGCAGGACTAACTTCTTATTTCCAAACTCTTTCAGAGTCAGAGTTCATAAGCCAGTTTCCCTGATCTTTAAGGATATTCCGGGGCGGTGTAGGACAAAAACGCGTCCCAAACTCCCCAAAACCTTCCCTTTTCGCCGGCAAGTGGCGTAAGATTTAAATTCAGTCTACCTTCTCTCAACTCAGATGGATCCACTGTGATATAAACAGGAGGAGTTACCGCGTAAATAGACTTGGAGTATAGGTTTGCATCCGGAAAGCGGATCGTTCTCTTCAAGATCCCATTTGCAGAAATCCTTAGCTCCCTATCTGGCAAAATCGCTGCATTTTCCGTCTTAGAAAATAGTGTGAGATCAAAATAAACGTAGATGATGTCTTTTCTGTTCGAGTCTGCGATGAGTAGGATATCCAACCCAGTTTCTGGGACCATTCTACATTGGTTGTCGAATAGCCGACCTGTTCCGGCGCCTGGAGCGGGATCCTTTCTGTCCGGAGCTAATTTCAGACCATTATGATAGGCCCAAATGGAAAGTTCGGGGAAGGTTTTATAATCCTCGGAAATATAGTTTTCTCCCCCCATCGGTTTGGAGAAATTCTCAAAATTTTTCGTTTTCCGATTTTCCTGACTGATCGGACCCTGTCCGGCAGCGGCAAGAATTAAGAATAAGAGAATTGCAATTCGGCGCCAGTCCATCTTTTTAGAATATCGACCGTCCTTTGGAGAGAAACTTGAAAATTCTTAGAAGTCTGGAGAACTTAAAAAGCAACCTAAAGACTTCCACAGTCGTAACTTTAGGGAATTTTGACGGGATCCATCTGGGCCACCAGGCTCTTTTAGAAAGAACCAAGGAAATTTCCCTGGAAAAAGGTCTCCCTTCCTGCGTAGTCACATACCATCCTAACCCTGCTCTAGTTTTGGGAAAAGACAAGGACCTGGGAGGGATCACCACCCAAGCAGATAAAGAAAATTTAATAGAATCTTATGGGATTGACTGGCTAGTCGTTGTCCCGTTCACACTTGAATTCGCCCAAATAGAGGCAGAAACCTTCCTTAAAGAAATACTAATCAATGAACTAGGAGCAAAATCCATTCTGATCGGATTCAATCATTGTTTCGGAAAAGGTAGAAGAGGAGATTATGAACTTCTCAAACAATACTCTTCCGAATACGGATACGATTTGGAAAAATTAGATCCTGTATTTCTTGGCACTACAAAACTTTCTAGCTCCTATATCCGCTCCTTATTAAGAGAAGGTAAGGTAGAAGAAGCAGAAGAATGTCTTGGAAGAGAATTCTCAGTTACAGGAACAGTTGTACAAGGACACCAAAGAGGAAGAACAATCGGATTTCCTACTGCTAATGTGCAACCTTTGCCCGAGTTGATACTTCCTGGAGTAGGAGTTTATGCGGGAAGAACCGAGGTAGAAGGTAAAACCTACCCTTCTATGATCAATATAGGAAATAATCCTACTTTTGGTGACCAAACAGTCACATTAGAAAGCCATATATTCGATTTTTCTGATGATATCTATGGGAAGAAGGTTAACGTTATTTTTACCAAAAAGATCAGAGAAGAGATCAAATTCCCTGGAGTAGATGCTTTAATCTCTCAATTGAAGAAGGACGAGACTCTTTCTAGAAAGATACTACAAGAAAGATAGTCGGTTCCCTCCTGAAACCGGCAAAGCCGATTATTAACTTTTTTTAAAATTTAAATCCGCCAAATACAGGAATTCCTTTTCTTCCCAAAAGGATCCCTTCCAAATCCTTGGGAGGAGTATAACGCAGAATATTGGCAAATAGATGCGTAGGAATATGATCCGCCCAATTTGGCACGGATTGGAAGAATGGGTCCCAAGATAAGCCACCTGATGCTTCATCTTCTACCAAAACGATCTCTTTTCCTGAAAATTCTTCGAACCAAGACTTCAAAGATTGTAGTAAATTCGATTTATTTAAAATACTAATCCCTTTTGGGAAATCTAAAAGGTACTTTTGAGGGTATTTAGCCTGGCAGGACTCATTGGAACAGATGATATATCTGACTTCTTCCAAGAATGCAGCCCAATCTCTGAGTCTACCTCTGGATTTATACCAAGGAGTTTTACTGGATACCCCACATTCAGGGCAAATACATACTGGAGTAAGTGTTACTCCTTTAAAGGAAAGTATCGGAGTCTCTTTAAGAGTATGAGATATTGATTCTTGGATCAAATAATCGGAGCTAGGTTCCATCGTTCCTACGGGATCCAGTACACTCATTCGATTTTCCTCTTAGGCCGCGACGGAGCGTTAGTCGCGTCAATCCTATATACAATGTCGTCTAACGCAATCTATTTTCTTAATAAGCGAATCCTAATTTTTCTGGATTTTAATCTCTCTAAAACTATGGTTTTCTGGGCCAAAAAAGGTCCGTCGAGAAGTCATTCGGGATTGATTCCGAATTAGGACCCGGTTAGGATGCCTCGAAGCGTCGGCCTATGAATTATTACCTTTTTCTGCCAATAAGCGCTCTAATTATAAATACTCTTCTTATTTCATATGTTTTCGCAAGAAGGTTCCGAAGCGCAGTTATCCGGGACTTTTTACGATTCGTTCTATTCTTAAATCTTTGGCTGGTTTCTTATATTTTATATTGGAGTATGCTTCCTCCGGAATGGATGACTCCTATTTTCAAACTTTCTTGTTTTACCTGGATCCCTGTTGGCCTTCTATTCTTAGAAACAGTCCATAGATTTTTAAACATTCGTTCGACAATCCTACTCCCTTTCTTTCGTTTTTCTGTAGTATTAACCATCTTCCTGACAGCTTCTACGGATTGGGTCATCAAGGGTTCTATCTTATACGATTGGGGTTATGAATTAGAACCTGGGATTTTGTTCGTTCCTTTTAGTACGGTCGCGGTCAGTGGCCCAGCGATCTGGGGACTCTATCTTCTTTTAAAAGAAAGATTCAGGACAAAACAAAGAAAGATCAAACAACAATTGAATTTTTGGATCTGGGGAACAACGATCGCACTTGGGATCAGCGCCTACACTGAGTTATTCAATCTGGACGAACAGGGCAGATTTCTATTCGTTCCTTTAAGCCCAGCAGCTATTAGCATACAGGCATTTTTCATTTTTGTGGCGATCACACGTTATGGATTTTTAAATATCAGTTTAGAAAGGATCGCAGTAGAATTATTCCGAGATATTCATGATGGGATCGTTCTTACAAAAGAAAACCATGAATTCTTTTTTGCTAACCAAGCTGCAATCGCAATCTTAGATGGTTCTCCTTCTAGAGAAGGTCTGTTCAAACCAGAATGGCATTTTGCAAATTATAGACAAGAGCAGGATCATATTCCGAGAGACTATCAATTAATAGGTAACTCAAACCTACAGTTCATTGAACTCACAGTCTCGGAGATTAGGATCACAGAAAATGAATCCGGGACCTTATACCTTTTACGGGACATCACTGAAAAGAAAGCGGCCCAAGAAAAAATCCATCAACTATATTCACAAATCGTAAATGACTTAGAGATTGCTCGTGTCACTCAGGCTTCCATCATTACCCAAAAATTTCCAGATAAGGGTTCTTATAGGATACATTCTTTTTTCCAACCAATAGACAAGGTGGGTGGGGATATGTTGAGAGTAATAGAACATCCTGAAGAAAGAGTGGATATCTTATTCGCGGACGTTTCTGGGCATGGGATCGCTTCCGCCATGGTAGGAGGAATGCTTTCCATCGCATTCCAGATCGTATCAGATAAAAAACTTTCTCCTAAAGAAAGTTTGTCTGAGATCCACGAAATGCTTTCTAAAGTAGTATTGCATCATCATATCTCCGCAGTGTATGCAAGTTTTTATCCTCAGGAAAATCGAGTTAGATTCTCTTACGCCGGACATCATCCTATGCTTGTTTTCAGAGAAGGCAAAATTTTGCCTTTAGAAGGAGAAGGTAGGATCTTACTCGCTGTCAAAGAGCTACATTTGAATGATTATCATTTCGATCTGCAAGCTTCCGACAGATTATTATTTTATTCAGATGGTTTATATGAAGTTAAGAATAATGTGGGAGAAATTTTCGGTTACGAAGAATTCTTAGATTGGATCCAAGGAATGGCAGACAGAGACACTCGCTCTCTGTTAGAAGCAGCTCATAGAAAAGCATTAGAATTCGGCAATGGAAAACATAATGATGATCTGGCGATGTTAGCCTTGGAGATTGGACCGTGAACCCATATCTAATCCTTCCATTATTCGCATTATTTATCAATCTATGGTTATTCACCTATGTTTTAGCACTGAAAGGAAAACATAGAGTAGTTCATTTATATCTTTTCTACTCCGCAGCATTAAGTCTCTGGATTATTTCTATTATTCTGTATTGGTCTTTTTTGCCATTTCATTGGATGACTTGGATATTTAAGATCAGTTCAATTTCCTGGCTATTAGTTGGCCCTTTATTTTTAGAGTTTGTATTCGCATTCTTATCAAAAAACCCGAATATAGTTTTATATCTTTTAAGAGGATTGGCACTCGCAATATTTCCGATCACATTGACTACCGATTGGATTATAGCAGGTGTAGAAAGAAAATATTGGGGAGATATGCTTATCCAAGGTCCCCTTTATGTATATGGGATCAATCTTCTCACAGTTTCTCCTCCTGTTTACGCGATCTTTCTTTTGATTTTTGAATCCAGAAAAGAAGAGATAGGATTCAGAAAACAATGTTATCTTTTGGCATTCGGAACATTCCTTTCTTCCGTGCTTGGATTTTTAACTACAGTTCTTCCTAGGATCTTATCCAAAGGAGATTTGCATTATCCTCCTTTAAGCGGAAGTGTAACTGTGATCCAATCTGCCTGCGTATTCATAGCGATCGCAAAATACGGGTTTTTAGAGATCCGATTGGAAAAGATTGCACTCCAATTATACGCAAAACTTAGAGAAGGTGTGATCTTATTATCTGCATCTGATGATCTGCTCTATTGGAACGAAAGTGCAAAGGAAATGTTAGGCTTTCCTAAAATAACAGCCACTCCTGAAAAGTTGGATTTAGGAAAATTTTTAGAAGGATTTACAAGAAGGCCCTTCTCCAGAATGGACTTCAAAAGAAAATTTTCGGAACCAAAAAAGATCTCTTCTGAAGAAGATATACTCCCCTCTTCCGATTCAGTTTATTTAGAAGTTTCCAAATCGGAAATCCCAATCTCCGGAAGAGACTTAGGTAGAGTATATGTACTACGAGATATCACCGAAAAAAAAGAAGCTTCTGAAAGGATAAATATGCTCTATTCTAGAGTGATCCGAGATCTAGATATAGCCAGAGAAGTACAGAATACGATTACTACCAGAGACTTTCCTTCTTCAGATAAATTTAAAATATTCTCCTATTTCCGCCCATATGATCGAGTGGGAGGGGACGTTCTGAATTGTTCCGAAAGTGCAGACGGAAGCCTTGAGATCTTATTTGCAGATGTTTCAGGACATGGAATATCTTCCGCAATGGTGGCTGCAATGGCATCCATCTCATTCAATGTATTTTCCAGAAAGGGAAATAAACCTAAAGAAGGTCTATTATTCACAAATGATCTACTTTCTTCAGTAGTGACCCAACATTTCATCTCAGCAGTTTTTCTTAGATACGATCCTAACACAAGAATATTAGAATATAGTTATGCAGGTCACCATGCTGGACTTCTTCTTAGAGATGAACAAACCTTGGATTTACAAGGGAAAGGAGGGGTTTTACTTGCAGTAGGAACTCCTATCTTGGAGGATTTTCAAATACAACTTAAGCCTGGAGACAGAGTATTATTATATTCGGATGGTTTATTTGAAGTTAGGGGATCTAAAGGAATTCCGATGGGAAACGCTACTCTTGTGGAAGCGGTAAAAAAACTTTCTTATCAGGATTCGGACAGTCTGATCCGCTCCTTAGTATCCTATTCGGAATCCTTCGGAGACGGGATCATGACGGACGATCTAACCTTATTCTGTTTAGAAATTACAGGTTAAACTGCGAGAGAATCCGCCTGCTCTTTTACTTTTTCCAAGAATGGAAGGAATTCATCTAGAACTGCAGGGATCTCATACTCGATAATATCTCCTGCACGAATAATATCTTTTTCTTCTAGAGCTAAAGCAACGGAAGCAAGTGTATCGTTTAAGTCGTTTGTTTTTTCTTCAAAAGTTCTTTCTGCGATTTGGATCTTAGAGAAATCCATTCCAGGAAGTTTTTGCCTTAAAGTAATAAATGAAGTCAGAAGAACATTGATCTGAGAAACAGATTGAGTAAGAAGATGTGTTGCAACTTCGTCTTTTCCGGCCTGATAACTTTCATTTACTTTTACAAAACTTTCTTTCAAAGCAGGAACAGCCTTGATAAAAGTATCTAAAATTTCTCTTAAAGTAGGAAGTTCCAGATCAAGAACGGAAGCTCTTGCTACAAGATCCATCACGAATAATTTCAGATCTCTTAGGTATTCCAAAAATTCTTCGATCGCAGTAGTTCCATCTAGCTTGGAAGAATTACGGCTCAATTCATCCAGGATATCACTTACTGTTGATCCGGTTCCCATAGGTTTGATCTGATCATACTTCAATTTTAAAAGTTTGCCTGCAGATTCCAAAAGGCTACGGATCCATTCTATTCCGTCTGTTAACTCTTTAGATTCTTTTTCAGTCAGAGAATCTCTACCAAGTAAAGTAGTTCCGACTTTATCTACATAAGAATCCAACTCGTGAAGAGAACTGATCAGAATATCCAGTTCCTCTCCCACAAAAAATTCCATCTTGGAAGCTTTTGAAATGGAAGAATCACGCATTGTATTCTGGGTAAATTCTTCCCCATCCACAACGCAGGATAATAAAAATTTTCCGTTAGTTTCCACCCAACGACGTACCGCGTCGAAAACCTCTCCAAGGTTCTTTTCATTTTCAATGACGCTTTCCAATTTTTGCTCGTTTACGAATATTTCCACGGTGATTCCTCCGTTTATATTATAATTCCTTTATTTATCGTCTCCGCCCTGTCCCCTACTGAGATTATTATTCAGATAGGAACCAACGGCCTTATTTCGACCCACACCCTGCTCCATATATAGGAACTTTTCTTTGAGTTTTTTTTCGTAACTCATCAAGTGTGATTCGAAGTTTTTGATCTTCTTATTATTATCAGAAACTTGTTCTTCTAATAACTTGATCTTGCTTGTAACCAGTCCGCCTGCGAACTGAGTATAAGGTTTCAAATGTTCTACCAGGTTTACACCAACTCCGGTGTCCATTCTGGCATCGGAATTTGTATCCTGAGCGAATAAATGTCGAACTGCATCCGGATTCTCTGCAAGTTTAGCTGCGAGTTTTGCCTCGTCCAAAGCAAGAAGACCTTCTTGGATATCCGCCCATTTACTTCCCACATCACCTGTTGAAATTCCAACATCCGAAAGTGTTCTGATCTCAGAATTAGGATAAGCAGGAAAAGAAGAAGTGGTCACAGTCTTCATACCTGCGACCAAACGGATGACTGAATTTTCTCCGGCTAAAATACCAGTTTTAGTTTTTCCTTCCCAGAAGGATCTGGTAATATCCGGATCTTCCAGTTTAGAATCGCTGATCCCGTTTTCTCTATTAACCGCGGTTGCATCCTTAGAGTATTTTAGAACATTATTATATGCTTCTATAAACTCTTTGATCATTCGGATCCCTTTTGCGGAATCCACTTTGATGTCTACGGTGGCAGGACCACCTTCGCTCTTTTTGTTCAGGTTCAGAAGAACTCCGTCCAAAACGTCGGTCAGACCTTCGTTTTTAGGCCGAGTGATCTCTATTCCGTCTACTAAAAAAACCGCATCCTTAGCTTCTACGATTGTTTTTGCAGGTTTGGCACCGTTAAATTCGGCAGGAAGAACAAATCTGAAATTAGAGAATTCTTTCTCTTTTCCAGTTTGGTTAATTACAATTACCTTATGGATCTTCTTCCCATCCATATTGGATTTGAAAGTAACACGAACCTTCCCCTCTTTATGATAGGCCTGTTCTAAAAATACTTTATCCTGCTCATCTTGATCGTAGATCACACCTAGAGAAATTGTTTCGCCTTCTTCCAAAGGTTCAGAAAGAGTAGCTTCAATTCTTGCACCCTTCTTCCCTTCTCTTGCATCCATATGAAATTGGAATGCTTGTTTAGAACTCAACTTGATCTTAGAAGGTTCTTTTTTTTCAGGATCTGCCGCGATAAATGTAGGTTTAGAAGTCGCAGTCATACCATACTTATCCGGTTGAAAAGGATTTGTCTGACTTGCTTCCCAAGGAAGATAAAAAGACTGAGGTGGATCCTGAGGAAGCATTCCTCCTACAAGAGAGGCCGCCTTAAGCACTCCATTTGGATCATCAAATTTCAGTTGATTGTCTTTACCAGACTGAGAAGCAGCTAAAGTTAAAACCGTTTTATCTTGATCCACTTTTACGATAGTCGGTTGAATAATCCCTGCAGCAGCAGTACGGATTGTAAGATATAGATCTCGGATAGTTCCACCTTGGAATTCTATCTCCTTCTCTATTTCTCCTGAAAGAACTTTGAAAGTACCAGCAGGTATCTTTCTTTCAGAATCGATAGGATCACCAGAGATCTGATGATATGTCGCAAGTTCTTTCACTTCTATCTTACGCTTTCCGCTGCTTGCAGAGCGCGCAGCGTCTCCTGTGATCACACCTTCTGGATCAGAAACGATCGACTTGGTCGCAAATGGCGCAGTGAAAGATATAATTTCTCTAGTCTTGTTTTGGAGGTCTGTAGTAAGAGTTTTAAGATCGGACCATGCTTTGACCTGAGCCTGATTAAAACCGTTTTGCCTTTCCAAACGGCGAATCGGCTTTGCTTCTAGCTCTACCAGTTTTTTTACGATTTGGTTCGTATCCTGGCCGGAACTCAGTCCCGGAATAGAGAATGCGGGCATAGTCCCCTCCTTCTAATTCCATCGACCGAATTCCTGAAAGTATAAGGGCAAAAAACGATTTTTTCGTTGTTTTAAACCGTTTGTCTTGCCGAAACCTTTACCTTCAATTTGGCCTTTAAACCTTCCATATAGCCTAAACTATCCAAATTGTATTCGTCTACATAGGAAAGTCTTTCCGCTCTTAGCTCTTCAGGAATACGAAGTGTAGAACGATAGAATAATAAACCGGAAAGAAGCCTGGCACTTGCCCATACGATCTCATCCGCAGTTTCTTCTCTCTCTTCGGAAGTCGCTAGATCCTTATACATAATAACTGCTTCCTGGAAACCATCCCAAACTTCAGAGAGGACTTTTGTTTCTTCCATTGGAAAATGGGACCATTCGTTATCTATATATTCTCTTAGGAAACCATGGCCACTCATCCCTGTGACAATCCCACCAATACTCGCGTTCACTTGGATTTGAGAAGTTCCGTCATAGATGGTTGTGATCCGAGAGTCTCTATAAATTCTCGAGACATCATAATCTTCGGTAAAGCCTGCTCCTCCATGAAGTTGAACCGCGTCACCAGCAATCTTAACACAGGACTCTGAACAATAAAATTTGGAAATAGGTGTAAGTATTCCGGCTAACTTTTCCCAATATTTCAATACAACATCTGATTTTAGATCTCTTTCTGTGGCACCTTTTTCTTTCAGATGATCTCCTCTGAAATAGTATAGGTCCATCGCGCGAGCGCCTTCTAACATCAAACAACGCATTGCCATTGTTTCTCTTTCCATTCTGCGCAGGATTTTGCGAACTGCAGGAATGGTTCCAATCGGTTTCCCAAATTGAATTCTTTCAGTAGTATATTTTTTAGTTTCAGCTAACGCTGCTTGTGCGATCCCCACTCCCTGTTGAGAGATCCCCATACGTGCCCCATTCAACATTCCCATAGTATGTTTGATAAGCCCGTGACCTTCTTCTCCAATCAAGATGCCAGGAGTATTTTCTAAAACGATCTCACATGTTGGAGAACAATGTAGTCCCATCTTCTTCTCTATTCCAGCAACTTGAATATCTTTGGATTGGACTAAGAAGAAAGAAAGTCCTCTCGCACCACTTCCAGGATTTCCAGTTCTAGCTAATAGCAACAATATAGCAGGAATTTCGCCAGTACCACAACCTTGGGTAATAAATCTTTTGGTTCCGTTTAATAAATACGTATTTCCTTCTTTATGGGTGGCCTTAGTGCGAAGTCCTGGTAGATCGGAACCATGATCAGGTTCCGTAAGTCCCATAGCGCAGGCAAATTCTCCAGCGGCCAAACGAGGCAACCATTCGTCTTTTAATTCTTCACTTCCATTTTTTTCTACGATCTCCGCCAAGTTCACGCAACCTATCGAAATACAAACGGACGCATCTACTCTATATAAGATTTCGCTAAAGAATGCTCTAACCGTCCAAGGAATTCCTAAACCACCGTACTTTCTAGAAAAACCTGTAGGTTGTAATCCTGCATCTCTTGCTTTCCGGACGATCTCTAATAATTTTTCCGGGAATGTAACTTTTCCGTTCTCGAATTTTACTCCAACTTTGTCCAATTCGGCAACATAAGGAGCGATCTCTTTACCTGCAAATTCTCCCACAGAGTCCAGTAAAGTTTTATAATATTCTAATGCTTCTTCATGAGAAGAAGGAGCGGCAGCAAATCTTTCGTCTCCCGCTTTATATTTTGCGGCATCAGTAAATCCGCCCTCGTAGGAATCTACAATTTCCTTCCAATTAATAATATGATCGAAATGTAACCTCAGGTCGGATACATCGTTAAAGTAGTTGTTTTGCAGCATGATAAGAAGATTCCTTTAGGAGATGATAAAGTATCTTCTTAGAAAAGGAAAGGTCAATTCGTTTTCAAGATAGAAGTATTCGAATGAACTAGTGTTAGTTTGAAGGGCAAAATATCTGAACGGATAATGTTTCCAAGGTGATTTTCGTAACGTTCGCTCTAATTCAAATTACAACAAACTCGAACAGCTTCCATTAATTTATTCACGTCCCAAGGTTTTGGGATCACTGTATAAGTCCCTGCTTCTTTTTTTACTCTGTCCACTGCGGCTGCGTCCACATGTCCAGTGATCAAAATGGATCGGATCTTAGGATATTTTCGATGGACCAAAATTAAAAACTCATCCCCCTTAATCCCTGGCATCAACCAATCGGAAAGGATTAAGATCACATTCACACCTGCACCTACCAGATCATCTATGACTTCCATAGCTTCTTCTGCGTTTAAGGCAGTTTCGTATTGGAATAAATTTCCTAGTTGTTTTTTTAATTCCTTTTGTAAGGTAATTAAGATGATCGCTTCATCATCCACACATAGGATCGCATTCTGTGATCTTTCAGTTTCCAATAGATTCCTCTTTTTTACGGTTCGCAGATTTCAGCCAAACTTCGAACTTAGTGCGTCCAGGCTCACTTTCAAATTCTATTTTTCCGCCCATCTTCTCTACGATCTTTTTGCAAATATCCAGGCCAAGACCGATACCCTCTCCAGGATTTTTGGTAGTGAAGAATGGATCGAAAATTTTATCTTGGATCTCTTTCGAAATTCCAGAACCGGAATCCATGAAAGAAACTATAATCCAGGATTCCCTTTTTTCCGTTGAGATTTCGATTTTACCTTTATAGTTCATGGCCTGCAATCCATTATTTAATAGATTGATCCATACTTGATTCAACTTATCAGGATCTCCCAAACAAAGTTCGTTTGTCCGATAATGTTTAATTACTTCGACCCCGTATTTGATCTTATTATGATATAGGGCGATAATTGTTTCCAGCTCAACTTCAATATCTACCGGGACAAGCTCCTCATCTCCGTTATGCGCTCCCGGGTTCAGATAATTTTTAAGCGCATCTACAACATAAGATGCCTTTCCAGTCGCGATCGAGATCACATTACTGAATCTCACAATAGATGCGATAGAAGAAACCGCGTTCAAAATTTTCAGAGAATTTTCAGTCTTCAAAAGTTCAGGAAGTTTTTCTCCCAATCTATGGATCCCCAATTCTAAGATCATATTTACCGCATTCTCAGGATCTGAAACAGAAGCTTCTTTAAATACGCGCACAAGTTCTCGTCTCAAAGAACGATTCGGTAAGATCTCCGCCTGGGAAATTTCCTTCAAACTTTCATCTAATAAAAATTTGAAATGCTCGACTTCTGTTTTGTTTAGGCTAAGAAGAAGGTCAGGTATTTCCTTAACCTCTTCGTATAAGATATCCAAAATTGCACGATTTGAAGAGACAATCGCTCCCAATGGAGTATTTAATTCGTGAGTCATTCCGGCAGCAAGCTGACCCAGGGCCGCTAACTTTTCGGAAAGAAGAAGTTGGCTTTGAGTTTCATTCAACTCTTTGGAGATCTTCTTTTGATATTCCAAAGATTCGGTTAGATCTTTATTCGTTCTTTTCAGTTCTTCCGTTCTTTGATCAATTTTACGTTCCAGATTTGCATTTAGATCTAGAATTGTTTCTTCTGCTTCTTTACTCTTAGTAATATCATTGGAAATACCAAAAATTTGGGTTGGTATTCCTTCAAAATCCCTCTTATAGATCAATTCCCTAGAAACGAACCAACGCCATTTCCGGTCCTTATGATGCATTCTGTATTGGTGTTCAATTACATCTCTATCTAGAGCATTTAAATATCTTGGAATGATATCAGTTAAATACACCTGATAATCATCAGGATGCATAAGTGATTTTAAAAGAGAATTCCCCATTATCTGAATCTCTTCTACAGAATATCCTAATAACCTCTCTACGCCTATATTACTATACACGTTCCTTCGTTCCTGTATATCATATATATATAATATATCAGGGCTAATATCCAAAATGGATTCTACAAATCTGTTCCTTTCTAAAAATTTCTCTTCTATATTTTTACGCTCAGTGATATCCACCATCACTCCGCGAAGCCATTTTTCCCTATTGCCCTCGGTGATTACTTTCACCATATCTCTAAGCCAAATGACAGTTCCGTCTTTTTTCAAGAATCTATATTCAAAATCGTGGGCTTCCAATCTTCCCGTGCAGGCAACGCAGTAATTCACCGCATAATCCTTATCTTCTGGGTGAATATGGTCCGCCCAGAATCCAGGAGTTTTCCATTCTTCTACGGAATATCCTAGCAGATCCTCAGCTTGTTTACTCACAAACGTGAAATTAAAAGTGATTGCATCCGCTTCCCAAACAACGCCTGGAGTAGTATCTACAAGATCTTTATATTGTTCCTCACTCGCCTTTGTTCTACGGAACGCTTCTTGTAACTGCTCCGCCATATGATTGAATGAAAACGCAAGAGTCCCAATCTCTTCCAATTTACTGGAAGGGACTCTTTGAGAAAAATCCCCTGCCGCCATAGCTCTAGTAGCTTGAGAAATATTACGGATTGGTGATGTAACAATTCCTGCGAGAAATGCCGCGATCAAAAGTGAAAGAGTCAGAGCGACAGCGAATACTTTTGCGGACTCACTATTACCTATCTGCACACCTTCTAAATAATAAGAAGCAGGCATTGCTGTGATTACGATCCAATCATTTTCTCCTGCATTATCCCTATACGGAGTTACCTGAGTGAGCCAAGTCTCTCTGGAAACAGGTTTTGCAGTTACTATATCAAATCTAAATTGAAACGCTGCCCTAACAGAATACAGATCTCCGTAATCTTTGAGAACAGAAAGAATAGAATTCCGTATTACTGGGTCCCCACTCTCTGAGGCGGATCCAATATTACTAAAACGTAAATCCGAAGAAGCTACAATTCGAGTTTCTCTATCTACAATAAAAGCTCTACCATGTCTGGCTATATTCGTATTTTTCAATAAAAGAGAAACTTCTTCCGGTTTTTTCTGGATAGAGCGAGCCAGATAATCATCTAACCTTAGATTAATATTCTCCGAGATCTCTTGGTGTAATCTAGCAGCGAGTTTGCCGGACGCAGCTTCTGAACTTCTCAAAGTCAAATAAGCAGTGGCAGCCACCATGATCAAAACTAAAAGTATAAATGGAGTAACTAAGAACATTCGGATTGGAAGTCCTTGTCCCAAAGGAACTCCATCTTTTCCAAATTTTTCTTCCTGCCAGTACCATTCTTTATAACTTAAAACTAACTCTCTTGTATGGCCTGGAATTTCCGCCCAAAATAATCCGTACTTTTTAGCCAAAGGTAATGCGATCAGCATCGCAAAAGGAGCGACTATCCAGGTAACTCCTGTAGTAAAAAATAATGCAGGAGTGATATTTCGATAAGAGATCTCTCTAGTAAATTGTTCAGAACAGATATATCCCCAAAGTTGAGGCTCTATACTCATGAAGATAATTACGAAAATCGAATATAATATCCAGGTTTTCAGTTTTTTAAAATCTGGATCTCTTCCGATCAACTGATATGCCACCCAAAAACAGGCCGGGTTGATAAAATAACCTAAAAGCCAATCGAATAAAAAATCAGGAGGAACACCTTCTATCAGATCCGAAAGTCCATAAGCAAAAGGAACCGCAAGAAGTGCAGGATAACCGAACAAAAGAATACAAAGAAAAACCGTTAGATCCTTTAAGGACTCGAATGTCTGAGCACCCGGAACCAAAACGATAAAAGAACCTACATAACCTGTGATAAAAATAAAAACAAAAGTGAATGGAATGCTTAGAAATGCCTGGGTGTCCCAGCTTTGTTTTCGGCGACCAAAACCGAATTTACCTCCGGGGTTAAAAGTAAAACCTCCGTAGGCGCAGATCATTAAAAAGAGCCCGACAATATAGCCGAATCTGCCCCAGATGTCTAGAAAAGACAGAGGAAGAGAGGCAAATAATTCTTCAAACCAGTAGACGATCGAATTCACGGGAGGTTATCCTACAAAATTCTCTTCGGGCCAGAGAGAATTTTGGAGTGCCGGAAGATTTCACACCTAACCTAAAGAAAGTCAATCCGGTTTAAAAAAAATTGAATAAACAGAATGCAAAAAATCCGCTCTTAAGGGATAAAGAAGATCTCTTAAGAATGTGCGTGATTATGAAGATGATTCTCGCAATATTCCTTATCTTCACAATTCACACAATAGCGGAATTCCAATTGAGGATCCGTTGCCTCAGTGGCCCCACAAACATGACATTTATGAACTGTAAATACTTCTGACTGTTTGGCTTTCCAATTAGAGGTTTTACGCTCCCGGATCTTTGTGCCTAAAATATCTCTTCCGAAGAACAATAATAAGCTGGAGAATCCAAAAAATAATCCCGCCCAAGGTAGGATAGAGTTGAACATTCTCATCTCGTCTCCCCTTTCCCAGAACAAATATACAAATAAAGCGATCCCAATCCATTTCATTCGAATTGGAATAATAAAGAATTCTAAATTAGGCATACGGATTGCAAGAGCCAATAAAAGACAATCATAGATCATCTTAGTCTCCACAAACAATGGGTAATATAAAGAAAGAACTCCACCTATCGTAATAAAGAAAATTAAAGAAAACAAAAATAGATTAAATCGAAGAGAACCCATGTCCTCTTCCAAAATTTTTCCGACGGAAAAAACCAGATACGTGTAGAAGGCCAAAAAGATCCAAGGCATATAAGTTCCAGCTTGGATCTCAGCCGGAGAAAGTAGATGAAATACAAATAGGCCCGCATTCCACCATCTTCCTCCATCCAACATGTCAGGAGTTAATACACCGATCTTAGGATCGATCAATAAGGAAAATAAACTCACAAAGAACGTAATAGCAGCAAAATATCCAGCTGCGTTTTGGAATGAAATAATATCTATAAATTGGTTTCTTAATCTTCTCAATGGAATTCCTTAACAGGAGAATATTCAAAAAGTATAAATTATTTGACGTTGATAAATTCTAAAAATCCGCCGAACACATATCCGTCTTTTTTCTTCCACTTCACTTTGACCCAACGGCCTTGTTTACCGTCCTGGATCTCGACTTCTCCGGTCTCGCCTAAAGTTTCTACAACGTCGCCGTCCGGGACCAGATCTATTTTTTTAGCTTCTATATTAGGAGCGATCCTCAAACGAAGACCTCCTCCTGCATGGACCTTCATGATCTTTTCTATTTTACGAGGTTCTACTTTTTCTACGGAGGCACAATTCCAAATTAAAATAGAAGCAAAGGCCAAAAAGAATGCGAGGATCTGTTTCATTCGTCTTCCTGAATATATTATCTGGATTTTGGATAAAATGGATTCCAAGGAATATCCGTAACTCCATAGTCCAATCCACTTTGTAATAATGCTGTAGAGATTTGGCTGCGATGATGAGTCTGATGATTGAAAAAATGAGTGATCAGAAGCCATATGGGCAATGTGATTTCTTTTTTGTACATGTAACTGTAAAACTTCAGATCTTGTGTGAGCCACTCTGAGGTAATGGTTTTTACCCATTCCGAAATCGTCGAATCTAATTCAGTCCTAAGTTTTTTGAGTTCTGACAGATTAGAAAACTGCATCTCATGAAAATCCAATTTTTGGATAGGCCTAGAATGGAATCGATCCAACCAAGAAAGATCCATCATGATGATATGATTCCAGGTTTTAGCCATAGAGCCAAAAAAAAGTTTTTTATCTTCTTCCAATTCGCCTGATCTTAATTTTTCAGATACATTTAATAAGGATTCGTTTTGCCAACTATTGTATTCTGCCAAAGCGACACAGTATTCTGGATCTATCATGCTGAAATTTTGAGCAATGATCTAAATAGGTCAATACATATTAAAATCTGAAGACAATCCCTATTTCTTCAAAATAAATAGGAAACCTACCGACAATATCTCTGGTCCAATTTTATATGTTTGCCCGGACTTTCATAGGATTAGTTGTATTCTGTTTTTCGTTCGCAGTATCTGCTAACGGAACGGTAACATCTTTCTCCGGGACAAAAAATTCTAAACAAAGTTTTCATTTCGAACTTTCTCATTCCGCTCTTTCTAATTTAGTCATTTTAGAAAAAGAATCCGAACGAATAGAAACAGAAGCTGCTTCTATATATTGGAAAAGTTTAGGTCTATTCTCTCATTCAGAATCATTACTTTCTTCCTTGGATTCTGAAGCGCCATTATACATTTCTGCGTTTAATTCAAACTTATACACGATCCGACTCATCATTTAGAAACTTCTCCACATATATTTAATTTTTATAATATAGGAGAATTTTATGCGCAACGTATTCTCATACATAGCCGCGGCATCCGTGGTTTCAGTTTCCGCTCCAGTGGCTGCGGAATCTTCCGAGTTGAGATTATTTCAAAGACTATCAGTATTTCATGAACAATTACTTTCCAGTGATGACAAAAGAACAAATCCAAAAGGACTCTCTGGAATGATCCGTAGAGCTAAAGAAAGTTCCGGAGAAGAAAGGATCAAATATGCTAAGTCATTGACCTTTGCAGAATTATTGGAAAAAGCGAGTTCAAGAGAAGAGCAGGAATTTTTATATTCAGAGTTATGTTCTTCCTTAAAAGATGTGGCACCCAAATTCCAACTTTATTCTTTTCTCTGCCCTAAAACAGGAAAGGTTTGGATCTCTAAAACAAAAGAAGTCCGAAATCCTTACCTGATAGATGAAAGAGAAACAGGAAAACTGATAGTTTAACAAGATCAGAAAGAAGCGGTTTAACTCAGGATCTTCCGCTTCTTCTCCCCTGAAAGCAGGCTTGACTCTCGGCCCGTCCATTTTAAACCAGAAGAAAGTAGGACAAAATCAGTGGCCCAAAAGATAAAATCGCCTGAAACCCAGACTCTAGGAAGTGGGGGAAATGGAAACAAGGGACCGATCCATATCGGTAACTCCGATATCTTTTTTGATCGGGAACTTTCCTGGGTAGATTTTAACAAACGGGTTTTAGAAGAAGCTACCGATCCTGAAAATCCACTTCTGGAACGCCTAAAATTTTTATGTATCACTGAATCAAACTTAGACGAGTTCTATATGGTCCGAGTAGCAGGTTTGAGAAACATACTGGCAGAAGGTAACGACGAAAAAAGTCTAAATGGCCAAAGAGCTTCCGAGATCTTAACTGATCTATCCAATAAGGTAAGAAATTTCGTAAATGTTCAATACGAAACGCTGACTCACACTCTGGAGCAGATGAAAGAGAATGGTATCCATCTTATCTTAAATCCAGATGAATTAAATAAAAATGAAATAGAAGACATCAAACATTATTATAAAGAAGATGTTTCTCCGATCTTAACTCCACTTTCTATAGATCCCTCTCACCCATTTCCTCATATACTTAATAAATCCTTAAACTTAGCGATCGTCCTTACCGCAGACGACGAAAAAACAGGACTTAAAAAAGATCTGTTCGCTGTAGTTCAAGTGCCTTCCGTACTACCAAGATTTTTACAACTTAAGGGAGAAGGTAAAACCAGAAGATTTTTCCCATTAGAAGAGATCATCAAACTACATGTGGATGACTTATTCTACGGAATGACAGTAAAAGAAGTTTATCCTTTCCGTATCTTAAGAGATGCAGACATCTCCATAGATGAAGAAGCTTCTGTAAAAGATTTACTCATCACTATGAAAAAAGAGATCCGAAACCGTATCTGGGGAGACGCGGTGAGGATGGATATTTACGAAGGAACTTCTTCTTTCGTAAGGAACACTCTAAAAGAACTCATGGAACTACAAGATCATGAGATTTTCGATGTATCTTCTATATTAAATATTAGTGATACAATGTATTTTTACGGATTGGAGCATACTTCTAAGTTCAAGTATACCTTCTTCCAACAAAAAACTACTTTAAAGTTCGAATCTCCTGAGAAAATTTTCGAAGCGATCAAAAAGAAAGACAGGTTATTGCATCACCCCTACCAATCTTTCGGAGCAATCGAAGACCTACTCAGAATTTCTAGCGAAGACCCGAAAGTGTTAGGGATCAAAATGACCCTATACCGTACAAGCGGAGACTCTCCTATTATCCAATATTTAGGACAGGCTGCTGAAAACGGAAAACAGGTCACAGTACTTGTAGAGTTAAAAGCAAGATTCGACGAAGAACGAAATATCAAATGGGCCCAAAAACTGGAAGAAAGAGGGGTTCACGTAGTATATGGAGTAGTTGGACTTAAAATCCACAGCAAGATGCTTCTGATCGTAAGAAGAGAAGAAGAACATCTAGTGCGTTATGTGCATCTTGGTACCGGAAATTACAACTCCACAACCAGTAAATATTATACGGACCTAAGCTTCTTCACTGTTAACAAAGAAATTACTGAAGATGTTTCCACTATTTTTAATACAATCACTAGTTATGCAAAGATGCCTTTCTTACACAAACTGGCCGCTTCTCCACATAACCTAAAAACTGTATTCTTAGCTCTCATCGAAAAAGAGACTGAAAATGCAAAAGCAGGAAAACCTGCACGTATCATTTTCAAGATGAACAGCTTAGTAGATCCTCATATTATACTAGCAATGTATAATGCTAGTCGCGCGGGAGTGATTATCGAACTGATCATTCGAGGGATCTGCTGTTTAAAACCTGGACTTCCAGGAATTTCAGAAAATATCACAGTGATCTCTATCGTAGGTAGATTCTTAGAGCATACACGTATCTATTATTTCCTTTCCGGCGGAGAAGAAAGTATCTTCCTTGCATCCGCAGACTGTATGCCTAGAAACTTTGAAAGAAGGATCGAAGTTCTATTCCCTATACTAGATGCAAAAAATAAAGATAGGATCAAAAAGATCTTAGATGTTCAGATCAGGGACAATGTAAAAGCAAGATTACTTTCTTCCGACGGGATCTATCGCAAAAGAGAAAGAGTAGAAGGCGAGAAGCCTGTGGATAGCCAGATCGAAAGAATGAACTTCACGGAATAAATATGAGTATTAGCCAGGAAAATAAAAATAAACTCAAATCCCTATTGGGAGACGACAGGGTTTTTTTCAAAGATGAAACCCAAATGGATCAGGCGACATTTCTTTCTTTCGGAACGGACAGAACAAAAGTATATGTTCCAGATTATGAAATCCTAACATTCCCTAAAAATACCCAAGAAGTTTCTGAAATCGTAAAATTTGCATTCGAGAATGATATTAAGATCGTTCCTTCCGGTGGAAGAACAGGCTACGCAGGCGGAGCAGTAGCCAAGTCTGGCGAAATTGTAATCTCACTCACCAAGATGGATCAGGTTTTGGATTTCGATCCATTCTTCGGCTCCTTGACTGTACAAGCGGGGATGATCACTAAAAATCTGCATAAAGAAGCAGAAGAAAGAGGCTTCTATTTTCCTGTAGATTTTGCAGCCACAGGTTCTTCTCATATAGGTGGTAACATAGCGACTAACGCGGGTGGTGTGAGAGTAGTTCATTATGGTCTGATCCGCCAGTGGGTTTTGGGCCTGAAAGTAGTTACAGGAACAGGGGAAATCCTGGAATTTAACGGCGAGATCTTGAAAAACAATACAGGTTATGATCTAAAACATCTATTCATTGGCTCCGAAGGAACATTAGGAATTATCACCGAATGTACCTTAAAACTTACCAAAAAACCTGCGGATAACAGGATCCTTTTCACGGCGGTTCCTGACTTCCCTTCTATATTAGAATTATTTAAAGAAACTCATAATATGTCCTTGCCTATTTTGGCATTTGAGTTTTTGACCAAATATTGTTTGGATAAGGTGATGGATCACCTACATGTTCCTGATCCATTTTCTGAAGTGAGCCCATACTATGTTTTGATGGAATTCGAGATCACTGAAGAATCAGATGATGAGAAACTATTCTCCTTTTTAGAAACCATTATGGAAAAAGGTTATGTTTCCGACGGAAGCCTAGCTCAAAACTCCAGACAAGCAGAAACATTCTGGAAATATAGAGAAGGAATCAGTGAATCCATTTCTATAGATTATACAGTTCATAAGAATGATATATCTCTTCCTCTTCGAAATATGAATCCGTTCTTGGAAGATATGCAATCTTTGCTTTCTTCCAAATATCCTGGCTTCGAGATCGCACTTTTCGGTCATATAGGTGATGGAAACCTTCACTTGAATATAGTAAAACCTAAGGATCTTTCTGATTCCGAGTTTTTCTCTCAATGTAAGAAAGTGGACCCTTCTATGTTTGAACTATTACAAAAACATCATGGATCTATCAGTGCAGAACATGGGATCGGCCTTTTGAAAAAAGACTTTTTACATTTCTCTCGTTCTTCTGCAGAGATAGAAGTGATGAGAATGATCAAAAAATCTTTGGACCCTAAAAATCTTTTGAATCCGGGGAAAATTCTCCCTTAAAGTCATGAATAAACAACTGTCCGGTTTTTTTAGGTTTCTGACCGTAATTATCTGGATCGTATTTGCAGGCCTAAGTTATATAAAATCGGATCCACAAGTTTGGATCCCGACTTATCTAACTGTAAGTCTTTTATATTCCACTGAATGGTCTTCTTACTTTCATGATCCAAGCAGAAGGATCTTAATCGCAGGTTTAGGAAAATCTGTTGGTATAGGATATTTTGTTTGGGGATTTTATAATTTCTTAGATAACCCTAAACCTGACCTGGATTCAGAAGTTTTCAAAGACAGTATGGGACTTGTATTATCATCCATCTGGCTATTTTTATTACCATTCTTCCAAGGGAGAGGCCGATCATGAAGATCGCAATTTCTTCCTTTATCGCCACTTCAATATTAAAAATTATATATATTACAGTCCGTTGGACTAAAATACATATCCCCAAAAAAACAGAAGAGCTACTTCTCCAAAAAAAAGGATTCGTTTTAGCACTTTGGCATAACCAAATCCCATTCGTTATAGACTTCACATATAAATTTTATGTAAAACGTTATGGTTTGGAAGTGATCCCAATGGCTTCTCAATCCAAAGATGGAGAATTAGCCACAAGAGTGATCTCTCATTTTGGGATGAAACCAAAAAGAGGTTCCAGTAAAAGAGGAGGCGCCTCTGCGTTAAGGGCACTAGTTAATGACGCTAAAAAAGGTAGTATCAGTTTAATCACTCCAGACGGCCCTACTGGCCCAGTCTATACTCTCAAACCAGGTATCATTCAGTTGGCCTCTATGACAGGGTTTCCAATTTTATCTTACTACGCAAAATATGATCATTATAGCATTGTGCAAAGTTGGGATAGAACTCCAGTTCCAAAACTATTTTCTAAAGCTGAATTTTTTATTTCAGAGCCGTTTTACGTTCCAAAACTAAACGGAGAGGAAGAACTAGAAGTTTGGAGAAAAAAATTAGAAACATTCATGTTAGATCAAGCAGGGATCACCTGGCAAGAAGCAGAAAATTTAAGGGAAGAAGTAAGACTGGCTCAAGAGGCCAAAAGTAAGCCTAAGAAAAATTAGAATTTTTTAATTAAGCTACTCTTAATCTGTAAAAACTCCAGTGGACTATAAAGATCCTGGACATCAAAAGATATAATGCTTTTCCGTTTTGTTTGGATTCTACTGCAGATTCGAAAGCGGAGATCAATTCTCTTAAAATTTCTCTTTCTCCCAAATCCTCTATCAATTCCAAATCGATAGAGGACAAATTTTCATCCTCAGGAAATTTGAGATCATTAGATTCTAAAAGTATCTCTAAAAGTTTTTCTGCTTCTATGAGTATAGATTCTACAGTTTTATCCGGTTCTTCCGGTCCGTTTAATAAAGAATATATTCCGTCAGATAACTCTAAGATCAAATCACCGATTACTGAATCTTCTCCATTCTCGAAAGTGTGATTGACCTCGTCTAATTTTTCTCTCAATAGAGATCTTACTTGTGAAAAGGAGTTTGAAGCATATTGCATCTCTCCTTCGTCCATGGATTCCTCAAAACCTTGTAACCAATCAGGTCCAGTTGGCTCGAAGCCGTCCCAATCCGCCCATAATGACTCGCAAGCCAGAAAGACTTGATCTGTAGTACTTCCGACATGTTTATAAGTGGATACTACCACAGCGAGACGAGCCAGAGCTTCGGACCATTCCGTTTCTCGGATCTCCATCATGTTGAATACCATACACTAGTAACAATTCGATGAAAGCAAGTTTACTTATTATTTTAAATTAATTAAGTTTTTATTTCAACCTCATATAAAACTAATCTTTCCGTGTCGCAAAAACTAATGTGTACTGTCACAGCAAAATTAGATACTTTGGATTAGTAAAATTTTTAGAAACGAGAATACTTACGAACCAGATCTACTCTAGAGTTCACTTGTAATTTTTTGAAAATACTTTTGATCTGAATTCGAACTGTACCTTCTTTCGTCCCAAAGTTACGCGCTATATCTTTAGTTCTATAACCATTTATGATATGATTCAAAATTTCTTTTTCTCGAGGAGTTAAAGAATGTGTCTCCTTCGTTGGAGGTTTCCTGAAAAAGGAAATCACTTTCGCAGCGGCACCAGGAGAAAGTATCCCTCCTTCTCTCATCACCATCCTCGCTACTTCTTTTATGTCTTTCAGATCTTTTTTGAGAACAAATCCGACTGCACCAGCCTTCATTGCTTGTATTAAAGCATCGTCAGTGTCTAACGTAGATAACATAATATACTTAGGGTCGTTATCAAATTCAGATCTTTCTTTTATATAATCGATCCCGGATTTTCCAGGAAGAACGATATCCATAAATACAAGATCAAATTTATCTTGGTGATTATGTGATAAGTCTTCGGTAGAAGAAAATACTTCTACCTGATCCACTTCTTCCATCACAGAGAGAGTGTTTGCACAGTTTTGAGCAAACTCGGAATTGTCTTCTACTATAGCTATTTTTACTTTTTCCATTTTTTATCCGCCAGCCAGTCCCTTGTATTACGGTTTTTTGATTCTAATTTCTATATTCGTTTTTCAAAAAACTCGGACGAAGGTAGGAAGATTTTTTTTTATTTTATAAAATCTAATACGGATCAAGAGTTGATTTGGATTTCTCGTAACAATATTGTACGAAATTTTTTCGCCATTTTTTTAAATTTATGTGTCTGTCTTTTTTTATCCTATAGATAGGATCTCAGAAGAGAAAATAAATAAGAAGAGTATTAGGTTTTAATAATAAATAATTTATTTCCCAACAAAGACTCTTTTTATAAGGTTAGCTTACCTTCTTCTCCCTTATTCGAGGAGTAGAATTCAGCCAACATCAATCTTCAAAGCCAAGAATTGATCTTTTCTGCAACCTCCTTAGGCCTTTCCATGTGAATAGCATGTTTCGCATTTGGGATCCATACCAGTTTGCTTTTCTTTAAATAAGAATGTAACTTTTTGACCATAGGAGGATCCGTGATCGGATCTTCTGTTCCGGAAATGATCAGAGATTTTTGGGTAACAGCAGAGAGTTTTTTGCCCAGAAAAATTTCTTTTTCTCTATCTAGAGTATTTTCCGTTAAGAACTGATGAGCTAAATTATTCCATTGGCTGAGCAGGGCTTTTTTTGCGATACCACCTAATTCCGGAACATTCTCCTGATACAATGCAGTAAGAAGTCTTTCAATCTCTTCCGTTTTCGAAGGAAAAAGTAACTTCCTCATTTCGTCTCTTTGTGGATGCGGAATTCCGCCAGGAGAAAGTAACACGAGTCTCTGGATCCTTTTTTCTTTTTCAGAATCGCGCATTGCAATCATCATCGCGATCAAAGATCCCATGGAATGCCCAGCCAACACTACATCGTTTAACGCGAGTTTGCGGATCGAATTGTAAAGAAGGTCTGCAAATATATCTACTTGATACAAATATTTCACTTTAGGAAGAGGACTTAATCCAAAACCGGGAATATCCGGGACCAAAAGATTGAAGTCATTTCGTAAAAAAGGAGCCAGTCTTCTGAAACCTGTGGCAGAATCCAGAAGTCCGTGTATGAAAAAAAGAGTTTTGTTCGATCCTTGGGCAGAAGGTCTCTGTAAGAAGAAAATTTTATGCCCACCCAGGTCAAGTTGCAGGCGCTGAAATCCCAGCTCCTTCTCCATAAACCGAATTTTTTGCCTGGTATAATTTCGAAGAAAAAGTTCGTATACAAAATCCATAGATTGAGTCAATGATTCCCTCTCTAGTCGAATCTAGCAAGGAATCCAAATCAATTTTACGATGCGGAATTCCGATATTATATACAATTCATGAAGAATCGGGAATTAGTTCTACTCTTAGAAAAGGCCTTCTTTCCCGCCCAGGAAGGAATTCTAATCTTAGAGCCTGGGACCTATAGTATACTCGGTTCAAATCCTAAGGCTTGCTCTATCTTAGATTATAATCCAGATGAACTAAAAACTCTAAGCCTAGGCAATTTACTCGCTCGCCCGGATAGTATCGGTAATTACGGGGGCGGAGCAGAAGAACTAGGTATTTCCCTTCTTTGGAATTTGAGAAAAAAAAATGGATCACTTCTTCTTGCTGACTTCACGATTAACGCCTTCTCAGAAACTCCAAACTCACCTTTAATTTTTCACATCTACCAAAGATCAGAGATCAGAGAGATAGAGCTCAGATTATATTATTTACAAAGTATCTTAAGGTCTCTCCGACTTTTAAAATTAAATCTTAGATCTTTACGTTTAAGTTCTGAGAATACTTTATTTCAAAAGATCTGTGATACTCTCAAAGAAAATCCTCATTATAGTTTAGTCTGGGGTTTTTATAGAAGGGAAGATGGAACAGATCAAATACTCATCCAATCAGACTTGGATTCTAAGTGGAGAAAAAATTTAGAAACTGCTTGGGAAGAAAAAAAAACTAAATCTCCTTTCGAAACTCTTCTAGAAGGAAAGGAACAATTCCATATTTATGAATTTGGTTCTAATGTGTATCCAGAATGGGAAGAAGCATTAGTCGCAAAAGATTTCAGAAGATCCTTAAGCCTTATCATTCGAGAAGAAGGTAAAATTATCGGCGGGATCCAGATCATTTCGCGAGAGAATATGGCATTCGATTCCGGAGAAAACTATCTGTATTTCGAGATAGTAGAAGATCTTCTCTCTTCTCTTCAATATTTAAGGATAGAAAAACAAAGAAGAGAAACTGCAAAAATCCTACAATTCCAAGGTGCACTATTAAATTCTTTAGAAGTTCCTCTTTTGTCTACTGACGACGAAGGATTTATTACTTATGTGAATAACAATATCAGCACTTTATTAGGAATTTCTAAAGAAGAAATCGTAGGTGTACAAGTAAGAGAACTTCTGAAATTAGAACCGGAAGCAATGGATATGATCCTTTTAGGATCGAGAGCGGAGACTAGGATCACGATCCGAGGTAGGCATGAGGTTCCGTTTTTATTAGCTTCTTCTTCGCTGAAAGATGATTATGGGAATAGGATCGGGACAATCTTACTTTTATTAGATATTTCGGAACAGAAGAAGAATGAAGAACTGATCCGTGCCTCCGAAATGAAACTTCGGAACTTATTCGCCTCAATGAATAACGGGATCGTAATATTGGATCCTCAGGGAAAAGTTTTGGAAGTAGCTCCTATTTTGAAATTCTACTTATTCCAATTTTTAAATGTGGATGTGGATGATGAATTCCCTTCTCTTTTTCCGGAAGAGGCTCAAAAAGGGATCTTAGTTAAACTGGAAGAATGTATTCGCACGCAAAGAGCAGCATATTTGGATCTTTCCATGGTGTTATTGGGAGAAGAAGAGAATTACTTTTCTATAAAGTTCCTTCCGCTTAAAAAATACCAGGATTTCCCTGTCGCAGCGATGTTAATATTCTCGGATGTAACCCAAACTAAAATTTTGGACAGACAATTATATGAGACCGCAAAGTTTGCATCCATCGGAGAAATCGCAGCAGGTATCGCACACGAAGTAAATAACCCGCTTCAATCCAGTTTGTTATATTTAGAAGATCTTTTAGAACATGAAGATCCGGATCCAATCGAAAGAAAAAAAGTTTACAAGAGAGTTGAAGGCGCCGCCTTAAGGATCCGAGATTTGATCAAAGGACTTTTGGATCTAGGAAGAAGAGCTCCGAGAAAAAAAGAATTGGTTTCTCCTTATTTTATTCTTTTGAGAGCTTGCGAACTCATCGAGGTGAGTTGTAAAAAGAATGGAATCGAATTGAAACGGGTTACTAATCCTGAACTTCCTCAGATCCATGTTGCTTGGCAAGAAATCGAACAGGTATTGATCAACTGTCTAGTAAATGCAGTTAACGCGATTTCCGAAATGGAACATAAACCGGTGATTCCTTTAATACAAGTTTCTGCACGAAAAGAATTATATTTGAACGGAGAGATGGTGAGTTTTACCATTCAAGATAACGGTCCCGGAATGAACGCCGAAGTCGCTGAGAAGGCATTTCTACCTTTGTACACGACTAGGAGAACCAAACAAGGGACTGGACTTGGATTGACTATCTCTCAACGGATCATTACCGATCATGGTGGGACCATACATTTAGAATCCAATCCGGGACAAGGCACCAAGGTCACTGTCCGAGTGCCTGTAGGAAAGGTATAATGAACTTATTCTTTATAAAACTATGACAAGGGAAAGAAATCCCAACGTATTGATCATCGACGATGAGGCGGAAATAAGAACCGCTTTAGAACGTGTAATCTCTAGAGAAGGATATCATGTTTTTCTTGCAGAAGATTTCGAATCCGCAATGACAATCGTAAGAGATCACGCAGTTGATATAGTAATTTCTGATATTCTAATGGGCGGAAAAGACGGGATCGAAGTCGCAAGAGAGATCAAAAAATATAATTCTAATATTCCGGTAATACTCATAACAGGAAACCCTCAACTTCATACCGCTGAAGAAGCTCTTAGAAATAGAGTATTCGATTATATTTCCAAGCCTGTCAGCAGGCAAAACATCTTAGCTGCATTAGAGAATGCCCGTAAAGAAAAAGAAGATAGAGACAGAAAATCTAAAAAGATCATAAAAGCAGTCCGTGAAAAGACTCACTTCGCTCAGCAGTCTAAAGATCTAAATTATCGTAATAGTTTAATTTTAGAAACCACTGGCGACTGTGTGATCACCCTTGACGAAGATCTTCTTATCCGAGGAGCAAACGAAGCTGCTATTCGGAACTTCGGATACTTAGAAAATGAAATCGTAGGACAAAAGATTACCCTTCTAATTTCTGATGAAAATACCGGCGCGTATTTGGAAAGGATCGCTCATTTGATGAGCCGTAAATCTGACCAAAATATTGCTAGATTACATAATGCGGAATTAGTGAGCAGAAGTGGAGAAAAATTCAATTTTGATATTTCTGTATGTAGATATGAACTAAATGGAAAAACATATTATACTGGGATCGCGAGAGACATTACACAGAAAAATATTATCTCAGAAAAACTAATCGACGCAGAAAGAAGAGCATTCTTAACCACAATCGCTTCGAGCATTGGTCATGAGATCAATAATGCACTCACTGCCATCCAAGGTTTTATAGAAGTAGCAAGACTTCCAGATGCTGATGAACCTATCAAAGATAAGGCAATCTCAGTTACCTGGAACCAGATCACAAAATTAAAGAACCTGACTTTCAACTTATTACAACTTGGAAAACCTGGAGATTCAGGCAGAGCCAAAGAAGATTTGGATCTAAACGAAGTAGTAGAATCTGTAATAGAAGTTTTTAGAAAGACTACTCGTTTAAAATATTGTGAGATTGTATTTGATAGAAGTCCCGAAAAAACAGCAGTGCATTCTAACGCAGATCAATTGAGTCTTTTATTCTCTAATATCTTTTTAAATTCTGCAGACGCTACTGAGAATAAAGGAAGAATAGAGATCTCTGTAGGAGAAAAAAATCATCATCCTATGGTTAAGATCAGGGATAACGGGGTCGGGATGAGCAAAGATATTTTGAATAAGATCTTTCAACCTTACTTCACCACAAAGAAAACAGGCCAAGGCACTGGGCTTGGAATGTTCGTTGCAAAAGAGATAGCCGATGTATTCGGGATACGAATAGAAATCGATTCTGAGCCGGAAAAAGGCACCGAATTCCGCTTGGTCTTTCCGGACAAATTGTAGAACTAGCCATACGCGGCTATGAACGAAGTTTTAAGTGAGATAGATTTTCGCTTCCTTGCGATAGATGGAAAGTTTCCTGAAAAGATAGACTCACTCAACCCGGAAGCTTCGGCACGCAGATATTATCGCGCAATATATCCTGATGGCACCACAAAGATCTTATGCAAAGACCAAGTCTTTCAGCATGATTTTCAAGAAGTTGGACATTTTTTAGAACACCACGGCTTCAAGGTCCCTAAAATATATAAGACGGATGTGTTCAATAAGCTTATGCTCCTTTCCGACGAAGGAGATTCAGATCTAAGTTCTATCCAAGATGATGCAGAATATAGGACCTTTTTAGTAAAATCTTTGGAACTTTTGGTTTCTCTACAAAAAACCAGACCGGAACCTCCGGTTTCCACTCGTGAATTCGACTATGAAAAGTTAAATTTCGAAAATAAGTTTACGTTTTCTTCATATACTAATTTCTCTGAAATGTTCAAACTCAAGACTAAACTTAGACCAGAAGTTGTTTTTTTCTTGGAAGAAGCTTCTGGGTTTTTAGCAGAATATAAGGACAAGGTATTCTGTCATCGGGACTTTCATGCACGGAACATCATGCTCTCCCCTACTGGAGAATTGACATTGATCGATTTCCAAGATGCAAGAATGGGAACTCCATTCTATGACATTTCTAGTCTGCTATACGATGCGTATAGACCGATCCCGTTTGCGATGAGACAGGGGCTTTTCCTTCTCTTCCTAAAACTCACCGATAATAGATTCAAAAAACCAAGAGAATGTTATTATTTACAATGTTTACAAAGATCCTACAAGGCACTTGGATCTTATTTTATGTTAGTTGCGGAAAAGAAGCAGGACAAATACAGAAAGAGTGTTCTCAACTGTTTAGATAATTTATTAGAGATTGTACAAGTTGGACTTTTCCCGGACCAATTGTTTTTATTCTTTCATCTACTAAAGAAAGAATTATCCGAGAATACTTTATTTTTGGAAAAACTTTAGAATGAAAGCATTCTTTCCATGTGCAGGTTTCGGAACCAGGATGGGAGAATGGACCAAGTCTCTTCCTAAACCGCTATTAAAAATAAATAATATTCCTCTTATCTATTATTCTCTCTTCCATGCTAAGTCCTGGGGCGTGGAAGACGGCATCCTCAATCTGCATTATTTCGGGGAAAAAATACAAGAAGAGCTAAAAGATTTTAAAGATCCTCAATTACACTTTTCCCAAGAAACTCCCGAAATTTTAGGAACTGGTGGAGGGATTCGCACAGGAATCGAAAAATTTTGGGATTTGAAAGATAACTTCTTAGTCTTAAATCCCGATTTTATTCTTTTTCCAAAACCAGATTTTACTCCTTGGCCAAACGAAAAAGACCAAGAGAGATTCGATTGTATATTATATTTATCTAAAATTCCGGAAAATGCGAATTACACAGGACTCAGTTTGTATGACGACATGGTCCAATTTACAACAGGCGGATATTTTTATCTGGGACTTTCCTGGATGAAGGCAGAATGTCTTTCTGATCTAGAACCTAACAAACCTTATGATCTTGCAGATACATTCCGTAAACTTTCTTCTCAAAACCGCCTGGGTGGGAAAATTTTCCCGGGCACGTTTCTGGATCTAGGTGAAAAACAGTTTTACGAGAAATACAAGGACACTGATTTTTCGGACCGGCTTTCGAGCGATTGGGTTGAGTTTAGAGGTAGGATATCTTCTTAAACTTTTTCTAAACCCCAGGTCAATACTTCTGTTTTTTTAGAAAAATGATATATCGGTTTTATATCCGGAAGGCGAATCCCCTCTATATCAGCCATTGTATTCTGGATAATGTTTGCATCCGCTTTTTGTAGAGGCCAAGGCTTATGCAAAATTTCACATCTATATAAAGAATTTTTATTATTAGAATATAAACAATATCTTTCAGTTAACCAATAATCCAGGCTCCCCTTCTTAGCCTGAAAAACATCCGAAGTCGCTCCATATTCCGCCTGAAAACAAAACCTACCATTAGAAGAAGTCCTTTGGGATTGATACAAAATCCTATTTTCCTTTTCAGTAACCTCTAAATTCGCCAGATAATAAGGAAGATGATAAAATGCCCTCGCAACTTTTACTGCTAGCCAGCTCTCCGCATCTAAGCTGAAAAAATATACTCCAGGTTTTCCATCTAAAGTAACATACACTCTAACATTAATTTCGGGAAAACGAGAAGCGATCGGCATTACAGGCAAACCTTTCATTCTGATTCCGCTCATATGAAATGGCACTACTCCAATCCAAGTTTGGTTTTCGAATGTATCAATTTCTAAACGTTTAGGAACAAATGGTCGGATCATTGAGATCGGCAAAGGCCAATGGATAAATAATAGATCATGCCAAATCTGTTTCATTCTCCAACTGCTTTTAGGAATTGGCCAAGGTCTATGTTCGGAGTTGATTATCATTTCTTAAACTTTTTCCCATTCTTGAATTCAGACTATTCATAATTTTCGTACGGAGCACACAGAGTATAAGAACACTAAAGAATAACAAACTCCCTCAGTGATCTTGGTGCACTCTTTGCGAACTAAACCTTCGCAACTTTGCGTGAGTTGGTTAAGAATCAAATCGGGTCAGAGGTCGTAGGAACTCCTACAAAAAATAAAGTTGCCCCCCGCCCTGCATTTGGGATTGGGGGGAGTGGCTTGTGGGAGAGCTCATTCCCCATATCACAAAATTCTCCCTCCGTCAACGAATTCTGCTCCCTAATCTCCGTAGGAACTCCTACATCTATCCCCACTCTCCAATGCCGTTAACCTTGCATCTGAGAAAGAATGTAAGAACAAACTCGAATATAGAACTTCATAGCGACAGGGATCGCAGCGGAAATCCGGCGATGCACCATTGTAAGGAAAAAAGTTTTGAATTAAAAAATTTGTTATGGGGCTTCGCTGATTGGAGCGAAGAGCCCGGTCCTGACGAAGTCAGGAGTCGCCCCAATTTTTACTATTGTAGGAGCTCCAACATCGCAATCTGCGGCAAATCACCAAAATCTAGACTGAGGTCAAGAGTCCCGAAAATGCAAAAATAGTTTAGATCCGTACACCCCAAAATGCAAACTGGGACCTTCTAACAGATATGCGCGATTTTAAAGTACTAGTCACAGAAGCTTCCAAAGGAGAAGAACCGGCTTGGACGGAGTTGATGACCCGTTTCGAAAAATACGTCAGTAGTCAGGCTATCAAAAGGATCCGAGATCAATCCAAGGCAGAGGATCTAAGCCAAGAAGTATTTTTAGAAGCATGGAAAGTTCTTCCAACGTTACGGCAGCCGGAAGCATTTCCTTTCTTACTCAGAAGGTTGGTGCTAAAACATTCCGATCGTATCTTAAGAAAAAAAGATCTGCTCGGGACTGAATTAAATCCTGAGATCACTAGGGCCGCTCCTCGTTCAGGAGACACTTGGAGAACAGAAGTTTTAGAAGCGTTGGATGAACTTCCTAACGAAGAGAAACAACTTTTGAATCTGAGATATTTCGGCGAGATGAGCTACGAAGAGATCACTGAAAAAACAGGGATCCCAATCGGTAATTTGAAAAACCGTTTGAGAAGAAGTAGAGAATTATTACGCAGACAACTTTTAAATAAATCGGACAGAAAAGATTGGTTGGAAGTCCTACACGGACCTATGGCAATCGCTTCCTGATTGGAGAATAGAATGACTGATACTTTAGTAGAACCAATCCAATTTCCGGGACTCCGCATGGAGGACAACCAACTCAAAGAAAGAAAAATTTTTCTTTGGGGACAGGTAGATGATTCTTCTGCAAAACATGTGGTAGAACGTTTATTATTTCTTTCTAATCAAGATGCGGAAAAGGATATCACACTTGTGATTAATAGTCCTGGAGGTGCGAACACTTCCGGTATGTCTATTTTGGATACTATGGATCTGATCCCAAATGATGTGAGCACTGTATGTATGGGATTGGCCGCAAGTTTTGGTGCACTACTTCTTCTTTCAGGTACAAAAGGTAAAAGATTCGCATTTCCTCATAGCAGGATCATGTTACACCAACCTCATGTTCCTGGAACTTACCAAGCAAAGGCAACCGATATTGGGATTTTTGCTTCCATGATCGAAAGAGATAAGAAGGAAATCAATCGGATCGTTTCTGAACGAACCGGTCAACCTTTAGAAGTTGTGGAAAGAGATACAGATAGAGATCTCTGGCTTACTCCTTCTGAAGCACAAATCTATGGTGTGATCGATGGAGTTTTAGAAAACTGGAAATAATATTAAATTTGTTTAAACCTGCGGTTTTCCCAGTTTAAACAAAAGATTTCCTCTTACTGTAGGCCATTCTTCTTTCGTAATACTGTAAACGACGGTATCTCTTAGAGTGCCGTTTTTGCTAATTCGATGATTTCTGAGTATCCCATCCAGTTTTGCTCCTAATCTTTCTATCGCTTTCCTAGATGATAGGTTCATTATATGGGTCCTGAATTCCACTGCGATACAACCCAAAGTTTCAAAGGCATGTTCCAAAAGTAAAAGTTTACATTCTGTATTTACAAAAGTTTTTTGAACTGCTTTAGGATACCATGTTGCTCCTATCTCCAATCTTCGAGCGTCCTTTTCTATATTCAAATATCTTGTAGTTCCTAAAAGTTTTGAATCTTCTTTTCGGATAACTGCAAATGGAAGAGAGAGCCCTGCTTCTTGTTCTTCTAAAGCTTTTTGGATCCAGGCACTCATTCTTTCCGGTTCCGGAATATTTGTGTACCAAAGTTTCCAAAGATCTCCATCATGCAGAGCTTCTGTCAATGCATCAGTATGCTCTAAACCAAGAGGTACAAGTTCCACACGATCTCCGGAAAGATGTATAGGTTTAGGAGGGTAATAGGTAGATTGAATCATAATTTTATAATAAACTTTATGCGATGCAGCCTGATCTATAACTTCAAATAGCCAGACAAACACCAAGCACAAACTTCTTCCGTAAATGGAAGATCTTTTGCTTTTGCGACAACATCAGCAGGAATAGTATGGAAGAAGATCCTATCATCCACAGTTCTTCCGCAGATCTTACAAACTGATATCTTCCAAGGAGAAATTGTTTCCCCATCCTTCTCCGCTTGGGAATGGAACCGAAAAGGTCGAACATCTTCATCATTTTCCAATTTGGTCCTAAGAGAAAGATATTCCTCACCAAAACTGATCTCTAATCTGAAAACATGCTCTCCTTCCATAGTATCAAATCTAAGAAGATTAGGATCCAATCCTATTTCCTTAAATTGTAATATTGCTAATGCTATGCCGATTTCTCTTCCTTCTTCATCGAAAGGATAATCTTCGTAGTATTCTGAAAGATCTTGGTAGGACTTTGCTCTGGAAAGATATTCTGTTAGCGCTTCTTCTGCTTCAGAGGTAATAGGAGCTAAATTTGCGATCTCTAAAGAAACTCCTGAACCCGAATGGTGGATGGTGGTCCTAAGTACGGAACCTTCTCCTTTTAATCTATTCTTTAATTTTAATGGATCCGAGAAGTCCCAGCTTGTCTCGAATTCAGCTTCTCTTTCGGTTAATGATTCTGAACTAAGAGGATCCCAACCCTTCTCCAAAAAGTAGGAATTCCTACAATTTTCCTTAAAGGCCATTTCTAATAGGGAATAAATGAGAGAAAGAGAAGGAGGAAGAATATCAGTCTTTTGGTAATATTCCAAACAGAACCGAAGATAATTCTCCACGTTGGATTTATAATATTCGGAAAGTACCACTCCGTGAAGGACGATCTTTTTTCCGAGTTCCATCCCTCGGATCAAACGTTCCTTTTTGGCTAATTCTATTTCCATCCGCTTACGGAGTTCTGGCTCCCCGCAAAAGTATCGGGAGATTGGGGTCCGTGTCTGCCTTTTTTTATAGATCTGAGATTGAAAAAGGAACCGGTCCCCGGAGAAGGGCCTAAGCCCAAGACCTGGGACCGGCTAAATTGGTGCTATATTGGATGGGAAAATATTACGATGTGATCTCCGAAAATTCTATTTTGAGCGCGAAACTAGATAACGCTTAGCTAAAGAAAGCGGAGTACGGCTAGTTAGGCCATGACTGGCTTTCGAAGCTTAGATTAGGAGATAGATGGTGGAGGAATATTCAGCAGATGCTGAGATAATAATTTATTGTGTAGAAATTGAAACCTATCCTGGCGGGAAGGGTTTGAGTTAGAGAGACCTGGAGTGTTTACCTCAGAAGTTAAAAAATCTCCCCAAACCGTTTCCGAAGGATCGGAGGTTTCGGCGAGATCGCTTAATTCTTCTATATCGGTCTCTTGTCCGATGATTATTTGTGATTGGTCGGACTTCTTCCCGGGATAAGGGCTGTTGGATGGTCCTGAATGGATAAAGAATAATAGAGTAAATAAGGCTAAGGAAGCCGAAACGAACCTTAGTTTTTTTCCTCTTAGGACCATACTGAATCTAATCCGAAACCTGAACGAATCTCTGTCAAGCTTTTAGAAAACCTTTTCGAAATGATAAGTGAAAAACCGATCAATCCAAAGAAGAATCTTCTAGCTTAGACTCCTTTTTTGCGAAGAGACTCTCTTAAATTTTCAAAACCTGGTTTTCCGAGTAATGCGAACATATTTTTCTTATAAGCCTCTACTCCAGGCTGATCAAACGGGTTTACACCCAGTACATTCCCCGAAACTCCGCAGGCTAATTCAAAAAAATACATTATTTGGCCTAGGCTTCTTGGCCCAGTATCCGGAAACAAAATCTCCAAACATGGTATCCGACCTTCCGAGTGCGCTACTAAAGTGCCAAGAAAAGCCTGTAAGTTTACTTCTTCTAAGTTTTTAGAAGCTAAAAAGTTGAGTCCATCCAAGTCGTCTGAGTCCTTGGGAACCAAAACCTTTGCACCAGTATTTTTGGAATAAAGGACGGTCTCGAAAATATTACGTTCCCCTTCTTGCAGATACTGCCCAAGAGAATGTAGATCGGTAGTCAGTTCCACAGAAGCAGGAAAAATACCCTTACCTTCTTTACCTTCACTTTCTCCGAATAATTGTTTCCACCACTCGGTTAGAGTTCGGATAGAAGGATTATAATTTGCGATTACTTCTATCTTCTTTCCGGATCTATAAAATAGATTTCTGTAAGCCGAATAAATACATGCCGTATTTTTATGCGGAGAAGTTTCCGAAATCAAAAAGTCGGCAGCTTCTGAAAACCCTTCCCAAAAAGAAAATATGTCTACTCCAGCGGCCGCAATTGGAAAAAGTCCGACAGGTGTTAGAACTGAATATCTTCCGCCTACGTTATCCGGAATAGAGAAGGTTGTAAACCCTAACTCATCCGACATTTTTCGCAAAGCACCTTTGGAACTATCAGTCGTAGCAACTATTCTATCTTTTGCTTTTGCGCCGTATTTTTTTTTGGCAAGATCCCATAGTAAACGAAATGCCAAAGCAGGTTCAGTAGTAGTTCCCGACTTAGAAACCACATTGATCGAGAATTCTTTATTCTCTAAATATTCTAAAAGTTCTGAATGATAACGTGCATCTAAATGATGTCCCGCATAAACGATCTCAGGTGATCCTAAACTTGGAGTCTTGAAATAAGGTTTAGAAGCTTCGATAACTGCCTTGGCTCCTAAGTAAGAACCTCCAATCCCGATCACAACAATCGTCTCAGATTGTTTTCTGAGTCTTTGGGCTTCAGAATGAATTATATCTAATTCTATTCTTTGGGTCTCCTGAGGAAGTCTGACCCAGCCTAAAAATTCGGAGCCGGGGGATTTTCCAGAGAGAAGATTTTGTAACGCAATGCCTGACTCTTTTAATAAGAGCTCATAGGTTTTAGGATCTGCAAATTCCGAGGCAAATCTATCGTTTATTTCTAAAGAAAAGGCCATCGGTATTCCTCAAAATCGGACATCCGAGACAAATTACTTATGTTAATTGGAATAGCAAGGAAAAACGAAATAATTCAATGTTCTAAATTTCCAAAATCCCTTGTAAGTATTCAGACTTAGATTTTATTTTCCAGAATGACTCTTTCTATCCGAGAGAATCTTTCCTCTTCTCTATCCAATATTTTTCCGGACGCGCCGAACCTTGGCCCAATTCGTTTTTTCTCCGCTCCAGGCAGGGTGAATATCATAGGGGAACATGTGGATTACGCAGGTGGTCTGGTATTCCCTGCTGCAATCGATTTCAGAACGCATTTTGCAATCCGAACAAACGGACTCGGAACATTCAGATTGTATTCCTTGGATTTTAAATCCGAATTTGTAACAAAAGAACTTACCTACTCGGAAGAAAAACCTTGGGCAAATTATATCTTAGGAGTCATCTCAGAGGCTCTAAAGTTAGGATTAAGGGTAGAAGGTTTCGATCTTGCTTTTACAGGAAACATCCCCCAAGGCGCAGGACTTTCTTCTTCTGCTGCTGTAGAAGTTGGAGTAACATTTGCGCTTTCTAAAATTTTCAACTGGGATATTAGCAAGGAGAAGATTGCGGTACTCGCTCAAGCCGCGGAAAATCATTTTGTAGGTGTTAACTGCGGGATCATGGACCAGTTCGTGATCGCAGTGGCTAAACCTTCTTCTTGTATTTCTTTGAATACAGAAACATTAGAATATTCTTATCACAATTTAGATCTTCCTGGTTATGAATTCTATCTGATCGATTCTAATGTTCCACATAGCCTAAAAGAAAGTGAATACAATGACAGAAGAAAGGAAGTAGAATCCGCGACTTCAAAATGTAATAAAATTTCTCCAGAGGTTCGAACATTAAGCCAAGCAGACTTCTCTTTAATCGAAAAAGCAGAGCTGACTCCGGCTGAATTTAAAAGAGCCACTCATATTTTGGGAGAAAGATCCAGAGCCCAAAACGTTATCCGCTCCTTAAAGGATAAAAATGCGGAGAAGGTAGGAGAAGAACTTTACTCTTGCCATGAATCTCTTTCCAAAAACTTCCAAGTCTCCTGTGATGAAATAGATTTTATAGTAGAATGGTTCCGTTCTGAATATGCTTTAGGGGCCAGAATGATTGGAGGAGGATTTGGAGGTTGTGTCTTAGTTTTAGACAAAGAAGGCAGATCTTCTTCCTTATTCTCCAAATTCGAAAAGGAATATTTCCAAAAATTCGGACTAAATGCGAAGATCTATAAATTCTCTATCTCAGAAGGTGTAAGGGAAGATATTTAGATCGTTGAAAAATGGGATAAAATCCTTGCAGAAACGGCTAGTAATTCGATAGTCTTCGCATTCGGTAAAAATAAGCGAACAACACTATGGCAGATACTCCTTGGAACCTGGACAGTAAAGATTTTGATCATGATGCACCCGAGCTGGGTGTATTTCTTGATCAAGACAATATTCCGGAGGGTCTTCCGAGAGAAGCAGTGGTTGTAAAAATTTCTGGCGAGATCAATTTATATTCTGCCCAGATCATGAAAGAAAGATTCTTTCATCTACTCGATCGAGGATTCATATATCTTTTAGTAAATATGGAAAATGTGAAGTACATAGATTCTTCTGGGCTTGGAGTTTTTATGGCGACACATTCCAGACTAGTAAAGAGCGGCAAGGGTGGCATCGCGGTCTTCTCCCCTTCTTCTCAAGTGAATAAAATTTTAGAACTTACTAAATTAAAAAGTCTTATCCGAGTAGGTAGCACCTCCTTAGAAGCTTGGAAACTTTTAGCGCCTTGACCCGTTGGCGATGACCGATTCTCAAAAATTTAAAAAACATATAGAGACATTACTTCATTGCAGACTTTGTCCAGACATGGTGGGCAACCCTGTGCAAGGTGGTATTCCTGGTGCAAAAATTATGAGCATAGGCCAGGCTCCAGGAATCCACGAAGAAAAATTCGGAAAACCATTCGCATACACAGCAGGTAAAACTTTATTCAAATGGTTTTTATCTATAGGAATAGAAGAAGAAGTCTATAGATCTAAAGTGAATATGGCTGCTGTTTGTAGATGTTTCCCAGGCAAAGCAAAAAGTGGGGATAGAAAACCAAATCCTTCCGAAGTAGAAAATTGTTCCAGATATATGCGCTTCGAAGTTGAATTTAATAAACCTGAGCTCATCATTCCGATAGGTAAACTCGCTATCGATCAACTAGTAGATAATAAAAAATACAAACTGGATGAGGTAATCGGTAAGAAGTTTAAGAAAAACTACTATGGAGTGGAACTGGATTGGATTCCTTTGCCTCATCCTTCCGGATTAAACGTCTGGAATCATTCTCCGGAAGCTAAGATACTGATCGCAAAATCCTTGGACTTAATCCGAAAACATCCTGCCATCAAAAGAGAATTTTTTTCTAAAAATTAGGATTTAATCCTAGGCTCTCATTCTGACGAAACCATTGTTTTGGACTAAAACCTGTCTTCTTCTTAAATTCGCGAATAAAATGTGCCTGGTCATAATAACCTGCTTCCAAGGCGAGTTCGGTGAAACTGGAAGAAGAATTATAAAATCTGAATATGTTTCTGAACCGGACAAGTCCTGCATATTCTTTTGGACTTAAACCCACTCTGGATCTAAAACCTCTTTCTAAACTACTTTGGCTTACGCCCAAATCCTCCGCCAAACCTTTGATCCCAATTTCTCCAAATGACGATTTGATCCGGAGAACTGCCTCTGGTAAGAATTTTTCCTTTTCTTCTTTTATGGGGAGAAGGCGATGAAATTTTTCTAAGCTCCAAGAAGCCTCCTGACCTTTCCAATCTGCTTCTTCACAGTCTGCAATTAATCCGGAGATCATTTCCTTGGAAAACAGATCTTCTAAAGATAAACTTGAATCGCTGATTTGATCCATCGGCACAGAGATCATTCTAGAAAGAACCAAGGGAGAAATATAAACTAAAAGTGATTTTGTATTTTTCTCTGAGATGAAAGTTCTTGGCCCCCTTAAAATCCCAGTTATCCCGGCCTTAGCAAGAGTCTTAGATTGTTTGCCTGAACCTAAGGAAATTCTTCCCTTGGTTTGAACTCCAATTACACATTCTTCTCCAGGAAGAATTGTATAAGTTTCGGGAGATTCTTTATGGCTCCAAGAAATCCGGATCAGATCAGACAAGCTGCCTATCCTTCCAAAACCACCATTTCATTTTTTCTGGTTCAGGATCGGAAGTGGCAGAAACGTATACTGCGCAACGAAATACGTACAGCATACATAGATCTACTCGAGCACCTTGGTATTCGCAAATTTCTTCGTATAATTTTTCAGGATCTAATTTTGCGAGTTCAGCCTTACTGCGAACTCCTAGATTCCAGAGATCTTCTGCGATTACTTTACCCACTCCTGGAAGAGTGCGAAATTCTTTTAATACCTCGGATTTGTCCGACTTCATGAGAAGGATCTTATAGGAAACCCGCCCAAAAATCAAGTGACTTACTTGGTTTATAACAAACCAATACCATAGTTCAAGAGAAGGTTTTTAACATTTCCTCGAATCTATTTTTGATCGGAGTCGGAACATTTGGTATCAAATATTTTGCCCAAATTTTAAGTTCATTTCCGCCTAAAGAACTCATGATCTCTTTTTGGTGCTCATCCAATTCAGTATCCGAAAAGTACAAATGTAATCTGATTTGAGTTTCCTCTTCTTCTCTGGTCATATGGGAAAAGTAATCCGTTTGGAAACGAATTAACTTTGTATAAAATTTTTCGGAGAGATCGTGAGCCTGTTCATCTTCTTCTTTGATTCTATCCAAAAGTGATTCTAGTTCTTCTATTTTTTCATCCAGATATTTATGTTCTTCTTTATCTTTGAGAGACGCCTGTGGATCTTTTTCTTCTAAATGTTTAAGACTCACTCCTTCTTCATCTCTCGCATGAATTTTTAACATTAGAAAGATCTCTTCTCCTAATTCAAAAAGTTGGAGTACATCTTTCGGATCGGAGTAATCGGTTCTTCCAGCTTCCTGTACTAATTTTGAGATCCCATAACGAAGGGCTTTATGAGGGAAATCATATACTTTCTTACGGTTGTTCAACATTTCATTCTCCAATAATGGAAAGATCCTAACCGCAAACTTGGGAGAAAAATTGTATAAAATCGTCAGGATTTGGTTTTTTGAAAAATTACTGAAAAATCTAAGTATTGTATAAATCGGATTATTTAGTATAAATTCTATTTTTCAGAATAACCTAAAACTTCCCAGCACCAACGTTTTTCTAAAATTCTATCTGCAAAGGTTACAGATTCCGGATCTGCATTTTCTTTTAGGACTTTCCACGCGGAGCCGTTTTCATTTTTAGAAATGATCCTTGCTCCTGCAAATTCTCCTCCAAGCTCTGCTGATTTTTGAACTGCTTCTTCCCATTCCATTTCTTGGAAAACCGGAATATATTCTCTAATCTCAGAAACCCATTCTAATGGAAAAGAAACCCCATGAGGGAGAACAAGAACAATCCTATGAAGCATATTTTCTCCTCGGTGCGCGAGTGTACGAGAAAGATAAGACGCTGGGACCTTGGAAAATTCTTCCATAATCTCTGTAATCAAGTCAGGATCGAAAGAAGTTTTAGGATATAAAACCAGGTCGGTGACTGCAAAAGGATCTTTAGTAAATCTATAATTCAATCTATCAAAGAATTCTTTTTTAGATTTTTCTAAATTACCTCCTCTCCACCAAATAGAAACATGTCTTGCACCTGATATTGAAAAATCTTCTAATGCAAATTTTTCGGCGAGTCCTGGAGAAAATGAAAATGTATCGGAAACTGAAGGATCTGGATCTGATAATAGGCTTCGAGGAGTTTCGTCCAACCTTCTATCCAATCTATCTTCTGAACGAAACAAAGTGGAACTAAGGGCTTCTGCACTAAAATTAGGAGTTCGGATCACTCTATAAGGAGGTTTAGGAAGATAAACCAAACCTTCTGACTCTGCATCTTTTCTCATCGCAGTTCCAGGCAAAATGGATAAGGGAAACACTTGCACCCATTCTCCCAGTCCATGTCCATAAAAGAATTCGATCCCTTCCATCACATCATCAGGAGTATCTCCAGGAAGTCCGATGATCAGATCTAATAAGAGTTCAATTCCTCTATCAGCCAACATTCTCGCGGCCTCGGCAACCTTCTCCGGACTTCCAAAACGTTTTACTCGTTTTAAGGTTTCCTTATTGATGGATTGCATTCCTAGTTCGATTCGATTGAAACCTGCTAATGCAAGTTTGTCTGCGATCTTTTCTGTAATTCCTTCAGATCTTAATTCTCCAAACATAGTCATGGATCTGTCTGAGTTTACATCTATGATTGCATCTAAAAATTCTTCGAAGCCAGGTCTATGATTGAATGTAGGATCTAAGAATACTAATTCTTTGGCTCCTTTATCTTTCAAATTGGAGAGAAGTTTGATCGTCTCAGGTATATCTAAAGTTCTTAATACATTACTACTCTTAGGATAAAAACAATAAGTGCATTGAGATCTACATCCTCTTACAGTCTCCAAGTAAGTAGATCTTGCAGGATCCACAGGCACAAACCCCTGCAAATAAGGAGAAGGATAACTAGTCAGTGGGAAGGAGGCATTCTCTTCCCGGGAAAATATTCCCATCTTTCCATCTTGTTCCCTAACTGCAATATTCGGCAATTTTCTAGGATCTTCTTTTTTGAGAAGAGTGTCCATAAGAGCGAAGAATGTATGCTCTGCTTCTCCAGAGACTGCTATATCATAACCTGTTTCGGAAAGAACAAATGGATTGTCCGGATTTACTTCAGGTCCACCAATTAAGATCTTAGTGGATGGTGATCTACGTTTTACTTCTTTTGCGAGATGAAGACTTCTTTCAGTATTCCAAAGATAAAGTGAGAAGCCCAAAAACTCAGGCTCATCTTTTGCGATCCTGTCTGCAAGTTGGCTATCGCCTTCTTTATCAGTGATATCAGGATCTAAAACTTCTAGCTCCAGGCCTTTTTTTTCCAGGCCATTCTCTCGAGCAGATACAGCTAAGCAGCCCGCCGCCAAGGGAACATTTCCAGTAGCTGCAAAGGCTGTAGGAGGAGGAACAGGCAATTGTACTAGTTTTAACTTTGCCATAAAGAAGCCTTGAATACAAGGCTTTAGACTTCTTCGGTTTCTACAATCCGGAAAAATGAATAAAACTACTCATTTGAGCGATATACAAAGTTTCTAATCTATGATTATATGTGTCTCCGATTTGTTATTTCGAAGTAATTAATAATTTATTTCCTAAAAATCCTCAGATCCGTTTTAACTTAGGGAGCATTTATGCGTTCACGTATTATCAGTGCAGTTTTATTGATACTAATTCTTTCACCAATGATTGGGAATTGTATCCCACATGAACATAATGGAGAGAATGAAGTTTCTTTCCTTTCAGGCCTTTTGTCCTCGGCTAAAAATTTAGGTTCTGCTCCTACTCATTCCGTGAGTGCGCAAACTGTAATATCGGGCATGTCAGCACAATCAAATTGGGCTTGGTGCCATAAATGCAACGGACTTTTTTATTTTGGTCCGGGGCAACCTCCTAATAGCATTTGTCCCAGAGATGGCGGACAACATGAAGCAATAGGAAGTGCAAACTATCAACTTCCCTATCTTAGCAACGGGCAACCCACTCCATCTGGATACCAAGACCATTGGCATTGGTGTAAAAATTGCCAGGCAATCTGGTTCGATCTTTCGGGTGCCCCGAATGTTTGTCCAAGGGGAGGAGCACATGATTCTACAGGAAGCGGTTCGTATGTTCTAGGCTTCACTTCCACTTCTCCAAACTCTCAGCAGGATCAATGGAGATGGTGCAACCAATGCGGAGTCCTTCATTACGGACCTTTAGTTTCTCAGAGTATGTGTCCTGCAACTCACGGAAATCATAGTACCTCTGGAAGTGGGAATTACTACATCGATTTCCAACCGAATCAAGTAATTCCAGTGAATCAAATGGAATTGGCTCTTTCTGTCGAAAACGGTAGTGCTGGTGGCATTTCCGCAGGTGGACAAATTTTAGGACAATCCGGCATCTATCCGACACCACAGAGTCCGTTAGCATATTATTCGCAAAATACGGGTGTTCAATCAGTGAAAATCGCGAATGCGCCTGATCGAGGGCTTAGCTATATGGCATATGCAAAAGGAAATATAATTCGTTTTGCTTCCGCTCCTCGGAATCAAATTACAACGGGAAATCTTGCCATGACAGATTTATCAGCGAGTAATATTAGCTTCTCTACGTTTTCCTCTTTCGGCTTCGTTTATTTTAAAGGAAATTTTTATCTGAACTATTCGAGTCCCCAAGGCGGCCAGAGTGTTTATAGAAGTAGCGATTGTATCAACTGGACTAATGTATTCGCGTATGGTGGATCAGGAAGTTATAATTATTCTTTGTCAGCAGTCGTGACAGGCGCCGGATCAGCTGCGGAAAAGATCTGGGTTTCTTACGCGACTCCTTTACCGGGTTACGGTGTTACAATCCGCACAAGTACCGACGGTTCAAATTGGACTAGTAGTTATTATTATTACAATAGCTCATACGCAACTTCCGCTCAGCTTGCTGCATTATCGAATGGAGAAACAATCCTAGCCTTTTCGATAGGAGGTGTTGGCGTTGTTCCAATACAATATGTGACATCTATAAATGGAATTTTTCCGAACAATACTGCGAACACGTTTCCGAATAATCCTAGCTCAAATACCTTTCGAGAAATCGATATTGTAAGTACTGGAACCAATGCAGATGTATTTCTTACCTTCATTGATTCTGGTTCCACAAGCAATGCATATCTGAAACGGTATAATTTGCAAAACGGGACAGAATTACAATCTGCCACGTACTCGGCACCGGCAGGTGGAGTTTTGCAGAAACCTTCGGTGAATTTAATTCCAGTATTTTAAGATCTGATTGGCCCCGATACTGGTCGGGGCCCTTTTCGTTTCATATAAGAAATAAAATCCTTAACCTTCAGTCTCTTCCCTTTTAGGAGCATGTTTTTTACATTCCTGTAGATCAGAAAACTTTTCCTTGGAAAGTTCACATTGTACTTGGAGCAAACTTTTATTCTCCACACAACTTCTGATAATCGCTTCGCTAGTCTCAGGTTTTAGTATGGATCTTAACATCAATGCTTGTACACCTTTTTCCATAGTTTCATCGTTTGCGATTAGTTTGGAAATATGGATCTGAGCATCTGAACATTCTTCCAAATTCGGTTTTGTTCTGCTGCAATCTGACAAGAAGAATACACTACATAAAAGAAAAGCGGACGTTATCCGCCCGCTTTTCTCGAAACCGAAAGAAAGTATTAATTTCTTACTTTTCAGTGTCATCAACGGCAGCAGCCGCTTCTACACGTTTACGAAGTTCTCTTACGTAGTTCTTGTCAGCTCCAGTAAGTTTCATCGCATCTTCGTAATATTTGATAGCCTTTTCGAAGTCTCCGGCTTGGAAGTAGTAAGTTCCTAGGTTTGCTTTTGCTCCCCAAGATTTTCCACCAGCTTTTTTATCAGCTTTGTCCCAGTTCTCTTTCGCTTTTTTGAAGCTAGGAGTTTCTCCAGTGATCTCTTGGTATCCATCGTCAAGGTACCCTGCAACTTCAGGATCTTCGTCATCTTTGAATACTTTGATATACTCAGTTTTAACTTTTGGAGAAAGTCTGTCTTTGATGTAAAGAGCAGCTTCGTCTAAAGCTTTTCCGAAAGAGTCAAGAACGGAAGGGCAATCTAAATTACCAACTCCTGCATCAACTTTTGCAGGGTTAGAAACTACAGCTTTTTTAACTTCTCCAGTTTCTACTTTGATTAAAGTAGCATCTAGAGGAATAAGCATATAACGGATACCAGTTTGTTTGCTGATTGGTCCATTTCCAGTATCAACTTGTTTTCCAGTTGCGATAGAAGCGATTGCTCCTCCAACTTTCAACGCAGCCGCGCCGTAATCTACCATCATCTCGCTTCCACACTCAGTGTATGGTTTTTGATAACCGATATGAAGAATTGCCTCTGCACCTAATTGGTTTCCGAGTTTCACACGGCTTTTAGTAATTCCGGTAAGAGTTAGAGTAGCCTCATTGATAGAGTCAGCTCTTTTGCTCAGGTCGATAAGTTTGTAATAAGTTTCCTTGTCAAAAGCTTCGAAAACTTTAGAAGGCATTTGATCAATAAAGCTGGAACCTGCTCCGAAAACGGTTTCCCAAAGACTTTTTTGGGGTTTTTCGACTGCTAATCCAACGTTGCGGATAGAGCCTAGGAATTTTTGAAGCTGGCGTCCCTCTTTTGATTTAGGAAAAACAGGGTATTCGACTTCAACTTTTTCGCCGCAGTTGGAAACCGAAAATGCAATAGCTCCTGCAAGGAGCAGAGCAGAGAATTTTTTCATTGGGTTAATACCAATCCTTTATGGATGATTTTTAGGAATAACTTCGTATTTGTTCCGGTATTTCTTTTCCTGTCAATTTATTTTAGGATACGGTCAGTCGGAGGCAAAAAACTTGGGGTCGGGAGAATGGATAATAGGTTTTGGGCATCAAACTGATTATAAAAACTTGCAAAACCTAGTTCTTTCGGCAATTTTACATTTAGGTTGCCGAACTCCAAAATATTGGAGTCGAAATTAAAAAAGAGATAGAACCGCCTAAACCGGCTGGGGGCCTAATGAAAACCATAGAGGATATTCGAAAATCCCTGGAATCCACTTATATGGAACATGAGATAGAGGAAAAACTTCCTCTCATCCAGGAGATCAACCGTCTCAAAAAAGAAAAAAACGCAGTACTTTTAGGACATAATTATATGACTCCGGATGTTTTTCACGGAGTTTCGGACATACTAGGAGATTCACTTTATCTAAGTAAGGCTGCCGCTGAAACGGATGCTGATATTATTCTTTTTAACGGGGTCCATTTTATGGCGGAGACTGCAAAGCTTATGTCTCCAGAGAAGAAGGTACTCATCGCTGATCTAAAAGCCGGCTGTTCCCTCGCAGAAAGTATCACTAGAGAAGATGTTAAAAAACTAAAAAGCCAGTATCCTGGAGTTCCAGTGGTGACTTACGTCAACTGCACTGCAGAAGTAAAAGCAGAAACTGATATTTGTTGTACTTCTGCAAACGCAGTCCAGATCGTAAACTCTTTGGATAGCGATACAGTTATCTTTCTTCCCGATGAATATCTTGCGGGGAATGTTCAAAAACAAACTAATAAAAAGATCATCTCCTTTCCTGGGCGTTGTATGGTACATGAGATGTACACTGCAGAAGATATACTTTCTGTCAGAAGACAATGGCCTGGAGTTACAGTAATCTCTCACCCAGAATGTAACACAGACGTGGTAGAAGTTTCCGATTTCGCTGGATCCACTTCTCAGATGTCCAAATATATCCGTGATTCAGGCGCTAAGGACGTATTCTTAGTTACTGAATGTTCTATGGGAGATAACCTTAGATCCGAATTCCCTGATAGACAATTTGTTTCTTCTTGCCGGACCTGTCCTCATATGAAACGAATCACATTAGAAAAAATTAAAGATGCGCTTCTATATGAACAATTCGAGATCAAGTTAGATCCGGAAATTGTAGAAAAAGGAAGAATGGCAGTCCAAAGAATGCTGGAAGTGAGTTATAAGTAACTTAATGTACAGAATAGGACAGGGATTAGACTTCCACAGACTGGAAACAAACGAGGCTCGCCCATTAATCTTGGGCGGAGCCATAATTGATTCAGAATATGCACTCATCGGTCATTCGGATGCCGACATCGTAATACATGCGTTAGCTGATGCAATTTTGGGAGCAATGGGACTAGGAGATATAGGACAATATTTCCCGGATACTGACCCTTCTCTTAAAAACATGGACTCCAAATTGATTTTACAAAAAACTTTAGATCTTGCTAAAGAGAAAAGTTTCAGTCTGGTAAATATTGACTGCACTTTGATAGGCGAAAGACCTAAAATTTCCCCACATAGAATAAAGATACAATCTTCCCTTTCTAATTTATTAGGAATACCTGAGGATTGTGTTTCTGTGAAAGCGACTACTACCGAAAAAATGGGAGCCTTGGGCAGAACCGAAGGATTGGGCGCAAGTTGCGTGGTACTTTTGCAGAAAAATTAAAACCTTCTCATAAAATCGCGATCAAATGGGCCGCAATTTTATCTATATTCATTACGATATTCTTATATATTCTAAAAGATCCATATTTAGAAACTTCTGCTTATTTATTAAGAAGAGAAGTATTAGAAGACTTACCTCTTGGAAGTTCTAAACGACGGGTAATGGATTATATCAAAAGAAAAAATCTGGACCTGGTTGGTTTTCATCAGGGGCAATTTCCGGATGATCCAGAATATGTTTCCGATATAATGGTATTCACCAAAAAAGGAACAGTCCAATCCAACGCATTCCATTGGATACCAACCGAGACTAGTTATATCGAAGTGAATTTGGGAATGTATGTAAATCTGAAAGAATTCAGATTTTGGAAAAACCCTTTTCCCCTCCGAGTGAGATTATACTTCTTATTTTCAAACCAACAATTAGTGCAGATCAGAGTGATCAAAAAATCGTTTCCTATTTAGCGGAACTTCTCCATTAATATCGCGTCTTCTCCAGGGCCGTAATAAGATTTTCTTCTTCCCGATTCTTTAAAACCTAATTTAGTATAAAGAGAAATAGCGGAAGAATTCAAATTAGAAACTTCTAAAATAGTTTTAGGAAATAGATCGCATAGTGTTTTTAGAATGGATTCTGCTTCTCCTTTTTTACGTTTTTCGGGAAGAATTCCGATCCGTAATAATTCTGAAAAATCTATTAAGTCCATATAAAATACGAAACCAGTATCTTCTTTGATCCAAGCCGGATGGTTTTCGATATGACTTTGGATAGAATAATTGGACCAAGAAAAATTTCCAAAAACGGTTTTTTCCATTTGGATCAGAATTTGTAAATCTTCAGGTTGGACCATTCTCCAACCTTGTGGCAGATCATTTTTTTTTCCAAGATCCAATCCATTTTCTCCTTGCGTGAGGCGGGATCTTCCATACTAATTAACGGTCGCTTTGCGAAAGCAATTTTCGATCAAACTCGAGGAGAAAATTTTTATGCAAACAATCGGGAAATATGTGTATGCTGTCCCGTTCCTACTTTTTGGGATCAATCACTTTATAGCTGGAAGCCAAATGGGCGGAATGGTTCCTGTTCCAGGCGGAGTTATTTGGATCTATGTAACTGGAGCAGCAATGATCGCAGCTTCGGTCAGCATTTTTATAAACAAAAAAACCAAACTCGCTATGATCCTATTGGCAGTACTTTTAGGAATTTACATTGTTCTTCTACACTTACCAGGAGCAATCAAAGGAGATATGTCTTCCACTATCAATACCTTGAAAGATCTGGGTCTTTTGGGTGGAGCTTTAGTAATCGCTGGAATTTCCAGAGACAACGCTTAATTTATAAAGGGAGAAGGATTTATGCCTTCTCCCCTTTCCTTCTATCTTCCTTTTCCTTTCAAAAAAATTCTATTTTCAGGATTTTCCGTGGACCATCCGTACAGTTCTCGGACATGGTATTTCAAATACGATTTCTTCCCGAGGTGAAATCAAATGAGGATTATATTCCTTCTTCTTTTTGTATTTCTGATTTCCGATTGTAAGAACCTAAGTAAATTTTCAGGAAAGAATACAAAACCTCCTACAGTCGAGGATCTTGAATCTTGGAAACGCCGTTTAAATATGGACGAATCCGAGATCATTGAGTTAGAGAAGAAGATCCGTGACATGGCTTCGAAGACCAGATCTGCAGGCGCTCTCAGTTGGAAGATTGCTCAAGGATATATGAAGATCGGTGATTACGACCTAGCATCTAAATATTATAATAAAGCAATCCAAGAAGAAGGTTCCGGAAAAACAGAAGTGATCGGCGCCGATGTTCATTTTTTTGAATCTTCTCTCCCCTATTTTGACAAGGCCTTACTTTTAATACCTGTAGACCAACAACTTCTTTTTGAAACTGCATTGTCTTATGCAAATGCCTCCAAGGACAGAGGTTGGGAACCTAAAAGAAGGCAGATCGCAATCGAAATTTTCCAATCACTTTCCAGACAAGATACAAGAGATTCCAGATTTCCATACCAATTGGCTTTGATCTATTTTGATTCTTCCATGGCCGATTCTTCATGGGAAGGGATTAATGCTGGCTTCCAAGACCAGGAGAAAGCGTTTACTCTTTTGGATTCTATCTTAAAAAAAGAGCCTCGAAATGTTCCTGTGCTATTTGCAAAAGGGAATTTTTTATATAGATCTGGAAAGGCACAAGAAGCAAAAGATATCTATCTACATTTAAAAAATACGATAGAAGGTCTTAAAAAGGACGGATTCATTAAAGAAGATCTAAACGAAAATGAATCTTATAAAAACGTAATTAATAATCTGAATAAAATGGAATCTCCTGAGAATTAATACACAATCCGGTATGGATTTTCTTTCTCTTTCTTCTCCAAGTTTATATAAAATACTAAGCAGATCCAGATTTTTATCCCAGAGCCTCTCCAAATCGGAGGTTCTGGAAAAATTAAAAGAAATACTTCCTAAAGATCTAAAAGAAAGAGCAGAGTTCGATTCTAAACATTACTCTTCTTCCTTAAATAAATTAGGAGTAGAGATCGTTTCCTATTTTGATCCTGAATATCCCAGTCTTCTCAAAGAAATTTATGATCCTCCTCCTAATTTATTCTGTTTCGGTAATATTGATCTTTTAAATCTTTCTTATCTGGCCGTTGTGGGAACGAGAAAAGTTTCCCCAATTACATTATATTATTCTAAACTAATTCCAAATTTTGTATCTTCTCTTGGATTAGATGGTATTGTTTCCGGTTTGGCATTGGGAGTGGATAAAGCAGCAATGTTGCACGCCTTGGACCAAGAAATTCCAGTGATAGGAGTGATGGGCACAGGCCCTGAAAAAGAATATCCTTACGAAAACAGGAATTTGTATAAAAGAATGAAATCTTCTGTCAATGGTTTAGTGATCACTGAATGTCCTCCCGATTTTGAAGTCAGAAAATATGCATTCCCAAAAAGAAACAGGATCATCACTGGAATCTCACCTTCTCTTTTAGTGATGGAAGCTCCTTCTAAAAGTGGAGCGTTGTCTTCTGCATCTAACGCAATTTCTCAAGATAGAGATGTTTTCGTTTTTGATCATCCGCTACAAACACAGAACCAAGGCGGAAAAAAATTACTCTCAGAAGGCGCAAGTCCAGCCTCGTTTGATAATTGTCAAAATCATGGAGAGAAAATTTTTCATTTGGAAGAAATTCTTCCTTCTAACTTCGAAGAAATTCCGGGAATGCTTGCTCGATTGGGAAAAAACAAATTGAATGGTAATTGGATCGATCTAGGAAACGGTTTCATTCGATCCGTTCAATAAATAGAAAAAGGAATCAACCTTGTCTCTTTGGAATCGGTATAAGTCCGAACTATTCGAACAATCTCCTGCTTGGTCCTTAGGATTTTTTAGATTCGGGTTCGGTATTCTTTTATTTTTTACTTCAGCTCGTTATATTTATTACGGTTGGGTGCAAAAATATTTTTTAGAGCCGAGTTTTCACTTTAAACATTTCGGATTCTCTTGGGTGGGAGTAATTCCAGGGCCATTATTATATTTTGTTTTCATAATATTATGTGTCACGGCCGTATTCATCTCTCTTGGAGTTTTATACAGGACCTCAATTTTCATTTATTGGCTGGGATTTTCTTATTTTAATCTTTTAGATGTTTCCACTTATCTAAATCACTATTATCTAATTTTTTTATTACTCTTTCTTTTGTTTTGGATCCCTGCAGATCGTTGTTTTTCTTTATCTCATTTTTTAGAAGCATATCGAAATGGAAGATGGAGCACTCCTAAAATTCCAAATTGGTCTTTATGGATCCTACGATTCCAAATCGGTTGTGTTTATTTTTTCGGGGGCTTAGCAAAATTAGTTCCTGATTGGTTATTCTCTGCTCAACCTCTTAGGATTTGGTTAGCACGAAATACAGATTTTCCAGTGATCGGTGGTTTTTTTTCTTATCCTATTGCAGGGTATGTTTTTAGTTATGCAGGATTATTTTTCGATCTGCTTGTTCCATTCTGTCTTCTTAAAAAAAATCTAAGACCTTGGGCATATAGTTTTGTTCTGATCTTTCATATTCTCACCTGGAGACTTTTTCCTATCGGAATGTTTCCTTGGATCATGATCTTCTCCGCATTATTATTTTTCCCCCCGACTTGGCCAATTAAAGTTAGAGGATTTCTGAAAAGAAGAGGGATTTTTCCCTATGGGGAATTAAGAAATTTATTCAAAACCGCTTGGAATAAACTCCCAGTTAGGTTTCGTTTTCTTTCTGCAAAATTTTTATTAATACTTTTACGCACTTTAGAAAAACCGAATGTATTGGGAAGAAGTTTCGAAACCAAACTTGGAGACTTCGCTTCTCATTTTGTTTCCAGATTCGGAATCTGGGCGGTATCCTTGTATATTTTGATCCAAGTGATTTTTCCTCTAAGGCATTTTTTATATCCAGGGAATCATCTATGGACGGAACAAGGCTTTAGATTCGCATGGCATATCATGCTCATCCAAAAAAATGGATTCGCAAGCTTCCAAGTGGTCAATTTGCGGACCGGTGAGACCCAGTACGTTTTACCTGAGTCTTATTTAAACGAAGTACAAAAAACAATGATGAGTACTCAGCCTGATCTGATCCTACAATTCGCCCATTTCTTAGGGGATAGAGAAAAGAAAAGAACTGGTGATGATATCGCAGTCTATGCAGAAGTTAGAGTTTCTCTAAATGGTAAAAAAAGCCTGCCATTTATTGATCCAAATCGAGATCTAATGAAAGTGAAGGATAATTTTTTTCATAAAGATTGGGTCCTCCCCGACTTTAAATAATATTGTTATTCGAATATTCCAAATCCTTTATTTACGTATTTTCAATCTCTTTTAATGAGACATAATACTACTCTAATCCAATATATAACTATGTAATTCGGCGATTCTCTTTTTCAAACGAACGTCCGTTTAACATCAAAAGTGTTATAAATAAATTTTTTCCGTCAAATGACCCAGAAAATGCCTTTTATTGTTGCAGAAATAACACATATGCGTTATACACCCTTCTCTAAATAGATATTTGTGCTTATACGATCGGCTTGGATGAAATCTTGAAGGATTAGATATTTTGAATTTAGAATGTTCTGGGGAATATTACATAATTCTGATTCATTAGATCACTTTGATCAACCAAGACCTGAGTTTATGAGATTTTTGAGTTAGGTCGCTTAGTTTCATGGGAATTTTGATTAAAAAATATATTCTCCGGGCAGTCATATCCTTTACCCTTTTGTTTTCTTTTGGAGCTTGTTCTGCGTGGCCTGTGCTTATCGGTGCGGCGGGTTTAGCTGCTCGTAAAAAAAGTTCCGCCTTTCCTTTCTTCCCCAACATGTCTAGCCCAAGTGGTCCTCCTGTTTTGGATCGGATCGAAATTTCTGCCCCTACAAATAGTTTTGCAAAAGCTACTAGCATCCAATTAAAAGCGACCGCAATCTATTCCAATAACACAAACGTAGATATTACCAACGATGCGAGTTGGTCCACTGTGGATTCTTCCATTATCCAAATGACTGCTTTGATTACTGGGCAGGCAAAAGGAATAAATGACGGAACAACCGATGTCTCCATAGACTATTTGGGAAAAACAGATGTAGTAGCTTTGACTGTAACTGCATCTCCGTTAACCGGCATCTCTATTGTATGTGATAATTCTCATACAAGTCTTCCTCAAGGAACAACCAGACAATGTAAATTGATGGGAGATTTCGGAGATGGTACACATCAGGATCTTACAAATGATCCGGATGTTTTATGGGACACCGCCAACAGTTCTGTCGCGACAGTAGATAGCCAAGGTCTAGTATATGGTGCTTCTGTTGGAAGTACAACAATCACTGCAGATTTTGAATCCTTCTCCGCAAATATTCCAATTACTGTAAGTAATGCAACTTTGGTTTCTATTTCGGTTACTCCAAGTAATAGTTCTTACGCTTTGGGAAGTACTCAACAATACTCTGCAGTCGGAACTTATAGTGATAATTCCACTCAAAATATTACAACTCAAGTTGCTTGGTCGTCTTCAGATACCTCTGTCGCAACTATAGATAATAGTACAAATAAAGGACTTTTAGATACAGAGTCTGTTGGAAGTACAACAATCACTGCAAATTTAGGAGCTATCAGTGCAATCACACAGGCAACAGTAACTTCTGCAGTTCTAACAAAAATTATAATCACTCCTGCAAATCCAAAAGTTGCAAACGGAAACTATTTGAATTTGACTGCTACAGGAATTTTTTCAGATGGATCTTCTTCTGACATTTCTGCGCAGACAACTTGGTCCAGCCAAGACACGAATATAGCAACCGTATCCAACGGAGCAGGTTTACAAGGTAGAGTTACCGGTAATAGTGTAGGCACTACGAATATTACTGCTGCGATCGGAGGAATCAGCCAAACTATTTCTTTCGAAGTTACTGCGGCAACATTAAGCTCCATCCAAGTGATCGCTGATCAAGCTTCCATCCATAGAGGAACAATCACTTACGTTTTGGCCACTGGTATTTATTCAGATGGTTCTTCTAGAAATATAAGCGATCAGGTTTCTTGGTCTATCTCGGATACATCTAGATTACAATTAGGAAGTTTGAATTCTATTCCAAAACAGAAAGTACAATCTCCTGATTCAGGAACATTAGGTACAGTGACCGTGACTGCAACTTCAGGAGCAGTCAATGGGACTACAGATATCACAGTGACTGCTGCGAACTTAGTGTCCATACAAGTAAATCCTACGAACCCTACAGTTGCGAATGGACTAATGCAGTCATTTACTGCAATCGGAACATTCTCGGATAATTCTACTCAAGATATTACTAGCTCTGTAGCGTGGAGTTCTTCTGATACAAATATCGCGACAATTAGCAATACCACTGGAACGAATGGGCAAGCCACGACGTTAACTACTGGTAGTACAAATATTAGTGCAACCCTGAGCGGTGTAGTTTCTCCGGATAGTACATTAACAGTTACTAATGCAACTCTAGATTCAATTACGATTACACCTGGAAATCCAAGTGTTCCAAAAGGAACTTCTTTAGCTTTAACTGCGACAGGAATTTATACTGACGGAACCAGTTCGAATATTACCACTCAGGTTACTTGGAGTAGTTCGAATCCTTCGATTGCTACAGTTGATAATACTGTTGGACAAGAAGGAAAGGGAACAGGTGTAAATGTAGGGACAACGAATGTGTCCGCACTTCTTTCCGGAAAAACTGCAACTGTTTCTTTCAAGGTAACTTCTGCTACTCTGACTTCAATACAAGTAATCCCGAATAATGCATCCATTCCGAAAGGCACATTTACTTATGCGGAGGCTAAGGGTGTATATTCTGACGGTACTTCTCAAAATATCAGTGATCAGGTAATTTGGAGTAGTTCAGACACAAGTATTTTACAAATCGGAACCTTAAATTCAGATCCTAGGATGAAAGTGTTTTCTCAAAGCACTGGAAATATTGGAATTTCTACAATTACAGCATCTATTAACGGCACTAGCGGGACCGCAAATGTAGAAGTGACTAACGCGACCCTCTTAACTATTCAAGTCAACCCAACGAACCCGAGTGTAGCTTTAGGTGTTGGGCAAAACTTTACCGCTGTAGGAACTTATACAGATGATACAACTAAGGATCTAACTGACCAAGTCACTTGGGATTCTTCGAATACGAGTGTGGCAACGATTAGCAATAGTTCCGGAACAATAGGAAATGCAACCAGTCTTTCATTAGGAAATACGAATATTACTGCTACATTGGGCGCCACAACTTCTCCTGCAAGTGTACTGACTGTTACGAATGCAACTCTGCAATCGATCACAATAACACCGGGTAATCCAAGCACCCCTAAGGGAAGAAGTATTAATCTTGTCGCCACAGGTATATTCACTGATGGGTCTTCTCAAAACATCACTACTCAGGTTACTTGGGCAAGTAATTCTAATTCGATTGTAAGTATTGATAATTGGCAGGGAACAGAAGGTAAAGCAACAGGCGTAAATACAGGAAATACTACTGTATCGGCTACATTAGGAAGTGTTACCGGAACTTCTCCTTTTAAAGTAACTGCTGCTATTCTATCTTCTATCCAAGTAACCTCGGATGAAAATCCGCTTCACCAAGGAACGTCCACTTATGTTCTTGCTACCGGAGTTTATTCTGACGGAAGCACTTTGAATATAAGCGATCAGGTAACCTGGAATTCTTCCGACACAACTGTGATCCAATTGGGAACTGTAAATTCAATACCTAAAAAGAATATCATGGCAACTGGAGGAAGCCTTGGCACTTCTACAGTTAGTGCGATGTTAGGAGCAGTCACCGGTTCTTCAGATATTACTGTAATAGCAGCCGCGTTAGTCTCCATCCAAGTGACCCCTACAAATCCAAGCGTGGCCTCTGGACTTACTCAAAGTTTTATGGCGACTGGAACTTATACGGATGGAACTACACAAGATCTCACCGCACAAGTAAATTGGACTTCTTCGAATACGAGCGTTGCTACTATAAGTAACTCCGCTGGTTCCAGAGGCCTTGCATCAACATTCTCTACTGGAACTTCTTCCATCACTGCAACTTATAGCGGCGGGCCAAGTGCGTCCACTACCCTAACTGTGACTGCGGCAATTTTAGAAACGATTACGATCAATCCGTCTCTTCCATCTGTTCCTAGAGGAAGAAATTTAGATCTAGTCGCGACAGGAACATATTCGGATGGAAGCTGGATGGATCTGACTACTCAGGTCACCTGGGCAAGTAATAATACGTCCATAGCAACTGTAGATAATGTAATGGGAAAACAAGGAAAGGCTACGGGTGTAAATGTAGGACAAACGAATGTCACTGCTACCTTAGCCGGTGTTTCCGGAGTAGCAACATTCAAAGTTACGAATGCGGTTTTGACCTCGATTGAAGTTTTCTTAAATCAATCCACAATCGCATTAGGAACTTCTACTCAAGCTCAAGCAATCGGAACTTATTCTGATGACACTACATTAAATATTAGTGATCAAGTTTCTTGGAATAGTTCTCAGGCTACTGTAATTCAAGTAGGAAACCTAATAGCAGGTCCTGCTAAAATAATGAATTCTCCATCAGGAGGAAGCCAAGGATCATCCGTAATCTCTGCAACTCTTGGTTCAGAAACCGGATCCGCAACTCTGAATGTAACCGCTGCAACTTTGGTATCCATTCAGATTGATCCTACAAATCCAAGTATCGCATTGGGTCTTCCTCAAAACTTTAATGCTACTGGAACTTATACAGACGGATCCACATTAAATCTTACAAATTTAGTTACCTGGACTTCTTCCGATACAAGTAAGGCGACGATTAGCAATGCAAATGGCTCTCAAGGAAAGGCGACTACCGTTGCAACTGGCGCTACAAATATTACTGCTTCTTATAGTGGAGTGACATCTCCTGCTAGCACGTTAACCATCACTTCCCCTACTTTATCTTCCATCACGATTGCTCCTGCCCCAAGTCTGAGCATTGCAAAAGGTAGAACACAAAACTTTACTGCTACAGGTATATACACGGATGGAACCACTCAAGATCTAACTCTGCAAGCTACCTGGACCAGCACTGACGCAAGTAAAGTTACTGTTGGAAATTCAGGAGGAACAAGCGGACTAATTACTGCGGTGAATACTGGTGCCGCTCAAATTGTTGCAACTTACGGTGGTATGCAAAGTACACCTACGGATGTAACTGTCACATCTGCTGTGTTGAATTCTATTCAGATTGCTCCTGTGAATTATAGTCTTCCAAAAGGAAATACTGTAAATTATACCGCGAATGGAACCTACTCTGATGGAACCACATTGGATTTAACTGCTCAAGTTACTTGGGCATCATCTAATACAAGTAGAGCGGTGATCAGCAATGCTTCCGGTAATAATGGTCTATTGACTGCGGTGAATAATGGATCTAGCACCATCTCCGCGACATTGGGTTCTGTTACTGGTTCTTCTAACCTTACTGTAACAGCAGCACAACTTGTTTCGGTCTCTGTTTCTCCTACAACTCCTACTATCTATCAGACCCAGACACAAAACTTTACTGCGACTGGAACTTATACGGATGCAAGCACACAAAACATCACCACATCGGTAGTGTGGAGTTCTTCTGATACAAGCAAAGCGACTATCAGCAATTCTTCCGGAACAGAAGGTAGAGCAACGGGTGTAGCGGCGGGAACAAGTACGATCACTGCGACTATCGGTGTATTGAGCGGAAACACTACTCTTACAGTAGAAGCTGTAGACTTAATTCCTCCTACAGTCACAAACGTTGTGTCTCTTACACCTACTACTATCCAAGTCACTTATTCAGAATCTATGGCAAGTGGACCTGCAACTACTGCGGCAAACTATAAGATAGTATCTACGTCTGCACTAGCAGGAAGTTGTTCTGATAATTCTAACTTCACGTCCAGCAGTTCAGCGATCACAGTTTCCTCCGTATCAGGTAATGGAGCAGTGTTCGTTCTGACCTTGGGCTCAGCTCAAACAAGTGGAGCTGGATATACATTAGTTGCGAATAAATCCGCAATCGTGGATCTGTCTCCAGTCTCAAATGCACTTACTTGTCCAAACTATGCTGACTTCTTAGGACAAGAACAACTCAAGGTTACTACAGCTTCTTGTTCCAGCGTAACTTCAGCGATAGTAAGCTTCTCTAAACCTATCAAATCTGGAAACAATACGACTGGTTCTGCAGAATGTAGCACTACTACTGAATGCGGAAAACGTTATTCGTTCATTGGAACAAATAGTTTAGGAACCGTGAATTCAGCTAAGATCCTAGATGGTATCGTTTGCGGCGGAGCAGCTGCGAATTCTTCCAAGGTTTGCGTAACACATAACCTGATACAAACAGGAGCGCAATATACAGTTATCGTGGCAAATAATGCCGATGGAGATGGATTCGATAACAGTACTTGGGGATCTATTAGAGATTCAGGTTCTACTGAGAATGTTCAATCTTCACCTAGGGACAGAGCTTCATTTATAGGTTGTGGAACTTCTCCTGTAAACTTTGCTGATGGTCCTATCTCAATTGACCCGAATGGTTCTTCCTTTGGATATCTGATAGACTTTAACGGAAAAATTTATAACGGTCCAAATACTGCCGGAAGTGGAGCTTTACGTTTCGGTTATGATGGAAATACTCCTGAAAACGTTCAGTTCAGTTTCACTAAAGATACTAACGCTCAGAACAGTGATGCTACTAATGTTAGTTCCAACACTGCAACTACAAGGGAAACTTCGATAGCGGTTCCTCCTTACGTGACCTTAGGGCATACCTCTTGCACCACAAATAACGCAACTTTGGCAAGCGGTTGTGGACCAGATAACGAAAACAGCAGAGGTATATTCACTACAGGTATCTTAGGCACAACTCCATACGTGTTCATAGGTGGAGCAAGAACCACGCCAGATGGATCAGGAAACTATCTATTCGATTATCTGTATTATTCTGCAGATACATCTACAAACTTAAACTATAAGTATATAGATATGTCCACGATCACAGGAACAGTTACTGCAGCGGCTTCCGCATTGGTAGTGCAAAATAATCGGATCTATCCTGGATTCGCAAAAGCAAGTAACCAGGGAGGTCCTATCGTAGGCGGATTGTTAGGCGGATTGAATGCTCCGGATCTAGGATTTATTACATTCAATAGTTCGGATTCAGGCACTACAGGAAATTGTACTGCCGGCTCTAATTGTGATGCTTATGATGGAAGTAATGGAAGAAGGTTCCTTATCAATCATATGCCTTACTTCGGAGGACCGACCTCAGGTGGACTAGTCAATAATAACTCTTCTCCGAACTGGGCTTATTATATCGGCGTAGATTCTCTATTCGTATTCAATAATAGGATCTATGCTGCAAACGGTGGATTACATGCTGTAGATCATAATGGTACTATTATCAGAACAAACACATTGAACCCAACAACTGCATGTAGTTCTCCGAATACTTGTGCGGACTGGGTAGAAGTAGGGCCTAGATCAAATCAAAAATGGCATAATAGTCCTACGAATAACTACTTCTCCTTGGAATTATCAAAACTGTACGACTTAACTCCTGGAGATAAAGCATTCTCTCAATTCGCCGAGTTTAACGGAAAACTTTATGTGACTCGGACTATTTGCGTCCAAGGTACACAAGCTTCTGCGATACGGACCGCAGCAGGAACAGTCACTGGTTGTACAAACGGAAGTGATACGAATAGAAGGGCTCAACTTTGGAAATGTGATCCTACTCTAACTGGAGGTTCTGGTGATTGTGATGCAGGAGATTGGACAGTCGTTGGAGACGATAACTCTGGTATCACAAACTTCGGAGATGCTACAAACAGAACCATGTCAATGGTTGTGAAAAATGGATCTTATCTATACGTAGGTTTCGACCATCCGAGTGGTATCCGTATCTACAGAACTAATACTGCAGATCCTGGATCAGCATCTAATGTTTGGACCCAAGTAAGCGGGGCAGGACTAACTGACTCAACAAATGTGCAACAGATATTCTCTGCGATCTCGGTTCCGTCCGGAAGTATTAACTATCTGTATGTAAGCGTTGGAAAAAATAACGTTCCAGTAAGAGTGTATAGGCAGCAAAACTAATGAAGAAGCATCCAATTTTTCTTATATACTTACTCTTCCTCGTGGAAGCTTGCAGCAATGTTGGAAGATCAGAACCATTAAGATTCGAAAGGATCCAAAAGAATGGCTCTTCTGTTTTTCAAGCCCAGGCAGATAGCACTTTAGTTTCAGGAAGTTGGGAATACAAGTTTAGGCTCAAACAAGCGGATCGTGTAAATTTAGTATTGGATGTTCACTCTGCCAAAGAAGGACTCTCTATCAAATTAGTTCGAAACCGCTTTTTATTCCCGAAAATTTATCACTGCCCCCGTTCTTCTGAAAAAGAAAAATTTTGTAAATTAGAGATCTCTAATCCGGAAGAAGGAGAGTATTCACTGGTATTAGATCTAACCGGAAAAGAAAACTCAGGACCTGTGGCCTATAGGATTTTTGCCGCTGTCCATGGACCTGGCTTTGCTTCTGTTGCATGGGAGGAAGAAATTGTACGCCGTTAAGATATACATTACTATTTTATTAACCATTTGTTTCTCAATCGGCTGTAGACATGCCTGGATCAGTTATCCTCAAAAGGTTCCTGAACCTTGTAGATTGTACCAAGGATCTAAAGAATGCAAATTGGCTATGGAAGAAAGAGCAAATCATACCAGTCAAAACGGACCGGTGCATTCTATAAACCAAACCTACTATTTATTCGGGCTCTACCCTTCCGAAATAGTAGTAAATTTGGAGAAATATTGCCCAAGCGGGCCTAAATCGGCTCACCAATTCCAATCGTTTGCGGATGCTTTTTGGGAACAAATCACACTTCTTATCTATTCCCCTAGGACTCTGGAGATAGAATGTTATCCTATATAAGAAAAATATGTTTCTCTTTATACCTGATATTATTCGGGATTTATTGCCATTCTACCGTTTTGATGCATAAATCAGATGTATTACCCCTCACCCAACAGGAAAAACCACCCCTTCCAGAAAAAAACCTGAAACAAAGTAGTACGTTATTCGGCACTTACTTCCTTTCTAACAAAGAAGAAGCTATTTGTAAGAATAATATTCCTGCAGAAGTGAAGTTAGTGACTACGACCGGAGATTCTCTAATACATTTTTTTATGGGCCCATTCTATAATACCAAGACTGTGATCGTATATTGCAGGCCTTTACGTATCCTAGACGGAAATAATTTCGGTCAATAGAGACATAACTAAATAGTTTAGAAAAAATTTTCACGTTAGTCTCTTATTAATAGAACGAGATATTTTTCATTCTTCCAATTCTGGAAAAACATTTCAGATCCAGATATGTTAATTTAAAGTCAAAATACTACTTTAAAAAGATGTAATTCGTTCGAATTACGAAATCCGTATTGTAATCAATCGATTACATTTCTACTTTCAAATAATAATCTTTGAGGCTCGTTGGTTTTCTACATTTTTAAGAGTAAATATTCTTAGAAGCAAATAGCAGTATCTACCTCCTGATAAAAATTTTACCACTTAAGTAATGTTTTTATAATTTAAAACAGGTTCTGCAATTGGCCGAACTCCGATACCCGATCCTCGGGACGAAGTAAGTATTTACTTACAAAACTAATCCTTATTATTTATTTTTTCTTGAAATAGTCGTTAGATATGTATCGTCCGATAGAATTAGGTCGATAGTAAAATCTACAGCGACTGTCGAACTAAAGAGATATATATGAGCTCCGGAATCAACACCACCAAAAAATTCTACGCCGCGCTGGCGTGTTCTTTCCTTCTTTTCCAAGGATGCGTTGCCTGGCCTTTACTAACGGGAGCTGTTGGGCTCGCGGCAGGAAAAAAAGGGGGTGGGTTACTCTTCTTTCCTGGTGGAGGAACTCCTACATTAAGCAGAGTAGAGATCTCTTCTCCAAATTCAAGTTTTGCGAAAACTACAAGCATGTCTTTGGTGGCGACTGCTGCGTATTCTAACGGAACTCATAAAGATATTACTGCGGACGCTGTATGGAGCACCAGTGATTCCAATATTATTTCTATGGCTGCAGGTGGGCAAGCGACAGGGACAGGAGTGGGAGCTGCGAATATCGGCATCACTTATGAAAACAAAACTGCACAAATTTCTCTTTCAGTTACTTCAGCTCCTTTAAGTACAATTTCTATTTCCTGCGTAAATCAAGCGGATAATTTACCTAAAGGGATCACAAGACAATGTACTTTAACTGGTAATTTCGCGGATGGTTCTAACCAAGATCTGACTAACGATCCAAATACTACATGGAGCACAGGAAGTTCTGCTATCGCTACTATAGATTCTGCAGGACTTGTGACTGCAGTAGATGCGGGAACAACTTCGATCCGAGCCTCTTATAATTCATTAAATGCTTCTAATCTATCTTTAACTGTTAGTTCTGCTGCTTTAGTTTCTATTGCAGTAACTCCTACAAATAAGTCTTTGGCATTGGGAAAAACTCAGCAATATACTGCTACAGGAACTTATTCGGATAATTCAAACCAAGATATTACAAATTCTGTGACCTGGAATTCTTCGGATATCTCAGTAGCTACGATCAGTAATACTGCAGGATCCAGAGGATTTTTATCCACAGAAGATATGGGAACCTCTACAATCACTGCCACTCTGAATTCAATCGGAGGAAACACTGATGTTACCGTTACCGCTGCAGTATTAGAAAGTATTTCTATCACTCCTTCTAGTCCAAGCACTCCGAAAGGAAGAACATTAAATCTTGTTGCTACTGGTATTTTCTCAGATGGTCATAATGAAAACATTACTGATCAAGTAACTTGGTCAAGTGTAGACAATTCTATAGCAACTGTTGATAACGGTTCAGGATTCGAAGGTAGAGCTTCCGGTATCAATGTTGGTACTGTAGATATTACTGCTGAAATAGGGGGGATAGACGAAACTGTGTCCTTCTCCGTAACTGCAGCTGTTTTGGAATCTATTCAATTAACTGCGGATGATTCTTCTATCGCAAAAGGAACAAGCACCAGTATATTAGCAACAGGAGTTTATTCTGATGGAACTTCTCAAAATATTACTGGTTCCGTTTCTTGGAGCAGTTCTTTAACTTCAGTTCTGCAATTAGGAAGTTTAACTGCTACTCCTAAAAAGTTGGTAAATTCTCCGAATAGTGGATCTCTCGGAACTTCTACAATCACTGCGACTTCCGGAAGCATCAGTGGCACTGTGGATATCACTGTTACTGCAGCAAAATTAGTTTCCATCGCAGTAACTCCTACAAATCCAAGCGTAGCGAAAGGTTTAACGAAAGACTTTATAGCTACCGGAACTTATACAGACAGTTCTACTCAGAACTTGACTACATCCGTTACCTGGGCTTCTTCTGATACAAGCAAGGCTACAATTAGTAATGCTTCCGGAACAGAAGGTAAGGCAACAGCTGCTGCAGTAGGAACTACAAATATTACTGCAACATTAGGAACTATTACTTCTCCTTCTACCACTCTGACAGTGACTGCTGCGGTTTTACAATCAATCACGATCACTCCTTCTAACCCGAGTATCGCAAAAGGAAGATCACAAAATTTAAGTGCGACTGGAACTTACTCTGATAATTCCACTCAAGACCTTACAACTTCAGTTACTTGGTCAAGCTCCAGCAACTCGACTGTAGGTGTAAGTAATGCAAATGGAACTAAGGGAAAGGCGACAGGTGTTTCTGTTGGAACTGCAACAATCACTGCGACTTCAGGTTCTGTATCTAACTCCATCACATTTACAGTAACTTCTGCAGAACTTGATTCTATCGAAGTACATATAACGGATTCTTCGATCGCTAAGGGAACTTCTACCCTTGCAGAAGCTACAGGAACCTATTCCGACGGAAGCACTCAGGATATCACTGACCAAGTAGTTTGGGGCAGTTCTCAAACTTCTATCGTTCAATTGGGTGCATTGACTGCAGCTCCTAAAAAGACTTTAACTTCTCCTAATAATGGTTCTTTAGGAACTTCTAATATTTCCGCTACTCTGGGAAGTATCAGCGGAAATGCAAATCTGACTGTAACTGCAGCGACTTTAGTTTCTATTCAAGTAGATCCTACAAATCCAAGCGTTGCAAAAGGTCTTACCCAGAACTTTACTGCAACAGGGACTTATACAGACGCAAGCACTCAGGATTTGACTACTTCAGTAACCTGGGCTTCTTCCAGCACAAGCAAAGCTACGATTAGTAATGCCGCAGGAAGTAAGGGTCTTGCGACTACTCTTGCAACTGGAACCACAAATATCACTGCGACACTGGGATCAGTTACTTCTCCTGCAAGTGTATTGACTGTGACTGCTGCTGCGCTTACAAGCATCACGATTGCTCCTTCTCCTACTTTGAGTATCGCGAAGGGACGCACTCAGAACTTTACCGCGACCGGACATTATACTGATAATTCCACTTCGGATCTGACAACTCAGGTAACTTGGAGTTCATTCGATCAAACTAAGGCAACTGTTAGTAATACTTCTGGGACCAACGGTAAATTGACTGCTCTCCAAGAAGGAAGCACTCAGATTTCAGCAAGTTATAACTCTGTAACAAGCACGGATACTGCCGTTACAGTAACTGCTGCGGCTTTAGACAGTATTTCAATCACTCCAACCAATTCAAGTTTAGCAAAAGGGTACACCACTCCATTCACTGCGAACGGCGTGTATTCAGATGCTACTACATTGGATATTACTGCTCAAGTGACTTGGGCTTCTTCCAATACTTCTTCTTCTACGATCAGTAATGCGAATGGAAACCAAGGTGTGGCTACTGCAGTTGCAGTTGGAACAAGCACTATATCTGCAACCTTAGGTTCAGTATCTTCTTCTACCAACTTCACCGTAACGGCGGCAGTATTGGTTTCGATTGCCGTATCTCCTACGAATACTAGTGTGTATACAACCCAGACTAAGGACTTCACTGCTACTGGAACTTATTCAGACAGTTCTACTCAGAACTTAACAACTTCTGTTACTTGGGCTTCTTCTGATACAAGCAAGGCTACTATAAGTAATGCCTCCGGAACAGAAGGTAGAGCAACAGGTGTTGCAGCAGGAACTGTTACTATCTCTGCAACAAGCGGCTCAGTGAGCGGAAACACTCAGTTGACTGTTGTGTTCTTAGATACTACAGCTCCGACTGTATCTAACGCGGTTTCTTTGAGCCCGACTACAGTGAGAGTAACATTCTCAGAATCCGTGGATGCTACTCAGGCAACAACAGCTTCCAATTATAAATTGGCTCTGACTTCGGGAGTAACAGGTTCTTGTTCGAATAATAGCAACTTCTCTTCTACTTCTAATATCACCGTTTCTTCGGTAAGCGGAAGTGGAGCAATCTATACTTTGACCTTGGCTTCTTCTCAGACTTCTGGAACCAACTATACGATAATCGTGAATAAGAGTGGTATCCAAGATCTTTCTGCAAGTCCGAACAACTTAGGTTGTGCAAACTATGCAGACTTCGTGGGACAAGAGCAATTAAAAGTAAGTTCTGCTTCTTGCGCAAGCACGAGTACCGTGATCATCAACTTCTCCAAGCCGATTAAATCCGGTAATAATGTAAGCGGCTCCGCAGAATGTAGCAGCACTTCTGAATGTGCAAACCGTTATTCATTTGTTGGAACCACAAATTTAGGAACCATCAATTCTGCTAAGATACTAGATGGTGTGGTTTGTGGTGGAGCAACTGCCGATTCCGCAAAAGTCTGCGTAACTCATAGCTTATTACAAACTGGTGCTCAATACTCAATCGTAGCTGCGAATAACGTAAATGGAGACGGATTCGATAATACTTCTTGGGGATCTATCCGTGACTCGGGAGATTCTGAAAATATCCAATCTTCTCCGAGGGACAGAGCTTCCTTCTTAGGTTGTGGAACTTCTCCTGTAAACTTTGAGGATGGGCCTATCTCCATTGATCCAAACGGATCTACATTCGGTTACCTTGCAGACTTTAACAGTAAGATTTACACAGGCCCGAACAACGCAGGAAATGGTGCATTACGTTTCGCTTATGACGGCTCGAATCCTGAGTCGGTTCAATTCTCCTTCGTAAAAGATACTACTGCTCAGAACTCTGATTCTTCTAACGTTAGTTCCAACTCTGCTACTACTCGAGAGAACAGCATTGCGGTTCCACCTTATGTTACCTTAGGGCATTCTGGTTGTACCCAAAATGATGCAACTCTTGCAAATGGTTGTGGTCCGGACAATGAAAGTGGAAGGGGAATTTTCACAACAGGTTCTTTAAGCAGTAACCCTTATATCTTCATCGCTGCAGCAAGAACTGTTCCAAGTGGATCGAATTATAACTTCGACTATCTCTACTACTCGAACGATACTTCTACCAACCTGAATTATAAGTACATCGATATGGGTTCCATTACTGGAACTGTAACTGCAGGAACTTCTTCTATCAGTGTTTTGAATGATAGAGTATTCCCTGGATTTGCAAAACCAAGTAATGACGGAACTGGAACCGGAGGAGGATTAAACGCTCCTGACTTCGGGTTTATCACATTCAATACTGCAGATACTGGATCAGGCACAACAGGCTTCTGTACTGCAGGTTCCAATTGTGATGCTTACGATGGTAGCAATGGTAGAAGGATACGTATTGATTATATGCCTTACTTTGGCGGGCCTTCCAACGGAGGCACCGGAAATGTAAACAATAGTCCTAACTGGGGATATTATATCGGAGTAGATTCTTCTATCGTATTCAAGAATAGGATCTATGCTGCGAATGGTGGCTTGCATGCAGTTGGGCATAACGGATCAATTATCCGTTCCAATTCTTCCAGTCCTACAACCGCTTGTTCTACTAAGAACACTTGCGCAGACTGGACTGAAATTGGCCCAAGAACAAATACCAAATGGCATAATAGCACTACGAATAATTGGTTCTCTTTGGAACTTGCAAAATTCTACGATCTGATCCCTGCGGATAGAGCATTCGCTCAGTTTGCGGAATACAACGATAAACTATATGTGACTCGAACCATTTGTATCCAAGGAACTCAAGCAAGTGGAATCCGCACGACTGCAGGAACTGTGTCAGGATGTACCGACGGAACAGACACAAACCGCAGAGCACAACTTTGGAAATGTGATCCTACTGCAACAGGAGGCGCCACTGAATGTGATGCTGGAGACTGGAGCGTGGTAGGAGACGATGGAAACGGTATCACCAACTTCGGAGATACCTCCAACAAAACGATCACAATGGTGGCTAAGAACGGAGCGTATCTCTATGTAGGATTCGATAATCCTGCCGGTATCCGAATCTATCGCACGAACACGACCAACCCAGGATCCGCTTCTAACGTTTGGACTCAGATTGCGGGTAACGGACTTACTGATTCCAGTAACGTGCAGCAGATATTCTCCGCAGTATCTGTTAGCACTGGCGGTGTGTATTATCTCTACGTGAGTGTTGGAAAAAACAATACTCCTGTGAGAGTATACAGACAACAGAACTTATGAAAAAGAATATAAGCCTCTGTTTGATATTCAGCTTATTCACTCTGGTCCTTCTCTATAATTGTAGAGAGGATCAGAGATACGAACCATTACGTTTTGAAAAAGTTACCAAAGCGGAAGCATCTGCTTTCCAGGCCCAAGTAGACGGAACAATTCTTGAAGGTTCTTGGGAATATAGATTTAGGATCAAACAGGCTGATAGAGTTTCTCTTATCATAGAAGTTCTAACAGACAAACCTGACCTGGGAGTGTCCTTATCCAGAAAAGGGATCTTATTCGATTCTAAGATCAAATGTGGAGAAAAGATCAGCCAGCTTTCTCCTTGCAAACTTGAAATCAACAATCCTGAAAAAGGAGATTATTCCTTGGTATTAAACCATATATCTTCCAACCCATCGGAAGTTCTTTCTTACAGAATATTCGCCGCAGTGCATGGCCCAGGTTATGCTTCGGTAATTTGGGAGGAAGAAGTTGCGCGCAGATAAAATTTTAGCAATACTCGCCATCTCATTCTTAAGTTTAGGATTCGGGGAATCTTGCAGGCATGCAATGGTACGTTATCCTCAAAGTCCTCCAGAAGCGTGTAGGATCTATCCTACTTCCAGAGAATGTAAACGTGCTTTGGATTTAAGATCAGCTCAGGCGGAACAAGGCGGAGAAGTTCATAAGATCCAACATACCTACTACTTCTTCGGACTTTATCCTGGAAATCTTGTATTGGACACTTCTAAGTATTGTGCAGAAGGTCCTAGATCAGTTCATCAATACACAAGTTTTTGGAATGGACTTTGGGAACAGTTAACTCTCGCAATCTATTCCCCTCAAACAGTGGAGATAGAATGTTACAAGTAATCAAAATTCTAATCTTAGTTCTATTCCTTGGATTTTTTGCGGACTGTCATACTACCACTGTGGTCCATAAAGGTGGAGAAACTCCATATGCATTGGCAAAGGAAACTCCAGGTCCGGATAAAAAAGTAAAACAAGGAAGTACAGTTTTTGGGATCTATCCTACTGGCGCTCCCATGGAAGCAAGCTGTGACAGAAACCACCCTGAAGTGATCATGAAGACCGGCTTTGTGGACCTAGTCATTCATGCACTGATCGGCCCCTTCTATACTACCAAAACCGTAGAAGTTTACTGCAAACCGTAAATTGCTGGCCAAGCGCCCAGGATCCTCCAGAATAATCGAATGCCTAACTGGGCCTTTGATTATTTAGTTTTACCACTCGGAATTTATTTAGCCAGAATGACGGACGTAAGCATAGGCACAGTCCGCATTATTCTAATCTCCAGAGAAAGAAAGATCCTCGCGGCAATGCTTGGCTTTGTAGAAGTACTTCTCTGGTTAATCGTAATCACTCAGATCATGAGAAACCTAAGCAATGTATTCTGTTACATCGCATACGCAGGTGGATTTGCTACTGGCACTTTTTTAGGAATGGTGGTAGAAGAAAAACTCGCTTTAGGACATTCACTCATCCGCATCATCGTTCCGGAAAAAGGAGATGAAATTGTCCAGAACCTGACCCAAGCAGGCTACCGCACCACCACACTGGAAGCACAAGGCGCCAGAGGACCGGTTAAAGTCATTCTATCCTTATTAAGAAGAAAGGATATACCCATTGTACTTGGAATTCTGAAAGGAACAGCACCTGGGGCCTTTTATACGATTGAAAATGCTCGTAAAACAAGCGATCCGGAACTTTGGAAGACTTCCGGACAGGAAGGAGAAAGTTTTGCCCGCATCCTATGGAGAAGGCAATCCAGGATCAGGAAATGATCCCGGATCTATAAAGAAGAAGCCCCTTAAGCAGGGACTTTTACTAGGATCTTCTTAATTTCCTTATGCATGAAGGTCGGAAAGTTAAGATTGTACTGAGGTAGTAAAACTTTCCAATCGTCCTTGCGGATGTATTTACGGCAGTTAGGAGACCCACAAGCGCATTCAAAAGTCTGGTCGAAGTTCACTACGAAGTTACCGTAGTCGATATTCAGTTCTTCCCCAACTTCTATATCCCTTTTGGCTATAATATTGTCCATTTGATCGTACCACATGTTCGGATCGCAGGAATGGTTCATAAAGTTGGAATGATTGATAACAAATTCAGGTCCGGAAGGTCCAGTGACTAGGCCGAAGTCTACGTCATAGCCGTATTTCATGAAGATTTCCTTCTCCTCTTCTGGAAGTTCATCGGCTTCCGAGACGGAGAGTACTTTCCATCCGAATTCCTCATCTTCGATCCATTCGCTATAGCTGAACAATAAAGTTCCCTTAGCGATTGGTTGAGAGGCGAAGATTCCGTTTTCCCCGAACTTGTTCGTGCGTCTTTCGATCATGCAAGATCAACCTGCTCTTCCCCATTAGGGGCAAAATTTTTATCAGTCAAGACCGAGATCGAAAAAACTTCAATTAAAAATATGAAATACCCCCTAGCTTGGCCCCTAAAAAATAAAGACCTGTCCTGATGGGTCTTATTCATATTTGGAAAAAAATTTCAAACGCCTCGATCAGGAAGAAGATCCGAGATCAGTTCGTAGGTCCAGTCCCCGTACGGATCCTCATCCTTCTTCTCACTCTTGAGAGACCTCCAGTCCTTTCCCTTTCTTTCCATTACTAAAGAAGAAATCTTGAATAGAGATGTGCGACCGCTTGCCTCTTCCAGTCTGGAACTGTCCCTTCCTATTTCTAGAAAACAAGTCAGAGGAAAAATCCTGCTCCAATTTTCCCCCAAACCTAGGATGGCCTCTTCTAAATCTTCGGACTTAGAGCCAAGACCAAGTCTAGTAACATCCACAAAGATAGGAAGTTCTCTCCCCGCATGACCAAGAGTACCGGATCTGATCTCTTTGCAGAAGTGAGTGCCCTGCGAAAAATTTTCTGCGAAGCCCAACACTGCTGATGCACGATGATTAGAAATTCTGGAGATCATTCTTCCGAAACTAAGTCCATCTTCAAGACTCAAACTTCCTTTAGGGAGTATGAGTATAGGTCGGATGTCTTTGCGAACCAGACGAAACAGGTATTTAACTAATGCGAAGGATTTATTTCTAGTCGGCTGGAACAAAGTCAGGAACATGTCTTCTTCTTATGTCGAACGAAACTTATCTTTCGTTTAGTATAATTTATAAGAAAGAAGAAATCCTATGTCGCATAATCGAATGCAATTTTCGTAAAATTCAAGAAAAGGAAAAACGCTTGAGTACATTATGCGGATATGTAAGTTTCGGATTTGTTTTATAGGGGAGGTACTGCGTTATGAGTGGCAAAAGATTTCTTTCTAGGAATGATCATCAAAGGATTCTTTCGACCCTTGAGGTTTCCGCCCAAGCAGCAGTAGTTCAACCAAGCATTTTAGAAATTATACGTAAGACGCTATCCAAGGCTAAAAAGATAGATCAGAATCAAGTTCCCCAAGATCTGATCACGATGAATTCTAAATTCGTGCTTAAAGACCTTGGAAACGCAGAAGCATTCCAATTTACCTTAGTATATCCTGACGATTATACTGAAAATGCTTCTGCTAACGGTAAACTTTCCTTATTCTCTGCTCACGGTTCTGCAGTATTAGGCGCTAGAGTAGGAGAAGTAGTTCGTTGGGAGATCAATGGAATGGACAAATACCTAAGAGTCCAAGAACTACTCTACCAGCCGGCCGCTATTTAGAATAACCGTACAATCCTCCAAGTTCCTTGGAGAGAATGTCCTTATAATCTACTTCACTGATCTGTCCGTTCCGGATATCATAAACCCAACCGTGTATCTCTGGAAATCCGTACTTCGCCAAAGCATTCTGTATCATTCCGGTCTTGTATAAATTCACTACCTGTTCTGCAACATTCAGGTGGATCAGCCTTTCTTCTCTTTTGTCTTCAGGAAGAGCATCCAATTCTTCTCTATGTTTCAGATACACATCCTTAATATGAGTGATCCAGTTGTCTATGAGCCCGGCAGCCTTTCCTTGAAGAGCAGCCCTTACCCCACCGCAGCCGGTATGACCGCAAACAATGATATGTTTTACGTTTAATGCATCGATCGCATATTGAACTACACTGAATAGAGACATATCGTCCACAGACACCACATTAGCGATATTCCTGGTTACGAAAATTTCTCCAGGATTTGTCTTAGTGATCACATTCACTGGAACCCTGGAGTCGCTGCATCCAATGAATAATGTTTGAGGAGTTTGGCCTTCTGCATGTCTTGCAAAAAATTCAGGATCTTCTGCAGTCCTCTCCTCCACCCATTCTTGGTTATTCTTTAATAATTTTTGATAAGACTCGCTCATTTCTTTTTTCAAGGATTCGATATCATTTTCCATATTCGGTATCCCTCCTAGGATCACCGTAATCCCTTTACGGTGGGCATTTTTTCTAAATTCGTGGATCAGCTCTTTAATATCCTGATCCATATGTAATGTTCTAGTTCCGTCTATCTCCAAGGTGATCCCAGAAGGTTGACTTTCTAAAACCGCCTTGATCTTTGCCTTATGGAAGAAGCCTAAGTTTTCCCCTAAAACGATCCTTCTAAACTTACCATGACGCTCTTCTCTAAAGATTGCAGTTCTATGATCTTCATATAAAACGAAAACTAAGGCTACCAAGATACCGCAGAATGTTCCGATCAAAACATTAGTGAAGAATGTAACGACCACAGTGGCCAAGAATGGCAGGAACTGAGAATATCCTTTTTGGAACATCAGCTTAAACATCGCAGGTTTTGCGAGTTTTAGACCTGTAAAAGTTAAGATCGCAGCCAGAGACGCCAAAGGAATGGTATTCATAAATTTAGGAAAAAGTAATACACTAATCCCTATCCACGCACCATGAAAGATTGCAGAAAATTTGGTTTTTGCACCGGAAGAAGCGTTTACTGAACCTCTGACTACCACACTTGTAATCGGGATTCCTCCCGCAAGTCCGCAGGCCATATTCCCTAAACCTTGTGCGATCAATTCCTGGGACATTGGAGTTTTGCGATTCTCTTCATCTAGTTTATCCACCACTTCAACAGAAAGTAATGACTCTAAAGAAGAAGCAAACGCGATCGTCAATGCCAAGGTCCATACGGGAGCTTGGTCCCAATAGGAGAAATTCGGAAAATCCAAATGAGCAAATAGTTCAGAAGGATTTTTAAAAATGGGAAGAGTAACTAAGTGATCCTGAGTTAAAGTTCCTCCAGGAAGAAGATGACCTAAAAGTAAATTCGAACCTGTTCCCAGTATGATCGCCACTAAAGACGCAGGAACATATTTGAATTTTTTGGCAAAATATCTATCCCAAACCCAGAAAGATAGAAGTGAAATTATCCCAATTATTAATACATTACTCTGTAAATTCCGGAACGCATGCACAAGCAACATGAGAGAGTTCGTCTCTTTTGCTTCGTGAGGATCGTGATAAGATTCGTTTACGTCTTCTTTAGTGATATCGAATTCTTCTACCCCGAATTCCTCCACGTCATAACCGATCAAGTGAGGTAATTGTTTGATAACTAAAAGTAATCCGATCGCGACAGACATTCCGACTACCGTAGCAGAAGGAAGATAAGCGGATAAGGCTCCCGTTCTTAAGATCCCAAGCAAAGTTTGTATCATTCCCGCAATTAAAAGTGCGAGAAGAAATGCTTCGAAATTTCCCAGATCTTTAATACCTGAAAGAACAATCGCAGTCAAACTTGCCGTGGGCCCTGAGACACTTAAGGCGGATTTACTGAAGGTTCCTACTACGATCCCACCTATAAAACCAGAGATAATCCCTGAAAATAAAGGAGCTCCAGACGCATGAGCAATCCCCAAACAAAGAGGAATAGCTACAAGAAAAACTGCGATACTTGAGGAAAGATCGTAAGGAAGGTTGGAAAGAAATTGTTTTGTTTTTAAATTCATCGATACTCGCACGGGCGGGCATATTATATTCTATTAAGAATAAAAACCCAGAATTGGAAACGGTTGATAAGTCCGTAACTTTTTCCGACGTCAGTCGAAAGTATCCATAACTACTAAAATTGAGATAACTTGTGCTTACCAGGATTTTTTGCAAAAAATCAAAATACGAACAAGTGATCAGTAAGAATAGTTAGATTAAAAATTCATAAAAAAATGAAACTATGAGGAACCACATGAGAACAAATTTGTTCAAACTTATAAGATTAGAATCCATACTTATAATATTCATAATATTTAGTTTTTCGAATATACTTGTCTCGAAAGAAAATCCGAAAACGGAGACAGCCATTTTTGCAGGTGGATGTTTTTGGTGTATGGAAGGACCGTTCGAAAAACTACCCGGTGTCATATCTGTAGTTTCAGGATACACTGGCGGAAAAGAGAAAAATCCAACGTACGAAGATGTAGGTTATGGAAGAACAGGACATAGAGAATCAGTGCTGATCACTTACGATCCTAAAAAAATCGATTATACAAAACTTTTGGACACATATTGGAGACAGATAGATCCAACTGATTCAGGAGGACAATTCGCAGATAGAGGCAATCAATACAGAGCAGCTATTTATTATAAGAATGAATCTGAAAGAAAATTGGCTCAGGAGTTTAAGGATAAAATAGGAGCTTCTAAAAAATTTTCTTCTCCGATCGCCGTCGAAATATTGCCTGCATCAGAATTTTATCCAGCAGAAGAATATCATCAGGATTATTATAAAAAGAACCCTTCGCATTATAAACAATACAGAAAGGGTTCCGGAAGAGAGGATTATGTGAAAGAAGTTTGGGGCACTAAGTCAGATTAAAAATAAAATCTCTGTGTCTCATTCTCCGAGTAAACGGAAGAGGTAAATTGTAAGTCTTTGCAGTTTATCTCTTTCTGGACCTGGGATCTCTTTTTCTAAATCGATAGTTTTTCTATAAATCGATTTGAGATGGTTTTTCATAGTCCCAGGATGGATACTTAAGTCTTCGCTGATCCGACTCTTATCCTTACCGGAAGCAATTCCCGCACAGATCTCTGTTTCTTTTTTGGTGAGTTTTGTTTTATCTCTTAAAATTCCGATAAGAGCTTCTCGATCCATACCTTCGTATTTTCTGAAAGCATCAGATGGAGATTTCCCAAAATCTGAATTGTTCTTTGCTTCTCCTGACTCAGAAAGTTCAGGATTAGCAAGGATAGTGCTTAAGAAGCTGGAAACTTCTCCATTACGATCTTTGATAGGAAGAACATTTTGTTTCCAATCTTTTACGAAACTATTTTTAAGATTAGAATTAGAAATAGAAACTGAACCTTGGAGGACTGATTCCCAGAACTCATCATAAAAAGTTTTAGATGCTCCTGCTCCAGATTGGAATGCTTTTGGGGTTTTTCCTATAAGTTCATTCTCTTTTAGGCCGGAAATTTTTTCGAACTGTTTGTTCACCGCAAGGATTACACCTTCTTTATCGGTTAAGAACATTCCGTTCTGGGATTGTTGGAATGCTTTGTATAAAGCTTCCTTCTTCCCCGCTTCTGATTCTTTATCTTCCGTGAATATGAATAGATAGGATTTTTCCGGCATTAGATAAGCATGTTGTTTTGTTTGGAGGAAACTCCCATCCTTCTTCATTAGATGAAGTCCTCTTCCTTCAAACTCTCCGGACTTGCTTACATTAGGTAGTATGACTGTTTCGAAATATTTTTGATCCGTTTCAGAAAGAAGATCAGTAAGACTCATACTCTTAGCAGATTCTATAGAAGCGATACTAAGGATCTTCCTTCCATTCTCGTTAATATGAAGGATCCTTCCGCCCGAATCACAAATTAACAAAATATCGGGCATACTTTCTTGTGTTTGAATAATTTCTTTAACGTTTTCCAAGCTTAGATCCATCCGATTTGTTTTGTATCTAAGAAACCGCTCGATTCTTTTCGAAAAGATTTCTTTCTTATTAATAACTTAAGACATGGTTTTTTAAAAAAATCCTACAAACCATTCCTAGAATACTAAGGAGAAGTCTTCACTGTTAAATGAAGACATCCAAGCTTCACTGGATTATGTACACTTGATCATGTAAATTCTCGAAGCTAATTGTAGCAAAAGAAAGGCAAACCAATTGAAAGCCTATGTATCAATCTCTACAAAAACTTACTAACTCGAAAGGATTACTTTCTTGCAGAATCATCCCGCCTTGAGAGACCTTTAAGTTATGAGCGATCTGAAACTTGTAATCGGAAATAAAAACATCTCTTCCTGGTCTTTCCGTCCATGGATCCTACTCACTCAATTTGGGATTCCTTTCGAAGAGATCTCCTTAAAACTATTCACACCTGAATACGCAGCCATAATCGATAAGTACTCCCCTTCTAAAAAAGTCCCTGTCTTAAACGACGGTGACCTAAGAGTTTGGGACAGCCTTAGTATCGCGGAATATTTGGCAGAAAAATATGCGGAGAAGGGACTCTGGCCCAAGGATCAAATCGCGAGAGCCAAGGCAAGATCCATAACTGCAGAAATGCATTCAGGATTCACAGGCCTAAGATCTAATCTAAGTATGAATTTTCATGGCAGAAAGTCCGACTTCTCCGTTCCTGAAGATGCAAAGAAGGACATAGATAGGATCCAAACACTTTGGGAAGAATGTTTGAATTCCTACAGCGGGCCTTTCTTGTTCGGCCAAAACTTCTCCATAGCAGATGCATTCTATGCTCCTGTAGTTTCCAGATTTATAACGTACGGTGTAAAGCTCGGGCCTAAAGCAAGCGAGTATGTGCAAACAATCTCTAATTTACCTTCTTACAAATCTTGGGGAGAAGGAGCAAAATTAGAGATTAACTAAGTAAGATCTTTTTGTAGGACTTCCAACAAAACACAATCATATTTTTGCTTGTTTTTTGTTTAGTATTTCTTAGAATTCAATCTTATGAATTCTAAGAAAAGAGGAACAGAAGAACTCCCTCCCAGCAGATTTGATAAAACCCAAAGAGAAATTTGGTTAGAAGATAGGACAGACTTAGAAGAGGAATCCTCTCCTTCTACCCAATTCTTTTGGGAAGATTCAAAATCGGTCCTAACTCGAAATAAATCGCCAGACATTCCATTCGATGCAAGTATCAATCCATACAGAGGTTGTGAGCACGGCTGTATTTATTGTTTCGCAAGACCTAATCATTCTTATGTGGATCTTTCACCTGGACTGGACTTTGAAACAAAAATATTTGTGAAAAAGGAACCTGCCAAACTTTTAGCAGAAGAATTAAGAAAGAGGAAGCAGGCATTTGAACCAATCACGATAGGCACCGCAACTGATCCCTACCAACCAGGAGAACGGATCTATAAAAACACAAGATCACTATTGGAAGTGATGTTGGAATTCAAACAGCCGACAGCTATCATCACCAAGTCTTCTCTGATACAAAGAGATATAGATATTCTTTCCGAAATGGGAAAATTAGGGATTTTGAAAGTATTTCTTTCTATCACCACTTTGGATAAAGAACTTTGGTCCAAGCTAGAACCAAGAGCCCCGGCTCCTGTAAGAAGAATGGAAACTCTTCGTAAACTTACAGATGCTGGAATTCCAACAGGGGTATTATTTGCTCCTGTAATTCCATTTATAAACGATTTCGAAATGGAACATCTACTGGAACAAGCCTCTTTATCTGGTGCAGAAACAGCCGGAATGGTATTCGTAAGACTTCCCTTCGAAGTTGCACCTTTATTCGAGGACTGGCTTACCAGACATTTCCCTCTCAAAAAAGAAAAAGTCCTAAAAGTCATTTCAGAAGCAAGAGGAGGCAAATTATACAAAGCAACTTGGGGAGAGAGAATGAGAGGAGAAGGGAATTATGCGGAACTTCTCCAAAAAAGATTTTCGATCTCCACCAAAAGGTTTGGGCTCACAAAAAGAAGAGAATTGAGAAAGGACTTATTTGCAGTTCCTACTCGTTATCTTCTGAAAAAGAAAAAACATGAGGAATTCCTACCAGGGCTATTTCCGGAATAAGGACTGTAACGAAGACCACAGGCATTACGTTCGTTCGAAATAGTAGAAAGAAAGAAGCGGATTGGATAGAAATTTCCTTCCCCATTTTTCAGACAGATCGGATATTTACCGAATGAATTGGGAACAAAACTACCATCTGGAAGACGGAACCTTTGTAGGAGCCGGCGACGTATCCATCTATTATAGAGCCTACCGCGCAAAAGACGCAAACAATCCTAGAACCTTAGTGGTTCATCATGGGATCGGAGAACACGGAAAAAGATACGATAATCTACTCGAAGCACTTGCCGGAAAAGGATATAATGTTTATCTAATAGATGCTCGCGGCCATGGAAAATCAGGCGGAAGCAAAGGAGTAGTCACTCATTTTAACCAATTTTTAGCAGACCTGGACAGACTGATAAGCATCGCAAAACAAAAAGAAGGGGTAAAACAAGTTACTCTAATGGGACACTCCATGGGAGCATTGATCTCATTGTTTTACGCAGGAGAACCTTCTCACCAAGCAAGTTTAGACAGACTTGTTCTAAGTGGATTGCCTATCGCAGTTAAAACAGACTTAGTAATGAATATTAAAAAAGGTGCGGGAAGTTTACTCGCAGGAGCATTCCCTACTCTTACTGTTCCAACAGGATTAGATGTAAACGCATTATCCAGAGACAAGTCAGTTGTAGAAGCTTATAAAAAAGATCCTTTAGTTCACGGTTCAGTCGGAGCTTATTTAGGAGATTTCCTTTTGAACTCAAAAGAAAAAGCCTTAGAGAAAGCAGCACGAATTAATTTCCCAGTCTATCTATTCCATGGAAAAGAAGATTCGATCGCACTTTCTGTCGGAACAGAAGAAGCATTTAAAGTGATCCCTTCTTCAGACAAATCCATGAAAATTTATGACGGATTGTATCACGAGACAATGAATGAACTCCCACAGGACAAGGCAAAAGTTTTGGGCGATCTAGTGAACTGGTTGCAGACTCATTGATAAAAGGGAAAATTCTTTCTGAGCGGGGTATGGCAACCTCACTTAGCCCGGATTTGTGCATGGGCGCATATGCGGCCATGCTCTGTCCCTGGGTGGATGGGCGAACCGACGCCTATGTGTAAATAACGCCGATGGACCTGCCTCTCGCTGCATACGCGAACGTTCGCATAACCGCCATCAGCACCCTTTTCGAGAAATCATAACTTTATAAAATCATAATATTATAGGAGCCTGTCATGAGAAAACTGATAATGTGGAATGTAATCACCTTGGATGGATATTTTGAGGGCGAGACACACTGGGACTTGAGTTTCCATGAACTTGTTTGGGGTCAAGAGCTTGAGGAGTTAAGCCTCACTCAATTAAGATCAGCCGACATGCTTGTGTTTGGTGCGACTACTTACAAAGGAATGGCAGATTATTGGATCAAAGCTGAAGAAGAAAAGACGGAAGGAGAAATCGCCAAATTTATGAATGGGATCCGAAAAATCGTCTGCTCTTCTACTCTCAAAACTGCCGACTGGAACAACAGTACAATCGTAAAAAATGCTGCGGTCGAAATTCCTAAATTAAAAGAGCAAGGCAGCGGGGATATGTTTGTATTCGGAAGTGGCAACTTATCCGGATCCTTACTGAAAGCTGAGTTATTTGATGAGATTCGTCTATGCATTGCGCCTACATTTTTAGGAAAGGGAAAACTTTTGTTCAATCAGGGAATTCCCAATAAAAAACTCAAACTACTTGAATCTCGCACCCTTGCTACAGGAGGCATCTTTGTTCGTTATGCTCCTGAATAAAAGTTAAGACAATGATACACAAAAAATAATATGGAGAAGATAGATCTATTCATCAAGAAAGTGAATGAGTTTGCTTCGAATAACAACGCAATCGAAGGCGTTGCAATAGCAGGCTCATTCATTTCCAACGAGCTTGATGAATATTCCGACATCGACTTTGTTATCGTATTAAAAGATGGGATTCGTTATGCGCGAAAAGAGATGATTGATTTCGCGAATAATTTCGGAACTTTACTATCGGCATTTACCGGCGAACACGTTGGAGAAAGAAGACTATTAATTTGCCTGTATGAAGATCCATTTCTTCACGTTGATTTTAAGTTCATTCAGCTTTCCGAATTAAAAGACCGGATCGAAAATCCAGTCTTCACTTACAAGAATAACAAACAGATCCCATCCATCCTCGAATCAACAAAAGCCCAATGGCCGAATCCAGATTTCCAATGGATAGAAGATCGATTTTGGGTTTGGGTACATTACGCAGGCACAAAGTTAGGAAGAGGAGAATATTTTGAGACGATTGATTTTTTATCATTCGTAAGAAATGTTGTTTTAGGTCCTCTCCTTCACCTTAAAAACAAATCTCTTCCCCGGGGAGTTCGGAAACTTGAATTCATTCTTGATCCAATCGATCTTGAAAAACTAAAATCCACAGTTCCTAGTTATAATTTTAAATCAATTAAGGACAGCATACTGAGTTCAGTTAAGCTATACCAAGAATTAAGATTGGCTCTTTATAATTCTGATATTAAAAACTTATCCGAAGCAGAGAATTATGCTTTGAACTATTTGAATAATATAAACGATTAAGCGCGTGCGCCCATGCAAATGTGTGTGCGTGCGTGCATGGGCGAACATGCGCATATCTGCTTTAACCAGTCGGCATCTTCTCAAATGCTTTCAACCCAGGATCAATTGAATCCCATGCTAATCCTCGAACTTTGTAAGTAAGTACATGAGGTGCAAAACGGCCAGGCTCATCTAAACTTCCTGCATGAACAGCAATCATATCCGGCATAGCTGCAAAACGTAGATAAACGGGAGTTCCACATTTTGGGCAGAAAGAATGTATCTTTATGTTACCACTATCACCCGCAACTTCCCAATGAGTTGCTTCGCCAGTGATTGTCATCTCAGCTCGAGCGGGAAAGGTCAGGTATGAACCATGTCCTGTACCACTTCTGAGCTGGCAGTCACGACATTGACAATGATTTTGAAAGACAGGTTCATGCTTGGTCAAGTAACGGATAGCACCACATGCACATCCGCCAGTAAATGGTGAACTCATGAAAGACTTCCACTGGAAGCAGACTTAGGTTTCGCAAAAACATCGATACCCTTCCCTGTTTCCAACAAGGACTTAAGACTAGAAAGAACGATCGGCCAACCTTGTTGGATTCCCTTAGCCATTCCACTACCTGCTTCGAGTTCATCATGAAGAACTGTTAGCTTCACCATGTCTTCATATGGCTCTACGTTAAATGTCACTCGACTATAACTTTCAGGATCATCCGCTTGAGAAGGACTTGCCCAAGTGATTACCAAGCGTGTTGGAGGTACTACCTCAACCACTTTACCTACAATATTAACTACACGATCGTTAGCACGTACATGCTCCCAGGTTGATTCAGGCTTCCAGTCTGAAATATTCTCATGACCCCAATAGAGTCGTGTGATCTCCGGCTTCATGATTGCCTCAAAAACTTTTTCCGGTGTCGAGCGGATATAAGTCACATAAACAAAGCTCGTCTTCTCTTTACTCATTATTCTCTCCTTCGAGTTCCTTTTTAAGGTCATACAACAGACTAAGTCGTTGCTGTTCAAATTTTCTAACCCAGCGTTCGTAGACCTCATGCAACGGCACGGGGTTTATAAAATGCAACTTCTCTCTTCCCCGCCAAACCGTGCTTATCAGATTGGCCGATTCAAGGATCCCGATATGTTGCGTAGTAGATTGCCGAGTCATGTCAAGGTGCTCGCAGAGCTGGCCCAAAGTTTGGCCGTTCTTCTCGTATAAAAGGTCGAGAAGCTTTCTGCGTGTCGGATCTCCCAGCGCTTTGAAAACATTATCAGCGTCCATTCGTTGCTTTTGTAAGAAAATAATATGCAGGTAAATGCCTGCATGTCAACTAGAATACCTAAAAAATTACCAACAAATAGATCAATAAATGGATCGACCGCCAAAGCAAATACGAAGCCTATACTTAGCCAGATCGGAGGATCAGAGAAAATGGCAGTGAAACGAATGGACAATGTTGCTATTGTTGTAGAAGATCTTGAGGCTACGATTGCTCTATTCACCGAAATTGGTTTAGAGCTCGAAGGACAAATGAGAGTCGAAGGATCCTGGGCGGACCATGTTGTAGGGCTTGAAGGAATGCAAGTCGATATGGCGATGATGAAAACACCTGATGGGCATAGCAGACTAGAACTGTCTAAATTTATCAGACCGAAAGCCATAAGCCGGGAACCAAAGAATGCTCCCTCCAATACTATAGGTTATCTTCGTGTGATGTTTGCAGTCACGGATATCAAAGATACAGTCGCTCGACTCGAAAAACATGGAGTTACACTCGTCGGCAAATTGGAACAGTACGAAGATACTTATCTTCTATGTTATTTAAGAACCCCAGAAGGATTCATCATCGCACTCGCCGAGGAACTCAAATAAAGTTTTAATAATGAAACAAGTGCCGAGAAATAAATAAGGTAATAGATCAAATGGAAAATTCGAAAGTTTTTGCTATGTCTTTCTCAAAAGTTTATCCTCTATACATCCAAAAGGCAGAAAGAAAAGGACGAACAAAAGCAGAAGTAGATAAAATCATTTTTTGGCTCACTGGATACGATTCTAAAAGTTTTCAAAAACAACTTAAGAATGAAGTGAACTTCAAAGAATTTTTTGATCAGGCGCCTCATCTCAATGATAATGTATCACTGATCAAAGGAGTGGTATGCGGCATTCGTGTAGAAGATGTAGAAGATAAACTTATGCAGAAGATCCGCTATTTAGATAAGTTGGTAGATGAATTGGCCAAAGGAAAGGCCATGGAAAAAATATTACGGGGGTCTGTTTAGAGATTCATTTTGTCTGCATGGGCGAACATGCGCCCATGCAACATGGCGACGTTAAATGTTTGGATTTATCCAGAAAGTTCTGCCAATAGTTTATCGAGCACTAAGCAGATATCTTTCCAAGCTTCGACTGCACCGATTTCCGCCTCACGCACTTCTGCAGAAGCGAATTTGACCACGTGAGTCATGAGGGTTAAATTTCCTTCTGTTGTAAAGGTGCGAGACTCTACAGTAGCATCTGGATTTGTCGGGCCTTCCGGATTAAAGGTGGACATGTCTGTCGCATAATTTTCGTTATTCGCAAATTTCTCAGGAATGATCACTTCAAGAAATTTTCCATAAACACCCATTTGAATCCCTTTTTGATCTGCAAAGACGTATAGGTAATTGCCCCCTACCCTAAGATCGTTTTCAATCTTCTCAAGAGTCCAACCTTCGGGACCAGTCAACCAACGACGCATTAACTCGGGTTTAGTGAAACAATCGAATACCAATTGACGAGGCGCGGAAAAATAACGTGTAGCCACAACTTCTCTTTCACCTCTAAGCTCTACCTTCAATTCTGTTAGATCTGCTTTCATTTCTATTCATCTCCTATTGTTTGCATCGTCTTCAATTCTTCAAGTAGCCCATCAAGTGATTGATAGTTCTTCTCCCACATTTGGCGGTACTTCTCAATCCAATCAGTGGCTTTTTTGAGAGGTGCGGTCTCAAGTCTGCGCGGGCGTTCCTGCGCTCTGATCGTGGTTGAGATAAGACCCGCTTCCTCTAAAACTTTGAGATGCCGTGAAATTGCCGGCTGGCTCATTTTAAAGGGTTTAGCAAGCTCCATGACCGTAGAGTCGCCTTTTGCGAGACGCATAAGAATCGCACGGCGAGTTGGGTCAGCAAGTGCAGCAAAGGTAGAGTCGAGATTTTGCATAGCAAGTTTGTTATATAAGCATCTAGTTATATAACAAAGAAATGTCAATCCTTTTTTGAACGTCTTTTTTGAATAGAAGCAATGGAAAATCGCGGTATGACTATAAAGGAAGTGTCAAAGCTGCTTATATCTTCTCAGAAACTCTTCGTTCGGGATCCGATCTTCTCCTGCTCGTCGAAGATCCGCAAGGAGACCATTGACAAAGTACATTTCGATCTCTCCTTTATTTTTGGCGGGCACAGCACCCCTATATTCGCATTCGAAAAAATCTTTTACTAGTTCGTATGTGGCGCCAGAAATATTGATACGGCCGGGAATACCAGATGATTCACATCTGCTTGCAGTATTGACAGTATCGCTCCAAACGTCGTAAGCAAACTTCTTCTCACCAATTACGCCTGCTATCAAATCGCCTGAGTGGATCCCAAGTCGAAGCTCCCAGTAAGGTAGGCCCTGGTTTGCTTTGATTTCTTTCATTTGATTCATGAAAGCCTGGATTTCAAGAGCGGCCATTACGCAGTCGACCGCATGTGTTCGATTCGATTCCGGGATACTACCCGCGAACATATAACTATCTCCGATCGTCTTAAGTTTCTCTAAATTATTTCTCTCCATTACACTATCAAAATAAGAGAAACAGCGGTCGAGTTCGGCAACGAGTTCCGCAGGAGATAGAGTCTCCGCAATCTGAGTGAAACCCTTGAAGTCAGTAAAACAAACCGTTGCACTGCGATGCAAGCGCGGTTCTGAAACTCCTTTCTCTTTCAACTCTTGGGCAATTTCTTCCGGCAATATATTAAGAAGCAATTGCTCCGACTTTTTATGTTCTTCCGTTAACTTTGCCTCTGCCAAATCTACCGCCTTCACAAATTGGTAAACAACCAGAACAAAAGTAAAACATAGTAAGACCAGAGGGGGCATGAGATATTCGGCCGGTACTACCCATCTCGGTGGACCAAATATCGCATGCCCACCTAAAACTTTATAATAATACTGGCTAAAAAGAAAAAGCCCTAATGGCAAAATGGAGATTACGACCCTTACAGTATTAAACTTCTTAGAGATCATTAGAAATGACAAAGTGGAAGTAAGTAAAAACGCTAACGGTGCAGGATCATCCGCTTGAGACATTGTCAGCGCCAAAAGGTGATAATTAACAGCGACTAATGTAATTACCGCAGATAAATTATAATAACGTAATCTTAATAAATAAAAGGCAAATAGTAACGGAATGATGAGAAGGAAATAATGGATAAAAGAGAAAGTATGGGTTTCAGGAGGTTCATTAAAATAGATTGAGAAAACTAGTAGTGTCGGGATCACAAGCATACTCAATTGAGTATAAAATGTAGTTCGTACCGGCCTTGCTTCGGACTGAGTCAGACCACTAGTGATTTTTTTAGCCTGAAACCATTCTCGAATCGTATCATATATATCATTTACTTTCTTCATTCCGAAGTTGCCCTCTTTTCATCCTAATATCGGCTCAAGAACAAGAATTCCTATTTCAAATAAATCCAGTCATCTGCAACTAACGTGCGAGGTCTTGTAATTGTTTTACCTTCTGGTCCTTCTCCGGAGACTCGAAAGCTTTTAAGGAGAATGTATTCAAATTATATTCTTTGGTAGTATAGTTGTCTTTATTATAAGGAGCGACTAACTCTTTATCAGGTTCTGTGGTCTTTGCGGCAAGGATCCTTCTCATTCCTTCTTCTCCCTGCCCAAACCAATCCGGATCTACTGCAAGATTTACCCTATAACCTCTTAATTGAGTTAGGGCATAAGGGCCCTCATACCCACTTTCTCGGATCAATTTACCGAAAAACAAAAATTCTACTTCTTGCCTTCCTGCATTCAATTTGCCGTCGAAACTCGCCCAGGCAATAGGATCTCCATTTCCTGCATTCACAAGATTGGCTTCTAAATGATAAGTCCCAGCCTTGAATACGTTCACACCAGTTTTCATACTCAAAGAACCGTCTCTCGGAACATCCAAAAAGTAACCGCTCCATTCTGCAGGTTGATAAGGAGAAGAGAAGAAGGAGGACAGGACTTTACCCTGCTTCTTCTCTTTTGTGTATTCAAACTCCACTTCCATGAACATGTCTCCCCAATCCTTGTAGGTTGGCCTCCATTCGAAGGTAAAAACATTATCCTTAGCGTGAGCATCCCCATCTATCCCCTTGTCATTCCCGTCAGGAGGAAGGGCCACAAATTTATTGCCGTCGAATTCTTTCCAAAGTTTTACATTACGAATATTTAATGGAACTTTTTCAAAATTACTCGTATTAAAACATTCTAAGGTGATATGAAGAGGTTCTTTCACACCTATTGCGGCCCATTGTAAAGGTTGTAATTTGCAAGAATAACCGTTTGGCTTTTTATCCTCAGGCTTATCCACCATCGCAATTGGAGAAAGTTGGATAAAATACGGATTTGTTAGATCTTCATTATACTTTGTCAAAGGTCTCGAGTTAGGTGGATACTCAGACCATTCTAAATAATCTTTTAAAACTTTTTCAGGAGGAATGGATTCATCTAGACTTCCTAAGAAGTCAGGATTGTCCGATGCAGAACCACCACCCGGAGGACTTCCTTTCGCCATCCATTCAGCTTTTGCTTTTTTCTCTTCTTCAGACAAGAACCAACCGTTCTCTTCTGCTTCATCCCTTAATAGATAGAAAACCAAGGCAGCTGCGATCATAATGCCAAGGTAGATAAAAATTTTTTTTTGACTCATCTCTAATTTTTCAATGCCCAGTACAGGCTCACCTGTATATGAAATGCGAGACCTTTCTCAACCTTTATTTTAAGAATCATTAAAGAAGAAATTGGCTAACCCTTTTGGACTAATTTTATTAGAACGAATTCTTTTAGGTCTTATTGTTTGGTTTGCCAATCTTCTTATTTTTCACTTACAATTTTATGTAGAATTATTTGGAAATAAATTGTAACTAACACTGCATGCTATTGTAGCGTACGTTATACATTATAATTTTATAATGTTATTTTTGATTTGTATACTTTTTTACATTCAACCCGTTATGTTAAAAAAAGTCCAATCACTTGACTCGAAAAGCCACTTACCCCATACTTGTAGACCGGGAAAATCAAAAGTTAAGGTTTTGGTTTTCCCAAAAGATCGGAGAATAGAGAAGATGAAAAATTGGAAAAGTATGGTATTGGGATGTGTTTTCGCATCGTTATTTGTTGGCTCACTTTCTGCGCAAACCTATACGGTTTTCATTCACGGAAAGTCTGACAGCAACCACAACGGAGTGGGAACTACTGACGTGAATAATTATTGGGGAAGCGCACCGAACTCTGTGTCGGGAAGCAAAATTTTCGTTGGATACGACGGAACTTCTGACCCAAGAAATTATGGATCGGCAAGAGCTCAGACCAATATCACTACGGGCTTGAATACATATTGCAAGGGATCTAATTCCTGCAAGATCGTATGTCATAGCGCGGGTTGTTATGCGATTGAGTATTGGTTATCTAACTTAGGTGGAACTACTTCTAGCAAAGGTTATAATGTAACTAAAGTTACTGCTTTAGCTTCTGCTTCCGGTGGATCCGAGCTTGCTTCTGCTCTGAATGGTATTACATTCGGATTCGGCGGTAACGCAATGGATAAATCCCTAATTGTTGGAACTGCTCGTGGAGCTTACAACCACAACAACACTGCAGGTATCACTGTATACCAAGTACCAGGTTATAAAGGTATGGCTGGTGCATCCCTGATTCTTCCAGGCGAGGACGATTACGCAGTCGCTTTCCATTCTTCCTGTGCTTATAACAAGTCGGGCGGAGTTAGCGTTTGCCAATCATCGTTGACTCAGAGCGAAGGTATTTGGCCGTTCAACTCGAACGTTACCTATACTCAGTTCCAAGGTCACACGAGAGCTCCTTCTGTAGGATCTTCCGGATTATACTTGAACCACAGTGAATTGAAAAACGAAGGCTGGAGATAATCCAATCCAAAATAGCGCGTCGAAAAAGCGGCGCGCTATCGTTTATGAAAATTTTAACCGTCTTACTCCCCTTATTAATATTCCACTGCTCACAAATACAATGGAGACCTGCAAGTCTTGCGGTCGAAAGAGGCTGGTCTGAAACCGGCAAAAATATAGTCCAAACTGAAGTGATCTACGAAGAGAAGGATGCATGGAATCCTTTAAGCGGAACCACTCATAAAAAGAATTACAGAACTAAATTTAGAATTTATGAAATATCAGGACCCGGCAACGATTCCGGAGATCCTCCAATTTATTCTTATGAAATAGGATCTTGGACATTACCAGGATCAGTTTATTTCCATTCCGCAACCAATCGTTTGTTTTGGATCCAAGGCACAAATGACGAATACGGCGCATCAATTCGTTTCCCTGCGGTTTGGTCCCCGAAAGGATTTCATTCCTTCGAACCTAAAAATTTTCAAAAAGAAAACCAAACTATCTTTCAATTCGTACCTTCTCCAGATGGGGGGAAGGCAGCAATTATATTAGGAAAATTGAAATCGGATCTGGAAATAGAATCCCCTACACTGATCATAGCTGATGTAAATGGACAATCCTCTTCTTATGATAGATCTTACTTTGAGTTCCAATTAACAAAATGGGAAGAAACTCCTGAATTCAGGATACGTTGGTCAGAGAATTCGAATCTTCTTTATGTTCGAGTACAAGACCAAGTTTTCAAAACGAATGAAAAATCTAAAAAATTAGAAGAAGCAAAGGAATTTCCAGTTTGTTTTTATCCTGCTTCTAGTTTCGGACCTGTTGGGATCAGTCCAGGAGGAAGAGGTGGAGATTCGGATATCGCAAGGGATATGGAACCTCCTCCATTTAAACGTTATAAGGATAAACCCTTGGTCAAAAGTTTAAATAAGACCAAGGATTGTAGCCAATAGGTTTCGATTATTTTTCCGAGGCCTTTGTTTTTCTCATTTCTCTAATATACTCTATCACCGCAGGCATTACTGAAATGACAATGATCGCTAGAATAACTATCTTGAAGTTCCTTTGAACAAACTCCAGGTTCCCGAACTTATAACCGCCGAATAAGAAAATAGCGATCCAGACAACTCCGCCGACTATATTATACAAAATGAATTTAGTATAAGTCATACTTCCGATCCCTGCTACGAAAGGAGCAAACGTCCGAACGATAGGGATAAATCTTGCGATGATGATAGTTTTTCCACCGTATTCTTCGTAGAATTGATGAGCCTTTTCTAAGTGCTTTTTATTTAAGAAGGGGACCTTCTCCTTTGCGAGGATCTTATCTCCTGCCAAATGACCAATCGCATAATTAACAGTATCACCTAAGATCGCAGCAATAATGAGAAGTATAAGTAAGATACTAAGATCTAAACTTCCTCTGGCTGCAAATGCACCTAATGCAAATAACAAGCTATCTCCCGGAAGTATAGGAGTTACAACAAGACCGGTTTCACAAAAAATGATCAAGAATAGGATCAAATAGATCCAAGTTCCATAAGCAACGATCAATGCATCCAAATGATTTTCAAGATGTAAGAAGAAGTCTAAAAGATATTTGATAGTTTCCAATTTAAGCTCCGAGAGTCAGATTCAAGGGTCCAGCGGGGAAGTCAAATGTTAGAGCGTACTTCCGGAAATAGACCTGCTTGATCTGGGCCTTGTTTATAAATTTTTGTAGGATAATTTAAACGGATTTTTCCAGAGGAAACTCCTCGCTTGTCGGGTCTGATCCTGGCATCAAATTCTACTGGATCACCCTGTTTCAGATTCTGTTTTCTGAAACGAAAAGAATAATAAAAGTCCTGAGCATAGATAACCTTTCTGCCTGAAACCAGCAGTTTTATGTCTTTGATCAAGATCCTTGCTTTTTCCGGATTGGGATCTATTGAAATAGATTCTACAACCCCTCTGAATCTGGTCCTGATTTTAGGCAAGTTTTGGAGATCTTCTTCCATGCCTTCCATCCGTTAGACCAATTCAAATCAAAAGAATAGTTCCGTACATTCGTTTTTCACTGTCGCCCATTCCTATTTCGGACTATCAGGAAACGTTCCGAATCCGAACCTGGTCCAACTATAGATAGGTCCTACGGAGATATATATGACCAGGTTTCAATTAATAACAAAAAGTTTGAGTTTGTCTGCCCTTCTTTCCCTGAGCTTATTCGCGGGAACAGGTTGTTACACGAATATTCGTCCAGGAGAAGCAGGACTCAGATACCACCCTTTAACAAGCGGGTTACAAAAGGACCTATTGACGAATGCAATTTATTTCTACGCTCCATGGAACGATGTAGTATTATACCAAACCCAATGGACCTCGTACAAAGAGAAAGTGGACGTTCTTACCAGAGACGATTTGACCATTAACGTTGTGGCCGCAGTCATTCTAAGACCTGTTCCAGGAGAAATCTTTAATCTTCAAATAGAGATTGGTCCGGACTATTACGAAAAAGTGGTGCGCCCTCAATTCAGGACATCTGTTCGTAACGCCTTATCCGCATATAGTATGATCAAAATTTCCAAAGAAACACCTAAGGTCTCTCAGGATATTCGCCAAGCCTTGGGAGAAAAATTAAGAGGAAAACATGTAGAAATAGATGATGTGATCATAGACGATATTGAATACAGCCGTCCAATCCTAACCGCGATCGAAGGTAAACTTACGAAAGAACAAGAACAGGAACAGATGAAGTTCGAGATTAATATAGCGAAGAAGGACGCGGAAATTACAGTAATCCATGCAGAAGCTAAAGCAAAATCCACAGTGATTGAAGCAGAAGGAACTGCACAAGCAACTGTGATCGAAGCGCAAGCAAGAGCTAAAGCTCAGAAGATGATTGCAGCCCAGTTGACAAAACAATATATCCAACTAAAAGCTTTCGAAAATCCTAATACAAAACTTTTGTTTGTTCCTACAGGAAAAGATTCTCTTCCTATGATCATAAATACTCCTTCCGACGGACCTAAGGCTATGGACCTTCCTTCCGCAGGAGATAAATAAAGAAGAATATCTATACCTTCCTTCGGATAAGATCAAACGGAGGAAGGTTGTTTATTCCATAATTTTTCGATTAAACGGGCTATATTCTCCAACTCGATCTGGTCCGTTTCGGAAAAATCATCCAATCGATCGCTATCCACATCTAAAACCAAGAATACATTCTCAGAATCGTCTAACGCAGGGATCACTATCTCGGATTTGGATTCTGAACTGCAAGCGATATGCCCCGGAAATTTTTCCACATCTGGGACCAGGATCGTTTCTTTTCTCTTCCAAGAAGATCCGCAAACTCCTTTTCCAAAGGAAATCCTAGTACATGCAACCGGACCTTGAAAAGGTCCCAATACTAATTCTTCTCCCTTTACGAAATAGACACCTACCCAAAAAAATTGGAATGTCTGGCGCAAGGCACCGACTATATTTGCAAGATTAGCGATCAGATCCGTTTCATTTAGAGTTAAACTTTCCAATTGAGGATATAATTCCCGGTATAATGTTTTTCTATCCGTAGTTTCAGTTACGATAATCGATTCGGCCACCTAAATCCCTCTACCAAATACAACCTTTTCCAATTTATACGGATCAAGCATAGAATTCAGTATTCTCAAAATTTTTCCGCAAAACATCCCATTATTTCCGCGCAACGATCAAAATTCTGGAAACGGTTCTGCATGAACATTTCCCAATTCAGCGAAGCCCAACAAGAGATCATACAAGATCATTCCAGATTTTTACAAGTAATCGCCGCAGCAGGTTCCGGAAAGACCAGCACCTTAGTAGGAGTAGTACAAAACGAACTCTCTAAAGGTACAAGCGGAGAAGAAATACTGGTCCTAAGTTTTACTCGAAAGGCCGCGGGCGAGATCAGAGAAAGAATTAAGAAAAAAACTAATATAGATTCAGTAAGAGTTCATACATTTCATGCATTCTGCCTGAGAGCATTGATCACCTGGCATCCTGATTTTAAAAATAAAAGATCTTCTATACTAACTTCTTCTGAAAAGAATTCATTCTTTAGAGAATGGTTCCGCAAAGAATCGGATATCATCGGCGGGATTCCATATAGGCTTTTGATCGAAACTTCTACATTACCTGCCGATTTTCCTCAAACTTGGAAAAGCCCGTTATTAGAAGATTACAAAAACTTCAAACGAAAAGAAGGAAAACTAGACCTGGACGATTTAGTCACAATGTTTTTAGATTCTTTAGAAAATGGAGAATCTTGGACAGAAATTCCAAAGAGAAGTTTGAAAAGGATCTTAGTAGATGAATTCCAAGACACTGATCCGGAACAACTTAGATTTTTAAAATTACTATCGGAACAATCCAGGATTTTGGTTGTTGGAGATGACAGTCAGGGAATTTATTCCTTCAGAAAAGCGGATATATTCAATTTTTTGAATTTTCCTAAAATGTTCCAACCTTGCACTCGAAAATTCCTGAACACGAATTATAGATCCTTACCTAAGATTGTGGATACTTCTTCCATACCTATCTCTAAAAATAAGAACAAAATAGAGAAGAAGGTAATCGCTCACAGAAAAGGAAAAGCAATCGTTTCCAGGCTCAAAATAGATAAGATCCCGGAACTATTTGCTTATTTGGGAGAATTGTATAAGCGAAGTGGAGGAGAATTAAAAATATTATGTCGTTCTAATCATAGGATCAGAGAATATTTGCGTGTGGGAGTTCCACCTGAGCTTTTACTTACGATCCATTCTGCCAAAGGTTTAGAATTTCATACTGTAATTGTGGACTTAGCAGACGGGTGGAATCTCAGAAAAGATTCTCCAGAACATATTAGAGAAGAAGAACATAGAGTTTTATATGTTGGGCTATCTAGAGCCAAGGACTGCCTAATCATCTTGGGTAAAAAGACAGGTTCAGGCAGAGAAACTGCAGAGGACTTATTTTTCTCTTATTTTAAGAGCGAACTTCCAATCTTCAAATCTTGAATCGGAGAATTATTTTAAATCCTGATCTTTTTCTGCAACAAAGTCCAAAGGACATGCTCTCATCTAACGATCCATAAATAAAAGCTCCTATTCAAGGAATCAAAGGATACAAGATGAAAAAGAATACAGAACTGAAAGAAACTCTTGGAAGCGTAAGGGAAATTATCTCCGACAGCAGCTTCGACAATCCCGCTTATTTAGGGATCGCATATTTTATCCGAGATCTATTCTTCTTCTCGGTCACTATATTCCTGCTTTGGAATGTAGAAACTTGGTATTATCTTCCTTTTCTTTGGGCATTTGCAGGATTGATCACCGCTTCTCTTTTTATTATAGGCCATGATGCTTGCCATGGATCTTTATTCAAAAATGAAAGACTTGCTTATTGGATCGGACAGATCGCAATGCTTCCTTCTCTTCATGCTTATAACCAATGGGGATATGGACATAATAGAGTTCACCACGGACATACAATCAAGGTAAAAGGTGATTTCGTATGGCATCCAGTAACTCCTGAACAATATAAAAATTTTGGAATATTCAGAAAGGCATTTCATAGACTTTCCTGGTCTGCATTAGGAGGAGGGATCTATTATCTGGTAGAAATCTGGCTAAAAGGAATGGTTCTTTTTACAGCTCCAATGAAAGAAGCTCTCAGGGATAAATTGTTAATGCTTACATTTGCATTCGGTTCTGCAGGCGCTGTTTTCTATTTTGGGGGAAACACTCCGACTGGATTTGATCTTGGGCTCGGAACTTGGTTTTTCCTAAAAGTTTGGCTTCTTCCTTTTATTTCTTGGAATTATTTTATCGGAGTTACCGTATATGTGCATCATATTCGTCCGGAAGTTCCTTGGAAAGAGGCGGATGATTGGACTCCTTTTTACGGACAAATGAGAGGAACAGTAAATTATCATGTGCCCAAATTGCTGAACTTCTTCATGCATAATATTTTCATCCATTCTCCTCATCATGTTCATATGAAAATTCCTTTCTATAAATTGGGCCAGGCTTTGGAAGAGATCAAAGTACATTACGGAGCTTATGTGGTAGAAAGAAAATCCGTTTGGAAAGACTATATGGAATCCACATCCAAATGTAAACTGATGGATCCAGATACCGGAAGATGGATGACCTACTCGGAAGCATTTAACGATGAGGATGAGTCAGAGCCTGAATTAGAAACTGCTGCGACTTAAAAATTTCATTTTTAAACGATTGGGAATTGATTTTTAAGGGAAGCCAGCAAGTCTGATTTCCAGAATGAAATTTTTCCTGATCGAATTAGAATATTTAGTACCCCTCGAAAAATTAGACCAAGCGGTCCCTGCTCATAGAGAGTTTTTACAAACCTTGTATGATGTTGGGACCTTTCTTCTGTCCGGACCTAAAGAACCGAGAAATGGCGGAAAGATCATCGCAAAGTCGATCTCCTTAGAAAAGATCAGCGAATTAATGAAAGAAGATCCGTTTGCGAAATTAGGCTACGCAAATTATAAATTCACTGAGTTCCATCCGGTAAAACACCAGACATTCCTAAAGAGTTGGTTAGAAGGCTGAAGAAAAAAACCGCCTCCCGACCCCTTTCGGAGCACGGGAAGCGGGGAGCAAAGTGATTGGATGGGTGCTAGATTGTTATCAGAGCTGCATTCGCAAGCTCGTATCCGCCAGTTTGGTCAGGATGAAAATCTTTTTTGAAATATAGAAGTGCCGCACTAAAAAGTTGAGGATATAAGATCCTTCCGATCTTGCGGGCAGACTTCATGTCTTGGAAATATTTGCGGAATCCTACTTTCTTATCAGTTAAAAGGAACCAATGTTGCAGACTTAAAGCATATCCCCAGAACATGAAGGATGCTACGATGAATCCCATAATTCTTAAGAAATGACTTTTAGAAACTGTTTGAAGAACATCGTAAGCAACTGATTTATGCTCTATCTCTTCGCAAGCATGCCAAAGAAGTAAGCTTCTCATTTCGCCATACGCATCATCATGGAAATTATGGCGGATTGAAATTTCAGCCATACTAGCTGTATAATGTTCTAAACCTGCAGTCACCGCGAGTTTCAATTTTTTACCAAAGAAAAATTCGAATACTGGTAAGAAAAAGCTAAAAGCAGTCCATTTATAAACCTTCTCCATAAGAGTGATAGGTCTTCCTTGGCCTTTCAAAATTTCTAGGATCTTTTCATGCTCTTTTCCGTGTTGAACTTCTTGTCCGATAAAAGATTTCACTCTGGAAGAAAGACCAGGATCTTTCACTTGATCAGCAAAAGCTTTTACACTTTTGATAAAAAATCTTTCTCCTTCCGGAAATAGAATATGATACGCATTCACAGTGTGGGTCATGAATGAATTATTTGCGATATAGTGGTCCGGTAAATTTTCCAGACCTTCGAAATTCATCTTACGAACCGTAGGAGAATTTGCATCTATTGATTTTAGATTTTTATTCTTAGTTTGGGTACTCATTGTATTCTCCTTAAATAGTTGCTAATGCAGCGTTTGCGAGATCGTAACCGCCTGTTTGATTCGGATGGAAACCAGGTTTGAAATATAATAAAGCCAATTTTCCGACTTCTATAACGATCAACCTAGCGTAAGAACGAGCAGAGATAAGATCTGAAAAATATCTTTTGAATCCAATCTTAGGATCAGCAAATATAAACATATGCTGAAGAGTGAATGCATATCCCCAAAACATAATGGAAGCTACGATAAACCCGAAAGTTCTTAAGATATAATTTTTAGAAACTGTTTGAAGAACATCATACGCAACAGATTTATGCTCTATCTCTTCACATGCATGCCAAAGAAGTAAATTTCTCATTTCTCCTTCTGCTTGTTCATGAAGTCCGAATCTTAAGGTAACTTCTCCCAAAGATGCAGTATAATGTTCCAAACCTGCAGTCACCGCAAGTTTCAACTTTTTACCAAAGATAAATTCTAAAACAGGCCAGAAGAATCCGTAAGCAGTCTTATTATAAAAATTCAGGATTTTAGAAACTGGACGTCCTTGTTTTTCCAACATCTCAAGGGCTTTTTCATGCTCTTTTCCGTGTTGTACTTCTTGTCCGATAAAACCTTTAATACTATTTTGTAATGCAGGATCCTTCACTTGATCCGCGAAAGCTTTTACGCTCTTAATAAAAAATCTTTCTCCTTCTGGAAAGATCACATGGTACGCATTTACCGTATGGGTCAGGAAAGAATTCCCTGCCACGTAATAATCTGATAATTGGTCCAACCCTTCGAAGTCCATCTTACGAACGCTTGGAGACTCGCCGTTGATCGGCTTAATATTCCGTTCTTTTTTTTCTGCCTTCACTGACATTTCCATCCCCCCTGTTTTTTTCGGGTTTCGTGAGGCTTACTATAAACCTTTGCAAACGGATCTGCCCGCCGATCCCGGAAAACCCTCGCCGATTTCGAAATCGGCCAGAAAAACTAGGAAATTTCTTCCAGAAAGCTCTTTTTATAACACTCGTTTTATGAAAAACCGGCGATCAAAGCGGTAAATTTTAGAATCAGTGGACCTTCTTCTTTTTATAAAAATGCACAGAGGAGCTTTCTTTTAGAGAGGATGGAAACTTCTTCTTGGAAGCATTGGAAACAACAAAGGCTTTACGCTGAGCTTTGGACCTAAATACTGACTATTACCGGGGGATTAGCTCAGCTGGTTAGAGCGCTACCTTGACATGGTAGAGGTCACTGGTTCGATCCCAGTATCTCCCAGGGTTTTATTCATACCCTTCTTCTTATAACCCCTTAAAAACAAAAAAGCCTCCGAATTCGGAGGCTTTTCCATCTTAACACTTTAAGAAAGCATTAATCTTTCAAGAAAAGAGGAAGATTCGCAGGCATCTTGAATCCTGTCACACTTGCCAGGTCCTTTTTGATCTGCTCTCTTACCATTTTATCATGCTCAACGAGTAACGCTTCTCTAAGAGAATATTCTCCCGCTTTTAGATCCACTTCTCCTACCGCAATTGATGTTCTATATCGAACTAAAGGAGATTCGTCTTTTAAGAAGGCACACATATCATAGAACTTTTGGTTCGCAATCCGATTGATGAATACAATCGCGTTTAGGATTGCAACTTTCGCAAAAGGATTTTTTTCCTTATCAATCGCTGAATTCAATTGAGAGAGTACATCCTTGCGATTTAGATTTTTCAACCCGTCCGCTGCGGAAGCTCTTACATAAAAATTCGGATGGTTTAAAGCGTTTACGATCGCTTCTTGATTTTCCTTTGTATAAGGAAGAAGTCCCACATTTCGGATAATTTCTCCGGCAGCGATCACCAGATTATAACCTTCAGGTGAACTGAATGAAGGATAATCACCTTCCTGAACGGTAGCAGAAATCTTTTTAAATTCTTCCAACATTCCAGGTCCGGCGATATCGGACTCCATCGCTCCCAATGCTTGCGCAATTGTGAACTTTAAGGTAGGGGAATTTTCTTCCGACTTAGGAACATTTACATTTCCCTTTAACGCCTTCAGAAGAGGACGGACAGCCAGTTTGCTACTTACGAATTTTAAATAATCCGCAGCCTGGATCCTTTCTTCTAGGTTGCCGCTTTCCAATTTTTTGACTTGGTCATAAAATAATTGGTCCAACTTCTCATAGATTTGTTCCTTTGCGGAAATCTGAGTAGTCAGTGATAATATGATTCCGAGGACTAGGATTCTTACGGTCGACATGGGTTCCCCCTATGTTGTTTATCGGATTTGGTAAGGTCGATCTTAACTTTAGAAAGCCGCAAATCCCTCAAAGGGGCTCGGATTCCTTGACTCTTTCCGCAATCTTGCGAATTTTCTCCGATAGATCCTCGACAGCCAATTCCTTTTCGCCGCCTTCTTCCAATTCTCGACCCACTTTTTTGAGGTCTTCCTGGATCTGTTCGCTGTTTTCGCTGGCTCTTTGGGCCAAATGGGTGAGTAGGTCTTCTCGGTAACTTTTAACTTCTTCCAGTCGAAGTTCGCCCAAAGCCACCATACTCTGTAGGATCCTATCCATTTTTTCCTTGGTTAGATAGGCAAGACCTATCCCTCCCAGGACCAAACGGCCGAATAATGCGCTGATATCTTTGCCCGTTTCTCGGATCAGGGCGGAAAGCATGTAATTGGAAAATTCTTCGTTTCTTTGACCCAAACTTACTTTAAGAAAGGTCTGGCCTAGGATTTTAGGAGTGATGTCCTGACCGCTCATATTATCGATCACTTTAATCTCTTCGCCCGCGATGATCATCTCGGCGACATCTTCTAGAGTAATCGTTTTGCTGGTTTCGGGATCGTACAACCTTCTGTTTGCGTATCTTTTCAGAACTTTCATTCTTGGTTTTGCTCGTAATCAACGCTTTCAGGACAAGCCTGCAAACTTGTTTTTCTTTCCGATTCCCCTTTCTAGTTGCGGGTTTTCCGCAATGCACCAATTCTAGGATCGGATGAAAATCCCCAAGGTCAAGGAAAAAACCCTTCCTTTGCAAAGAGATGAACTTACTATCCGATGTCTTACTTCTGCACCGACTCAGCTCTGATGAACAAGACTTCCTAGTCGCTTTGTTAAAGTGGAAAGGTATAGATCATCTAGAATGGGTACGAAGTTCTGGGTTTCCCTCTTCCACTAAAGAAGTTCTAGTTTGGAAAAAGGATGCAAGTCCAGAAGATATCCGCTCGGCTCATGATTGGTCTAGAGAAGTTTCTTTGATCGGAAGATTTGATTCTGAAGAAAAGAATTCCTTCGTAAGAGCCGGAGCGACTCGAATCTATGATCTGAATTCTTTTCCGCTGGAAGAATTTCCATTCTTTAAGTTTTCAAAACCGCTACATCCTGAGATGGTAGTACTCACCCAAAGCCCCGATCTTTTTTCCAAGTACAGATCTCTTCTTAGAGCCTGCGGGTCAAACGCACATTGGTGTAAGGATATATTAGGACTTCCTAATATGTTAAAAGAAACCAAACCTGGAGTTCTGGTCCTGGACTCTGAATCTTTTTCAATAAGAGAACTTGTCCCTAAAATGAAAGGACTTTTAGGAACACCTTATTTTCCTCTTAGCTTTTGTTTGATAGATTTTAATAAAGAAAATGTGTACCAAAATTTGGCTACGGGTTTGAAGGATATTGCAAAGGCGTTTTTTGAGCCAAAGGACCTTCTTCTTTTTTTAAGGGATAGACTGGCGCTTGCCTCTCCTCCTAAGGATTCATTTTTCCAAGCAATCGATTGGTCAGGAAGTCCCAGAAATATCAGAGAATACGAGTTTCCGAATGTTCCAGACGGAATGTTAGAAAGAGCGGAAGCTGCCTATTTATACAGGATCCGCCGTTTATTTTTATGGATGGGAGAAGGAGCAAATAGAGGGACTGAGATCTCCGCTTAAGCACCAGCCTCTGATTGTAATTTATCAAAAACCTGTAAGAATAGATCTACTGGTTGTGCGCCTGAAACCGCATACTTCTCATTAAATATATAAAAAGGCACTCCAGTTACTCCCAGCATTTTACCTTCATTCTCTTCCGTTTCTATTTGGGTAAGAAGAGAAGGATCCTTGCGAACTTCTTCTAATTCAGATATTGGGACTCCAACTTGAGTTAGGCTTTCTTGGATAATAGAATCATCAGAAAGATTTTTTCCTTCTGAGAAAAACTTTTGGAAGAATACTTCTGCGAGCTCTCCTTCTTTTCCATATTTTCTGGCCTTACGAATGAGAGCATGTAGAAGGAAAGTATTCGGCTGATGGCCTTGAAGAATATTAGCAAACTCTAATCCATCTTCTTTTGCGATATCGGAAACTCTTTGTGTCATCATTTTTACTCGATCCAAAGAACCGAATTTGCTGACCATATGAGCTTCTCTATCTTCTCCCTGTGCAGGAAGATCAGGATTTAATTGAAATGGTTTCCACTCGACGACAATCTTGTCTTCCGGATGATTAGATTCCCAAGACTCGATTGCTTTCTCTAATCTTTTTTTACCTATATAACACCAAGGACAAACTACGTCCGAATAAATTGAGATACTAGTTTCCAATGCCTTCTCCTGTAATTCTTAGACTTACAGGGAGTCTTAAAATCGCATTCTTTTTTTTGTGGAGAAGAGGATGAATTAATCTTCGTCCAAAAGTTCTGCTGCTTCTATTTCTTCCAAACCACGATTTGGAAATGCCTGCTCATAGAATAACGCCGCAAATAGATCGAAGTCCTCGTCAGCCGGTAGATTTTTTTTCTCCCAGTATTCGTTTCTTCTTTTGATCAGAACTGAGATTGTCTCATCTTCTAAAGAGAATTCTTTTCCGCCTCTATTCATTCTGCGGATAAGCCAGTTCAGATTATGGATAAAAAAGTTTCCCGTGAACTCTAAAGTAGAGAGAGAAGGTTCTCTTTTCATTAGATTTTCAGTATGATAAAGAGGAACTCTTAAGTAGTACGGATCTTTGGTCTGTTGGTATTGTTTGAATCCGTTAGAAATAGATTCGAAAAATGGCCAAGAGTTTGTATAAGAAGTCCTGATCAGTTTTTCTTTTTCAGGATGAAGCCTTGCTATATCCACAAGATCCACAAATTGATCATTTTTCACAGCTTCTCTTAGGATAGAATCCATTGGAGAAGGTCTTGCTTCAGAGTTTACAAGATAAACGTAAAGATATTTGATCTCGTAGGCAAATCTGGATTCTCTTGGAATATAATATTCTATCCAGATTGGTTCTTTATAATAATTTACTAATTCTTCTTCAGGTAAATCAGGTGTGACGCTAAGCGATTTTAACTTTTTAACGTCGTCTGTAATTACTTTTTGGCCGTGAACCCGAGTCCTGGAACGTTTGATCTGTTTCAGTTCCGATTTGTTTAGAAGTGGTTTCGGTTTGTACGAGTCCATCGGAATGATTATCGGAAATTGGAGGTAATAAATTCAAAAATGAGAAGAAAGACCGACTAGTTTTAAGACGATCAGGACCATAAAATTCTTGCCCAGATTAGCCTTAGAAACATGCCTAAAGGACTCATAATTCCGGATTCTGCGAATCTTACCTTCCCTTCTCCATCTAAAATATAAAAACTAGGATAACCTCTGATTCCCCAATCTCTGAGCAACATTGGATTTCCTACAATCACAGGAAAATCAACAGCTTGTTTTTCGAGATAGTCTTTGAGAGCGGAAGAATTTTCTCCTTCTTCTACACTGATGAATGCATAATGGTTTTCATCTTTGAGTGTGGATGCATACCACTTGACCAAAGGAAGATTCGTATTACAAACTCCGCACCAGGTTGCCCAAAAATATACTACTGTGGTCTTACCTTTTATATTCGCCTTTTCACCTATAGGAGTTCTGAATTCTTTACCATCCAGACTCACTACAGGTTCTGTATCCAAGGCTCTAAACCAGGCTAGAAAAAAAGTCGCGGAAAGTAGAAGAGCCAATGCTCCTCCATACTGAAATCCTGACTTGACTCTTTTGTTCATGCCTTAGTTAGACCTAGACTATAATTGAAAAGGAAGACTTTGTCCGGAACCTGAATACATTATCCAAACAACTAACAAAAGCCATAAAAATCCCGCCACAAGGACACCCCAATCAGTTAAAATAGCCTTAGTAGGATTATGGCCCATGTTCTTGATATAGATTATGTACAAAGATCTAAAGATCGCATAGACTACGATCGGGATCGTATACACCATTTTATCTGTGCCCAAATTTTCAATGGTATGGGTGCTGGTAACATACATAACGTAAGTAACCAAGGTCATTGTGGCAACAATTCCCATCATCAAGTCTAAGAAGTTAACAGAATATTCTTCTAAGATCTTTCTGTGGCCTTTGGCTCCTTCTTCCAAGATGATAAGCTCTCCCCTTCTTTTTCCAAATCCCCAATAAAGAGCTAACATGAATGTGCAGAGAAGAAGCCAAGAAGAGAAACTTACTCCAACTACGATAGAACCAGCGATTGCTCTCACTACGAATCCAAAAGAAATGCTCATCACATCTAAGATGACCATATGTTTTAAGAAGCGGCTATAAACTATATTGAAGATGAGATAGCCGACAACCCAGTAAAAGAAATCTGCCTGTAGTTTGAAGGAAAACAGCAGGGTTACAGAAAGTAAAACCGCTGTCAGTAGAAGTGCTATAGTTGGAGAGATTGCTCCTGAAGCTAGAGGCCTATGCTTTTTTTCCGGATGAAGTGCATCTTCTTTTCTATCCAGAAAATCATTTAGAACATATTGGCAACTTGCGGTAAGTGAAAATAGAAAAAACGCGTAAATCGCTCTTTCTACCGATTCTAGGTCTCCTAATTTTTTACCGAATATGATCCCAGCAAATAGGATGATATTTTTAATCCATTGGTGGGGTCTTAAAAGTTTTATATAGGAAAATAACATTCTCTCTCCAGAAATCAGTTCGCTTTAGGGGCCAGATTGATCTGAAATAGAAGGCTTGCAAGGGAATTTTGGCTCTAAAATGGAAGGAGATTTCTCAGGATTTGGAAGGATATTCCACAAGAGACAAAAACAAAAAACTAGTCTGAAAGGATTAAAATCAGAATCTTCTTATTTTAATTTTAAGCTTTACGATTACTCATTGTTAGCTTATTAATTTTCCATTATGAACAGGAAAATCACATACAAGATCGTGGAAAGTAAGGATCCTTTGATCCAAGATGCATTCGATCCTTTAGGAGCAATAGGTTTCGAACTCATTTCAGTAGTTCATGATCTAAAACTGGATCGTTATATCTATTACTTCAAATTGGCAGAGGCTCACCAATTTTCTTAAAAAGAGCAATTATCCTACTTGGATCTTGACTCCATCGTCCTGGGCGCCTAGGGTTCCCAATCCGGAATGGCCAGTAAATGCAATTAGAAGAGTGAATACCCCAACTCTTCCCACATACATAATACAAGGATATAAAAACTTTTCTACTCCAGTGATATAGGGAGTTAATCCTTTCGTTAATCCTACAGTACCAAATGCAGACATGACTTCAAAAAATATTTCCTCTATTCCATGTCTATGCCCGTTCGCAATCGTGATCACTAACATAAAAAATACGATAGATATCGTTGCTAGAAAATAGATCCGAGTAGAGATCGCGATCGAATTTTTGGAAACTTCTTCTCCCATGATGGTCACTCTTGCTTGAGGACTGATCACATTTCGCAAGTACATTAATAGAATTACAAAGGTTGTGATCTTGATACCACCTGCGGCACCCTGAGGACCACCCCCTACGAACATCAAAGAACAAAGAAGTACGTAAGTCGGACTCCTCATTTCAGAAAGATCGAACGTATTAAATCCTGCAGTTCTAGAAGATACCGAAAGGAAGAAGGAGTTAAATAATTTATCTACAAAGTCCAATTTTCCGATTGTCTCAGGATTGTCCCATTCTGACAATAATACCCCAATTCCACCCACATGGACCAATATTATAGTTCCATAAAGTAGAAGTTTCATCTGTATCCTGTTTGCTTCGCCTTTGAGCGCCTTTCTATAAAGAGCGAGTCTTTCTTCTGCCCAGAAAGACATACGGATCAGGATGAGATAGATCCAGGAAGGTTCTTTACCTTCTTCTAATGCACGGGACATGAGATAAGTTTCCATGACCACTTCTACCCTATGCATCACATTTCTAAACGCTTCGAGTAATGTTTTTTCAAAAAATAAGATAACCGGGAAGCCTATACCTCCCATAACTACTAAACTTTCTACCACCAAAAGAGAAAGTGGCTCTTTAGATAAGAATGATAGATCATCTACAATCGAGAAGCCTGCGTTATTGAATGCAGAAACAGAAGTGAATAAACTTAAAAAGAGCCGATTTGGATCTCCAGGCAATCCACTTAGATCTTCTGGCATTGCCCAATACAATAAGAATGCGCCGACCAATTCTATCGAAATCGATATATTCAAAATAGATAATAAGATCCTTCGAACATAAGGGGCATTCGTACTCTTTCCGTCTGTTGATTCGTGGGAATCAATTGCTTCGAATACAAATGCAGCGATCCGAGTACTTCTGGAAAGTCCTCGAACTACTAAGATACCTACAAGCACTGTAAATGTGATAATTCCCAATCCACCAATCTGGAATAAGAACATGATGATTACTTGGGTGGAGAATGCTAACTCACTGATTGTAACAGTGGTCAAACCTGTTACACAGATGGCCGAGGCGGAAAGATAGAATGAATCCGCGTAAGAGATCCTACCTTCTTCCGAAGCATAGATCATAAAGGACCCAACCAAGATCGCTCCTGCAAATGCTAAGCAAAGGATCCTTGCTACGGATAATAGCAAAAATGCCCTGGCAATTCGGTTTACGTTTCGTTTGAGGAACTTAAATGAGCCCATGTATAAGGGCAAAATGCCCTTTCCTGAAACTATTTTGACCCTGGCAAACCCGGGCAATGAATTTCCTTGTCCGGGAAGCAAACCTGCAATCTGTTCTTGGAAAGGATCTTTACAAACGAGGTCCTTTCCGAAAATTGGTAAGAATTAGGGTTCCTTTACCTAGGGAACCCAGTCAGATTAGTATCCACGTAAAGTTCCTATTCTACCCAGTTTAAGGGTTTAATAAGATTTTCCGTGTGAACTTTTAAAGAGGACTCTAATGAGCACTGCAGTTGCGGACTTCAAACCTACCGAAAAACTCCTAAAAACTAGGAACATCGGAATTTCCGCCCATATCGATTCAGGGAAAACCACCCTGACCGAGAGGATTCTATTCTATACTAACCGTATCCATGCGATCCACGAAGTTCGTGGTAAAGATGGAGTCGGTGCGAAAATGGACAGTATGGAATTGGAGCGCGAGAGAGGAATTACCATCCAATCCGCTGCTACTTACTGCCAGTGGAAAGACTATACTATCAATATCATTGATACTCCGGGCCACGTGGACTTTACCGTTGAGGTAGAGCGCTCCTTACGGGTTCTGGATTCCGCTATCTTAGTACTTTGCGGAGTTTCCGGAGTTCAATCCCAGTCCATCACTGTGGACAGACAGATGCGCCGTTATAATGTTCCTCGTGTAGCTTTTATTAATAAGCTAGACCGTACAGGAGCGAATCCTTTCCGCGTGATCGACCAATTACGTGAGAAGTTAAAACATAATGCTGTTCCAGTTCAAATTCCAATCGGCCTCGAAGGAGACTTAGCAGGAATCGTAGACTTAGTTACGATGAAAGCCGTTTATTTCGAAGGAAAAGACGGAATGGAAATCACTGAAAAAGAGATTCCTGCGGAATTACAAGAACTTGCTAAGAAGAAGAGAGAAGAACTCTTAGATGCAGCTTCTATGTTCTCAGACGAATTGACTGAAGCTATGCTGGAAGGAGAACCTACAGTAGAGCAAATCAAAACCGGGATCCGCAATGGAGCGATCTCTTTGAAACTGACCCCAGTTTTCATGGGTTCTGCTTTCAAGAACAAGGGAGTTCAAAAACTTCTGGATGGAGTTTTGGATTACCTGGCTTCTCCTGTGGACGTTGTTAACTCCGCTTTGGACGTTAAAAACGAATCCGAAAAAGTAGTATTACCTTCTGATAAAGACAAACCACTCGTTTGCCTCGCATTCAAACTCGAGGACGGACGTTACGGTCAGTTGACCTATGTTCGTGTCTACCAAGGAAAGATCCAAAAAGGGATGACCATCTACAACATGTCGAACAACAAGAAACATAACGTTGGTCGTCTATGTCGTATGCACTCAGATGAGATGGAAGATATCGACTATGCAGAAGCTGGTGATATCATCGCATTATTCGGTATCGATTGTGCTTCCGGGGATACTTTTACCGACGGAAAAATGAACGTTTCCATGGAATCCATGTTCGTTCCTGCTCCGGTAATCTCTCTTACAATCGAAGCTAAAGAATCTAAACACTTGAACAACCTTGCAAAAGCCCTTAACCGCTTCACCAAGGAAGATCCTACGTTCCAAACTCACGTAGACCAAGAATCCGGACAAACCATCATCAAAGGGATGGGAGAACTTCACCTCGAAGTTTATATCGAAAGGATGAGAAGGGAATACGGAGTGGAGCTGATTACTGGTGCTCCTCAGGTTGCGTATCGTGAAACTATCACTGCTCGCGCGGACTTCGACTATACTCACAAAAAACAAACGGGTGGTCAAGGTCAGTTCGGTCGTGTTGCAGGATTTATCGAGCCGATCCCATTGGAAGAAGATAAGAATTACGAATTCGTAAACAGTGTAGTGGGAGGAGCAATCCCTCGCGAATTTATCTCTTCTGTAGATAAAGGATTCAAGAGTTGTTTGGATCGTGGAAGTATGATCGGATTCCCTATCATCGGGGTAAAACTGACCATCAACGACGGTTCTTACCACGACGTGGACTCTTCCGATATGGCATTCCAGATCGCAGGACGCTATGCATTCCGCCAAGGTTTCAGCAAAGCAAATCCTCAGATCCTTGAGCCTATCATGAGAGTAGAAGTTGACGGTCCTGCGGAATTCCAAGGTCCAATCCTTGCTTCCCTGAACCAAAGACGAGGAATGATCCTAAACACTACTGAGCAAGACGGATATTGCAAAGTGGAAGCTGAAGTTCCTCTTTCTGACATGTTCGGATATTCTACTGTGATCCGTTCTTCTACCCAAGGAAAAGCGGAGTTCTCCATGGAATTCTCTCGTTACGCTCCTGTTCCAAGAAACGTAGCAGAAGAATTGATGAAAAAGTACAAACCAAACTCCAAAGACGAAGATTGATCTTAAGCCAACTCTTTCTTTTTGGAAAAAAGGGAGCCAATCCGGCTCCCTTTTCTTTTTGGTAGGGAACAAAATTTGCCGATATTTTAGAGTATGTGGGAGTTCCATTTCATTCGTCTGATATGTTTCGGAATGATCCTCATTTCTTTTCCTTCTCAAATTAATTCCGCGGGAACTCCATTAAAGATCCATACTGTCCAACCGAAGGAGACTGCATTTTCTATCTCCCAAAAGTACAAATTGGATTGGAGAATGCTTCTGGAATGGAATGGTAAAAAAGAAAACGAAGGTTTGAAGGTGGGAGAAAAACTGAAAATCCCCCAAAATCTGTCCTACTCTTCTAAGATCGAAAAAAATTTGCCTGAAGAAGCACCTTCTTCTGTAAATCCTAAGTTCCATTCTCCTTTAAAAGTACTTCCTCCTGTTTCACTTCCGTATTCTAATCTCTCTTATTATCCGAATAAGGGAGTCCTGTTTAAGGCAAGCAGACATAAAGACGTACATCCGATCCGGTCCGGCAAAGTAGTTGTACTGGACCAAATGGACGGTTACCGGAAATATATTATTTTAGAGCATAAAGGCGGATACTCCAGCGTGTATGCAAATCTCAGATCCGTTTCTGTCAAAGAAGGCGAAACGGTAAAAGCAGGAGATTCCTTAGGAGAATTGGAAGAAGGTAAAGGACTTTATTTCCAGATCAACCAAGGCACTAAAGCTGTGGATCCGATCCCACTTTTGAAATACTGATCGCGGCTATTTAAGTATATTAGGTTTTTGCACTGAATGGAATGGGAAATTGTAAATTCTAAGGCTGTTACTCCTCAAGGGGTAATGGAAAATGCAACTATCCGTATCAAAGACGGAAGGATCTCTTCTATTTCTGCCGGGATCCCGAAAGACGTTCTGCCTATTCGTATCAATCTAAGAGGGAATTTCGTTTATCCAGGACTGATTAACGCTCATGATCATCTACTCGGGACTTATCTTCCTAAGGTTGGAACAAACCGTCCTTATTTGAATTGGCTCCCTTGGGATAATGATCTCAAATCTTCTGTAGTATATGCAGAAAGACAACAGCTCGAGCCTGAGCAGCTTTATTTATTAGGCGCTTATAAAAATCTGATTAGCGGTGTGACTTCCGTTTTGGATCATATCCCCCACTTCGTCCAAAAACCATTTCTGGATAAATCTCCAGTTCGTATCCTAGAACGTTTTACTCTTTCTCATAGTATCTGTTCTTATTCGCTTGGCTGGGGAGATGGTCCTCAGATAGAATATGCAAGAGCGAAAGAAGGGAATCTTCCCTTCGTAACCCATATCTCCGAAGGATTCGACGAAGAATCCAAAAACGCAGTAAGAGAATTAAATTCTCTTGGTTGTTTGGGAGAAAACACAGTACTCGTTCATGGGATCGCTTTCGATTCAGAAGATATCAAGACAGTTTCTAAAACAAAGGCAAACTTGGTCTGGTGTCCTGAGTCCAATTTGTTTATGTTCGGCAAAACGGCTCCAATCCAGGAAATCCTGGAAGCAGGGATCAACGTGAGTTTAGGTACGGATTCTCCAATGTCTGGGTCCGTAAATATTTTCCAAGAGATCAAATCGGCTCGGGAATTTTTTGCCAAAGAATATGGAAAAGAATTGGATCCTAAAATTGTTTTTAAGATGGTCACTGAAAATCCTGCAAAGGCTCTTCGGGTAGAGAACGATCTTGGCAAATTGGAAATCGGAAAAAAGGCGGATCTTTTAGTTCTTTCTTCCGAAAAAGAAGACGCTTACCAAACACTTTGCACTGCGGATCTTAAGTCCGTTCGTTTGGTGGTGAAGGATGGGAAACCTTCCTATGGCGACCTTTCTTTGAAAGATTTTTTTGATGAAACTGGTGTGACAGGGCGCGAAATTAAGATCGCCGGAACCGATAAATACCTTGCAGGAGACCCCCTAGGGTTGCTAGAATCGGTCACCCGGGCCCTTGGTTACAAAAAGGATTTGGCATTTTTTCCTGTCGGGTGAGATTTAGAGAAGAAGGTAACGGTCTTGGCTGGGCCCATAATCCGAACTTATAAAGGCGGTTCTATTATTTACTTCGAGAAAGATCGATCGGAGGATATCTATGTCCTCAGACAAGGTCGAGTCGTTCTCACGTATACCGCGATCGATTCCGGTTACGAAGTAAAAGAAGATGTACGACTGGGAGAATTTTTCGGAGTCAAATCCGCACTCGGAAAGTATCCTAGGGAAGAAACCGCTCAGGTCGTAGGCGGAGCAACCGTCTTAGTTTTCAAACTTTCAGACTTCGAAACATTCGTAGCAGAAAAAACTCATCTCATCTTAAAGATGATGAAGGTATTCTCCAGCCAATTGCGACTTGTTCACAAAAAATTGAGAGAGATCTTGGGTCAGGCAGAAGCTAGAAACCCTGCATTCGAACTCATGAACGTTGCCGAAGTATTTTATAAGAACAATAACTTCGAACATGCTGCCTACGGATTCGGAAAATATCTGGAACATTATCCTAGCGGCCCTTATGCAGGAAGAGCAACTGAGCTGCAAGACCTAGCTAGAAAGGGAACCCCTTACCCGATCAATATGCCTCCTCTAGTTTATGATGCTGCTTCTACCAGAGCACCTATGTCCCAGGAAAATCTGCAGAACATTATGAAGCCTGCTGCAGAGAAAACGAATCTGGGCGCCGGAACTGATAACACGATTACTTCTCTTTATAACCGGGCTCATACGTTCTTGAATGTAGGAAAATTTGAAGAAGCAGCCGGAATCTTCAAAGATCTGATGGTCCGTACGGATTTCAAATACGATAGCGAGAAGAAGCTTGTGGACAATGCACTTTTCCAAATGGGAGTTTGTTTCCTAAAGCTGAACAATTTGGAAACAGCGAGCAATACCTTCTCCGCTTATATTAAAAAGCATCCATCCGGAGAATCAGTAAAAGAGTCTTTATTTCATTTGGCAGAGATCGCGGAACAACAAGGAGATCGTCAGAGAGCAGGAATGTTATTCGGCAAGGTAGCATTACTTCCTCCAGAAAGAGACAGTCTCTCCCAGAAGGCTCGCCAAAAAGCCAAGGAGCTCAGCACCTAAATGGATTTAATGCTCGAGTCGATGTTCTCAAAGTTCGGAAAAACTTTCGAACCAAACCAGATCATATTCTGCGAAAACGAACCTGGAAACGATTTCTTTTTGATCCAAGCCGGAAAGGTAAAGATCACTAAAACTGTAGGGAATTCGATCAAAACCTTAGATATCTTAGAACAAGGAGATATCTTTGGAGAGATGGCGATCTTGGAAGAACAACCGAGAAGTGCGACCGCAATCGCAATCTCAGAAGTGAAAGTACTTAACTTCAATAGAGCAAACTTCGAACTATTGATGACCAAGAACCCTACACTTGCACTTAAGATCCTCACAATCTTCTCCGTCAGAATTTACGACGCGAAACGAAGATTGCTTATCCTATTGCTGGATGATATCATCGGAAAAGTGGCCGACGTATTCTTAATGTTGTATGAAAAGATGCATACACATACTGAATTCAAAGAGGTCGTGCTCAACGTTACTGTAGAAGACGTGGCAGATTGGTGTGCTCAACCTGTGGGAGAAGTCCAGAAGGTTGTGAACCAATTTGCTAAAAGCGGTAAAATCGAGATATACTCCGATAAAATCGTAATTCACAATATTAACGACTTCCAGAGAATAGTCTCCCAGAAGCGTAAACCTTCTTAACCGAATATACGCGCTCTAAAGATAAAGGTCCCGTAGCTCAGGTGGACAGAGCAGAAGTTTCCTAAACTTTTGGTCGGAGGTTCGAATCCTCTCGGGGCCACCATCAAACCATGGCAGATTCCCAAGACAACGTTCTGAACCTACTCAAGAAATCGGAAGAATTTCTAAAAAAGAAAAACATAGCTTCCGCAAGATTGGACGCGGAGATATTACTCGCTGATCTACTCAAAATCCCAAGAGTTAAACTTTATATAGATTTCGAAAGACCACTTTCCGTCCCCGAAAAAGACGAATACAGGGAACGGATCGTCCAAAGATCTAAATTCAGACCTACAGCTTATATCATAGGGAAGAAGGCATTCTTCGATTCAGAATTCCATGTAAACGAGTCAGTGCTTATACCAAGACCGGAAACAGAGGAATTAGTCGCCTGGGTATTAGAAGAATATCCCAATAAAGAAAACATTTTAGAAGTATTGGACCTCTGCTCAGGAAGTGGATGTATAGGGATTAGCCTAGCCAAAGCCAGAAAAGAATGGAAGGTCTCTTTCACAGATGCTTCTGAATCTGCTTTAGAGATTAACAAAAAGAATATTCAAGAAATTTTAAATACAGAAAAAAGTTTCGAACTTTATCATGGAGATTTATTTTCTCCTATTCCAGACGAAACCAAATTCGATCTAATCGTTTCTAATCCTCCGTATATCCCTGAAGCAGATAAACCGACGATCATGCCGGATGTTATAGATTACGAACCTCATCTTGCGTTATTCGTTTCTGATTTCCAAGGATTTCATACAAAAATCCTGACAGAAGCAAAAACAAAACTAAAACCAGAAGGCAGATTATATCTGGAAACTCATCCAAGGTATTCTACTTGGTTAAAAGAAACTGCATTATCTCTCGGATACTCTGAGGCAGATCTGAAAAAGGATCTTTCTGGCAGAGATAGTTTTGTTAGATTAAAGGTCTAACGGCCGCCTACTTGTTTTGCAAAAATCTGGTTCTCGCAGCATTACTGTCGCCTTCTACTCTGAAATCGCTTTCAACTGATTCCCCGGATCAAAGATCGTACATTCTATCCCTTTCGTTTTCATAACTGGTTGTAGGAATAACTCGTCCTCGCTTAGAGTCCAGGCTTTGCGGATTTTCAATTTATCTAACGCCATTTCATAATGGTTGCCGATCGTTACTCCCGTTTTACGCATTTGTATTTTTAAGATCGCAAGTATGACCTCTTTCCCATCCAGTCCAGGAGTAAAACATTGGGCCGTAACACGATTCAATATTTCTTCATCTTTTTGAGGAATATCCAGAGTGATTGCATGCAAGATTCTCCATTCTATCAGATTTTCTGAGATCTGGTTTTTCCTTTCTAAAAATGCGAAAATATGTTTTGGGTCGGCCTCGTAAATATTTAAGAACAATTCCTGGTTTATGAAATGAGTACGAATTAGTTTGAGAGATTGGATCCGATGATGATAAACAAGTCCTGTATACGAATTAGAACCTGGAGGTAAAAAGTCCGGATGTTTAAAACTTAAGTATCCTCCGAAAACCCATCCTTCTCCATCTTCACTTTTAATCTTGTACCAATAGTTTTCAAATCCATCTATATGAGCCAATCTTTGGTCCTTCTCCAGGATCTTTACTTCTCCTTTATATGGAACTGTTCCCATCCTTTCAGAAGAAAGTTTTGGAGCAGAGCGTATCCTAAGTCCGGCTCCGTTATTTACATATGCAGATTGGTAATTAGAAAAACATCCCAACAAGAATGTAATGTAAAATGCTACAATGAAGTATTTTAAAAATCTAATCATGAGGCACACGGATTAGATATACACTTTTAGAGTCATATCGTCTAACAAAAAACAGACGATATCAAGCCCGTACATAAAAATGGGGTCGGCAAATTACCGACCCCGAAGCTAGTTTCGACTCGTATTGGGGAAGAATTAAATCGCTGAGCTTCCTCTTTCTCCAGTGCGGATACGGATCACGTCTTCGAGAGGAAGAATTAAAATTTTTCCGTCTCCGATCTTTCCGTCACCAGTTTTGGCAGCTTTCAAGATTGCATCAACGGTTGGTTTAACGAACTCGTCGTTTACCGCGATTTCCAATCTTACTTTTCTTAGAAGGTTTACTTGGTATTCGTGTCCACGAAATACTTCAGTTTTACCTTTTTGCTGCCCGTAGCCTTGCACGTCGCTTACGGTAAGTCTATAAATTTCATTTTTAGTAAGCTCCGCTTTAACCTCTTCCAGTTTATGAGGCTGGATAATTGCTACGATTAATTTCATATGCTCTCCTTTACTTAATGTATAAATTCAAAAGGTTATATAATATAACCTTTTTCTCCGTGAATCTCGGAATCGAGTCCAGCAATCTCTTTCTCTTCGGAAATCCTGAATCCGATTGTTTTCTCGATGATAAACACTAAGATTAAGGATACAACGATAGAGTAAGCACCAGTAGCTACAACGCTGATGATTTGAACGATAATCTGATCTCCGCGAGTAACTCCCTCAGGGATATAATTCGCAAGTGCAAATACACCTGTAAGGATCGCTCCGATAGCTCCACCAACGCCATGAATTCCGAAAGCGTCTAAAGAGTCATCGTAACCGAGTTTACCTTTCAGTAGGATAGCACCGTAACAGATTGGGGAAACAAGCGCTCCCATAATCAATGCGCCACTAGCGTCCACGAAACCTGCAGCAGGAGTGATCACTACCAGACCTGCAACGATCCCGGAAGCCGCTCCAAGAGCAGTAGCTTTTTTAGTATGAAGATATTCGATCAATAACCAAACAGCACCTGCAGTTGCTGGAGCAACCAAAGTTACAACGAAAGCTCTTGCAGCCTGACCATTAGCAGCAAGACCGGAACCTGCGTTAAATCCAAACCATCCGAACCATAGGAATCCTGCACCGATCAGAGTGTAGGTCAAGTTGTTCGGAGCGATAAGTGCCGCGCCTTCTCCTTTGCGTTTTCCTAGTACGATTGCTGCTGCTAAGCCTGCAATACCCGAAATCAAGTGAACTACTGTTCCACCTGCGAAATCCAGAGCAGTCTTTTTGAAAAGCCAACCGTTACCGGACCATACCCAGTGTGCGACTGGATCATAAACTAAAGTAGACCATGCGAGAATGAATACGATATAACCGGAAAGTTTCACTCTTTCTGCGATCGCACCGGAAATTAGAGCCGGAGTGATTAACGCAAACATTCCTTGGAATAGGAAGTGAATGTATTTCGGGATCGTTAGTTCAAGAGAGTCATCTGTAATTCCGTTTAACAGAGCTAATTGGAAGTCTCCGTAAAACGGACTTTCTCCCGAGAAAGCGAAGCTATAGCCGAAAAGAGTCCACTGAATAGTAAGAACTAAGATCGCAACAAAGCTGTGCATCATTGTAGAAAGAACGTTCTTTGATCTTACGATACCGCCGTAGAACAGCGCGAGTCCTGGGATCATGAAGAACACGAAAGTGGAAGCCACAATCATCCATGCGGTATCCCCTTTATCCAAAGTAGGGGCAGCAGGTGCGGCTGGTGCTGGTGTAGCGTCTTGACCCCAGATCAGTACTGGAGCGATTAAGATCAAGAGCGCGATAAGTTTTTGGGCAATTTTCATTTTCTCAAATCTCATCTCGAAAATATGTTTAATCCAAATAATGCAAGAAGAGTACCTGAGTTAAAAATTAGTTCAAAAAATGATTAAAAAAACAGAATAGGAATCGTAGAGGCCTGAAACGAGGTTTTTACTCGGAAAAAGTACCCAAATTTTTACCTTCGGCAGATTTTTCCCTAGTTTAGGGAGAAAGATCCCAGGTTCAGCCTAGCAGTTTGCGTACTTATTAGGCAGATTTTTGGGATCTGCCAATAAAACAAAATTTTAGAAGAGAAAACTATACTTAGGTATCATTCTCCCGGAAGAAGTTTACATCCGGAAGATGGCATAAGAAGGTTCTATACCTTTAGGAGAAAGGTCGGAATACAGTGCTAAACCTAAAGCTTCTCTAGTACGGGCAGGGTCCAGGACCCCATCGTCCCAAAGTCTTGCAGTAGAATAGATACAGGAAGAACGATTATCATAATCTTCTAATATAGGTCTCTTGAACTCTGCCTGTTCTGCTTCGGAAAGAGATTTCCCTTCCCTCTCCAATTGTTCCTGCTTCACTGTGAGTAGAACATTTGCTGCTTGTTCTCCTCCCATCACAGAAATTTTAGCGTTTGGCCACATCCATAAGAATCTTGGTCCGAATGCACGGCCGCACATTCCATAATTTCCAGCTCCATAAGAACCACCGATGACCACAGTATATTTTGGAACTACAGAAGTAGAGACTGCGTTTACCATCTTGGCACCGTCTTTTGCGATACCTGAGTTCTCATACTTCTTCCCTACCATAAAACCTGTGATGTTTTGTAAGAAGAGTAAAGGGATCTCTCTTTGGTTACAAAGCTGGATGAAATGAGCCGCTTTCAAAGAACTTTCAGAAAACAGAACTCCGTTGTTCGCAATAATTCCTACAGTCTTTCCGTAGATATTTGCGAAACCCGTAACGATCGTAGTTCCATAATATTTTTTGAATTCTTGGAATCTGGAGCCATCCACAACTCTTGCGATAACTTCTCTCACATCATATGGTTTACGGATATCTTTTTGGATGATGCCGTAAATTTCCTCAGGAGGATAAAGAGGTTCTTCGTAAGCGATCTGCTCTTCTAATTTTTTGGCTCTCGCTCCCAAACTAGAAACGATATGTCTAGCGATCTCGAGTGCATGTGGATCATTCTCTGCATAATGATCAGTAACTCCTGAGATCCTACAGTGAACATCAGCACCACCCAATTCTTCTGGAGTAACAATCTCGCCAGTTGCTGCTTTTACAAGAGGAGGCCCACCGAGGAAGATAGTACCATTTCCTTTTACAATTACAGATTCATCTGACATCGCAGGAATGTATGCACCACCTGCAGTACAACTTCCCATTACGACTGAGATCTGAGGGATTCCCACTCTAGAAAGATTTGCTTGGTTATAAAAGATCCTACCGAAATGCCATTTATCAGGGAATACATCATCCTGCATCGGAAGGAATGCTCCACCTGAATCCACAAGATAAACGCAAGGAAGACGATTTTCTAATGCAATCTCTTGTGCACGAATATGTTTTTTGACAGTGAGTGGATAATAAGTCCCACCTTTGACTGTGGCGTCATTTGCAACGATCACACAAGGAGTTCCTGAAATTTTACCAATCCCAGTAACAATACCTGCAGAAGGAACATCGTCCGCATAGACCTTCTCCCCAGCCAATGCGGAGAATTCTAAGAAAGGAGTATTTGGATCTATCAGACCTTGTATCCTTTCTCTTGCAGTGAGCTTTCCTCTGCTCTTATGTTTCTGGATGGATTTTTCTCCTCCGCCTTGTCCGGCTTTTTGGAGAAGTTTACGTAAATCCGCGACCTTTTCTGAAAGGTCTTTGAAATTCTCTTTGTATTCAGGGGAAGACGTACTAATACGCGATTCCAAAACTTCCATGGAGCCTCCGGTCCTTTTTTATTTCCGGACCTTGGTTTCGTATAAAATTCTAATAAGTTCTGATTCGGAATGAGAAAGTTCTCTATTCCTTCTTGCCATGATCTTGCGCGAATCGCGAAGGAATAGATCTAAGATATAAGGTTGTCCATCCGCCCAAATAAACGGAGGAAGATATCCGCTCGCCTTGGAAGAAACCACATTACATCCAAAGTCTATCACAGTTCCTGTGTTCAACATCACCCCAATACCTATCTTGGAAAAATCCCCAATGATAGAACCGAATTTGATAGAACCAGTCGTGATCTCGGTATTTTCTTCTCTGATCTTGACTACACCATAATTGTTCTTTAGATCTGAGGTAGTAGATAATGCACCAAGGTTGACCCAACTTCCTATAACAGAATGTCCTAAGAACCCTTCATGATGTTTATTCGTAAAATCTAATATAATACTATCGCCTACTTCTCCGCCTATCCTGCAAACATTCCCTATAGAAGTATTTCCAGTGATTCGAGCATTGTCCACATGAGTGCCTTGGCCAATGTATAAGGGACCTTCTAAAAAGCTGAAAGAGGTTACTTTCGCATCCTTATCTATGATCACAGGTCCAGAAGTTACATCTATTACCACACCTGGATAAATTTTAGCAGAAGGATGGATATGAACGTGTTTAGATTTTCCTACTACTTGGAAATCACCGGACTTTACCTTGAGCTTGCGGGCCCATTTGCGTAGGTCCTTATGATTTTCCAAGTCCTGGTCTATGTTTTTGCCCACAGACTCCAAGGATTTCCAAGGTAGAAATTCCTCAGGACGGATGATTAGATCTACATCCTTACCATCGTACTCAGTGATCTTAGGATTTCTTTCGAAGAATGTTTTCTCGAATGCAGGACTTGAGTGAGAATACAGTATCTTAGAATCAGGATACTGCTCTCTTAAACGTTGCAGTGGGGTCAAAACCCCGTCTCGAATCTCGGAGAAAGATCGAATTCTGGTTAATGCTCCCAAACCGGGAGGAGTTTCCCTCTCATCGATCCAAATTCTCTGAATTCTGCCCACGCTCACTACTCCACTGTGACGGACTTTGCTAGGTTTCTAGGTTGGTCCGGAGGACAACCCCTAGCCACGGCAGAATAATAGGCCAGAAGTTGGAGAGGAAGAACATTCAGTATCGGACTTAAAATTTCCGGACATTCCGGAACTTCAAAACAATAGTCTGAAAGCTCTTTTGCCTCTTTGTCCCCTTCGGTTACGATGGAGATCATGATCCCGTTCCGCGCCTTGATTTCCTGGATATTGGAAAGCATTTTGGTATAGATTTCAGATTTGGTCGCTATACATACTACTGGCACCTCATTTGTGATGAGTGCGATCGGTCCGTGTTTGAATTCCCCACCTGCATAGCCGGAAGCGTGGATATAAGAGACCTCTTTTAATTTTAAGGCTCCTTCTAACGCGACCGGATGGTTGTAGGTCCTACCTAAGAATACAAAATCTTTGGTTTTAGTAAAATCCGCCGCCCATGTTTCCAGGATATGAGCCTGGGACAAAATTCTTTCCATTTTGCCAGGTAGAAGCCTAATCTCTTCTATCAGGGTCTTTAGCTCTTCGTCGGAAACGATCCATTTTAAACGGGCTACGTATAATGAAAAAAGAAGAAGGTTGATTACCTGCGCAGTGAATGCCTTTGTACTCGCGACCCCAATCTCAGGACCAGCATCCGTTCTGATGAATGAATCTGATTCTCTTGCAATCGTTGAGTTCACATTATTCACCAAAGAAAGAACTTTGATAAACTTTGCTTTCGCTTCTAAAAGAGAAGCAAGAGTATCCGCAGTTTCTCCTGACTGAGAAATTCCTACGATAAGAGTATCACCTTCTACCACAGGGTTTCTATAACGGAACTCCGAAGAAGTTTCCGTATCAGTTTGGATTTTTGCGAAATTTTCCAGATAATGTTTTCCAAGCATACCTGCATAATAGCTGGTTCCAGCTGCTTGGATGATGATACGATTTACCTTGGACATCATCTCTCTGGAAATTGTACTTTCAGGAAATTCGATCTCTCCACTTTCTCCGATACGAGATTGGATGATCCTACGGAAGATCCCAGGTTGTTCGTGGATCTCCTTGATCATATAATGAGGATAACCACCTTTGTCGACATCTTCGAATTTAATATCTTGTGCTTTAAATTCGAATTCCTTTTCGGAACCGTCGAATCCGAAAATCTTACATTCGGTTTTTGAAAAGTATCCCCATTCTTTGGAGTTAATATAATAAACTTCTCTACAGTTCCTAGTTAAAGGAGAAATATCAGAAGCAAGATAGTATTCTTCTTTTCCTCTTCCTAAAAGTAAAGGTGCACCGTCTTGTGCGAAATACACTCTGCCCGGCTCGTTATCGAATACGACTGCGATTGCCCATTTACCATGAACTCTATTAAATAATTCTAAAAAAGCATCCTTATTGGATAAGCCTCTTTTTCTGCTCTCCGCCAAAAGATTAGGAAGAACTTCCGTATCCGTCATACTATGGAATACGAAACCTTTTTGTTTAAGCTCTTGTTTTAGTTCGGAATAATTTTCTATAATTCCGTTATGCACTACTGCTACAGTAGATTTGGAATCAGTATGAGGGTGAGCGTTGATCTGATTTGGTTCTCCGTGGGTTGCCCAACGAGTGTGACCAATTCCAACATTACCTCGGATCGGATGTTCCTTTAGGTAATTCTCCAGATCCTTAATTTTGCCTTTCTGTTTGCGGACTTGGATCTCCCCTCTATCCAGCACAGCGATCCCGGCAGAATCGTATCCACGATACTCCAAACCGATGAGCCCTACTATGAGTACGGATTCTACGTTCTTATCGCCAGCGTATCCTACGATTCCACACATATATTATGAATTCTCCATGATCTTTCCGGCTTTATTTAAAAGGGATTCCAGATCCTTTTTGGTTCTGGCTTCTCCAATCAACCGGAGGATCGGCTCGGTATTCGAAGGTCGAATATGTATCCAAGAGTCCTGATTTGCTAAACGTAAACCATCTCTCGAATCTTCTTTATATTCGGAGAAGGCGCTGCGAAACTTAGAATAAATCTGCTCCGTCTTCTGACCCGCGATCTTGTAGGCGATCTTGCGCATATGGACCGCAGGAAGACTACCTATCACAGTTTCAGCATCTTCCCCCTTTAGGGCAAGCAGATTCAGTATATGAGCCACCCCGGAAAGAGAGTCTCTTCCAAAAGAAGGAATCGCCGGATCGATCACTCCTCCGTTCCCTTCTCCGCCAAAAACGGATTTACGGTGTATCATTTCTGCCACAACGTTTGCTTCTCCCACCTTAGATCGATAAGTCGGAATTCCAACAGTATCTGCGACCCAATCATTCACAAAACTTGTGGAGAGGTTCACGGTGATGGATGCCTTCTTCGGAAGAGAATTAGAAGTAAGGTAGGACATAAAACTGAGAGGAAGAGTTAATTCTTCTGAGATCGCTCCTTTTTTAGGAGATAAAACTACAAGTCTGTCCGCATCAGGATCTAAAGCAAATCCGATGTCAGCCTTGGATTTTTTGATCAGACGAGAAGATTGTTTGAGTGCTTCAGGTGTAGGCTCAGGTGGACGAGGAAATGTTCCATCAGGAGTACAATGCTGTAGAATGACCTTACAACCCAAGCGACTTAACAATTCCGGTAAAACGAAGCTTCCGCCACCGTTAACTGCATCCAGAAATACCGTAAATTTTTTACGTTTGATCGCAGATACATTCACTCTGGCCAAAACAGAGTCGATATGAGCCTGGATCCTGTCGGTTCCATCTTCGACATCCGTATTCGGTTTAAATTGAAAAGGTTTATAATCTTCTTTTCGGATCAGATCTAAAAGACCTTCTAAGTCTTGTGCGTTTGTAAAAAAACCACCAGGTCCGATAAACTTAAATGCATTCCAGATTACTGGATTATGAGAAGCGGAGATCATGATCCCGCCAGCAGCTCCTGACTGAGCCACCACTGCTTTAACAGTAGGAGTAGGAACAATCCCCAAGCGGATGACTTTTTTGCCCATTGCGAGCATGATTCCGATCGCGATATTTTCTATATAAGCGCCGCTCGGACGAGAATCTCTTCCGATGACTACGGTAGTACCTTTGAGCCTGGACCCAAAAGCCATAAGTGAATGGAAAATTACGTCGGGACTTAATCCGGTGGGAATGATTCCCCGGATTCCGGACACTGAAACCATCAAATCCGGGTGTTGGAAGACCGGTTTTTGAGGATTTAGAGCCATGATTCCGAGGAATGTTTTTTAAATTGGGATGAGAACATGGGCGATGACAGGATCGAACTGCCGACATCCTCCTTGTAAGGGAGGCGCTCTCCCAGCTGAGCTAATCGCCCGTTATGAAAACGGTTATTATGCGGTTGCAGCCTGATTGATACGCAATGCCATCCGACTCTTTTTGCGGTCTGCATTTTTAGAGTGGATCAGGTTGGTTTTCGCAGCTTTGTCCAGAAGAGAAGAATATTGTCCGAACAAAGAATTTAAGGAGTCTTTCTCTCCGTCTTGGAGCGCTTTAAGGATCTTTTTAGCTTGGGTCCTAAGGCGATTCCTGTTTTGAGAATTCGCCGCATTTCTGCGTTTCGTTCTACGGATATCTTTTTCTGAAGATTTAATATTCGCCAAGGATCTCTACTTCCTATTCAGGGATTGAGCCCAGATTTTCGTACCCAGGCAGCCTGTCAACGAGCTTTTACTTCTTTTGTTCGAATGGATGGGCGACTCGCTCGCTTTGCGAGCGATCACGCTCTCCGCTTCAATCCGCTACGCGGGATTTTCGCTACGATCGTTGTCGCGTAAAGATCCGCCCAAGTCTCGGCGGATAAGAAGAAGGACCATTGTCCTCACTGATGCCGACTTCGAATTTGTAGATAGCGTTATCTGCTCTTAAGTTCCCTGAGTAATAGTTGTTTTCTTTTGTAATAATCTCGTTGTAGAAATTCCAACTTCATCTTCAGGACCTGCGTAAATTCCTCATCTACCTTAAACGAGGTATGTCTGAAATAAATTTCCTAAACTCGGGTCCGAAAAAATTTTTTGCTTTGCTTGTACTTATTTTTATCTTATTTTTTTAAATTAGTAGATAGGAAATTAATTATCCGTCCTATAGGAAGATCCAAGGACGCCTCGCATGATATCCAGACAAGCACAAGACTATATCATCGTGAACTCGATTGACGAGATCGATCCTAATAAACTTTCTTTGGCTCAATTGGGAACCAAGTATTTGGACAGGAACGGAAATCGTTATGCTGTTCGTTTTAATAAAGATAGTAGAAAGGCAGAGATCATTCGTATCACTCTTCAAAAAGCGTCCGAAGCAGAAGCGAATAAACCTAAACTAGGTAGAGTTAATCCTAAGGCTAGTTCCAATCCGTTAGATCTACAGAAATTATCTAATCTTCTTAAAAGTACAAAACATCCAAGTGCTGACTGGATTGAAAACCTGGCCGAAAAAACAAAAAATACTAAGCCAAGCTCTGCAAATTCAGAAAAGCCCGCTTATACCCCTAATTCCCAAAAAGAATTAGACATCACTCCTTCAGAAGGTCCGGACCTAACTGCAAGAATGAATTCTGTCCAAAATGATATATTCGATCTTTCCAAAGTAGATCTAAATATCTCAGATGCAGGACTTTCTTCTAACGCAGGAAAAGAAGATATTCCTGTTTTTATAGAAAACATAGAAGCAGGCTCTAACAGAGAAACGAAATATATCGAAGATAGCGTTCAACAATTTCAGAAGATCAAGGATAGGATCGAATCCGTACTGAATAATATTCGAAATTCTAAAATTTTCGAAGCAACCGGAGATCCTTCTGAAAACAAAAACATGGTAGGGAACCTGGCAAGAGAATTTGATATAGAGTTCTTCCAAAAGTTGGATAAGATATTAAATTATCATAAAGAGCTGACTTCTTATCCTAGATCCGTCACCTACTATGTGGCAAAGTACGAGTCACATCGTAAGCAGGCATTGCAGTCCAAAACTTCTGATCAAGAAAAATTAAAATTAGTGATCCGTTGGGAAATGCAGGAACTTCTATTAGATCTGACCAGAAAAGTCAAAAAAATGGTCCTGAATGCCTTAAATGTCCTGAATACTAAAAACGAAAATCACCTAAAACAAGTAGCCTATAACCAACAACAGATGTATAAGGATGCCAGAAGCGCCCTATTATATTGTTCGGAAGATATAGGAGGACTACTTATCTCCTTGCAAAAATGGGCCGATAGCGAAGGATAGAAACCTTTTGCATGGCACTTAGCGATCAAGAGATAAAAACAATCGTAGAAAAACTCCGAACCGAATACCGGGAAGGGGCCAAACAAAGTCCGAAAGTTTTCGATGCCAAAGGTTTCGAAGATCGTTATATCCAAACCCTAAAACATAGGGGAAACCTGGACAATTTCCTGAAAGACGAAGTAGACTTTCTGGAAAAGATCAAAACTAAACATAAAGAACTTACAGAAAGAAGGAACGCCTCTAAGGGAGAAACGATCAATCGTATCCTGGACGAACAAGAGGAAAAACTTTCCAAATACCAAAGGGTGGATTTCCATCCATTAGCCAGACCGGAAATGAGATACTTCTACGGTGCTATGACTACATTTGCAGATACCGACCTTCCTGTTCTAATTCATATATTCAGAGGGACTCCTGAATATTCTGCCTTCCAAGATAGTATCTCTATGATTGAAAGGGTTGGTGTCACTAAAAGAGGGATGCCTTCTCTTCGTATCTCTGAACATATTAAGGCATTATTAGATGCGAATGGAAATCAATCCGCAATGGAAAGGGATTCCCAGAACATTCTTAAAGAAGTATGTATCGCGCTCGCAGCACTCAGAAAAACCGCATTGGAATGTGTGGAGAAAAACAGGGTCAGCGACAGAATGACCGTACAAGTCAGCGATAGAGACTATCCGAAAGCTTCGGAAGCGTATAAGAATTTACTTTTCGGCATCGCATTAGAAAAAATAATCGTTAAAGCCGAAAATATCATCCGGGATTTCCGGATGAGCGACTTAGTCGGTCTGGACGCTAAATGAAACTTTCCATTGTAATTCCCTGTTATAACGAAAAACAGACCATCAAAAATATTTTAGAAACCGTAAAGAAGGTCCCATATAAGGATAAAGAAATCATCCTTGTGGACGATTTTTCCACGGACGGAACGAGGGAACTCCTACAGACCGCTCCTTTTAAGAAGTTGGTGGACCAACTCATATTCCACGAGAAAAACCAGGGAAAAGGTGCTGCACTCCGCACAGGATTCAAAGCTGCCAAAGGTGATATAGTCATCGTACAAGACGCGGACCTGGAATATGATCCGTTTGAAATTCCAGATGTGATCGATCCGATCTACAAAGGAAAAGCTGATGTAGTTTTCGGAAGTAGATTCATGGGTGGAAGACCTCATCGAGTCGTTTACTACTGGCATAGTCTCGGAAATCTATTCTTAACCACTCTGTCCAATATGTTCACGAACATTAATTTGACTGATATGGAAACTTGTTACAAAGCATTCCGTAGAGAAGTGATCCAAGGAATCGATATTAAAGAGAATCGTTTCGGATTCGAACCTGAGATCACTGCAAAAATTGCAAAGATCCCAGACATTCGTGTTTACGAAGTAGGGATCTCTTATTACGGACGCACTTACGCAGAAGGTAAAAAGATAGGTTGGAAAGACGGATTTAGAGCCATCTACTGTATCCTAAGATACAATCTATTTTCTTAATATAGTTTTCTGTTCTTTGGGAATTTCGTATTCTCGATATTCCCAAAGACCTTTCGTTTTTACTTCTCCCTCTTTCCAAGCATGACTGAATAATTCCAGCCAAACAGGACGGATCGCCGCCTCTGTTAATACTTTCATTCTGTATTTATGCATTAGAATATTATTCGATTCAGGAAGTTTTGCTGCATATTCCACCACTGCGTCTGAATAAGAAATAAACCCCACCTTTTCCCCAGGATGTTTTTTAGAAAGGAAAGCCACTATAGTATCCATTCCCTGTGCAGAAGTTTCATTATGAATACATAATACTCTTTTTTGGAAATAAGAAGGCCCGATAGATCCGCAAAGAACGTCATCCAAGAATAGTAGACTGGAGGCTTGGGAGTCTTTGTAAATAGAACGGATCGCTTTGATCTCTTTGGAACTTCTTTGGTAATTCACAAATCCCGCCAAGGTCATTCCGAAAGAATAAATTACTAAAACGGAAAACGCTAAGTTTTTGCCCGATTTCCCAAGTTTTAATTCCAAAACTTCAGTTACTTCTTTCAAAACCAAAACAAATGGTATCAATGCAAGCCCGACATATCTTGGTCCCCAATTGGAAACTCCATCGTTTGGAGCAAGGAATGCGATCAATATGATAAACACATAAGCGCTAATCGCTAAATGATAGAAAGAAGAGCTTATCTTTCCATCTTTGAACTTTTTAACAAAGAAATATAGAAGAGGAAGAAGTATCGGTAAATATACCAAAAGTCCTGGCATGGAGTAAGTTCCAATCAGGATTGTGAATGCTCTAGAAAGAACTGTTCCTTGGTCTTCTCCAGTATTAAAATTTTGGAAATATCTAGGTCCGATTGGATGTTGGTAATCCAATGTATGGAATAAGAAAAGTAGAAGTACTACTGCAGAAAATGAAACGGAGAACCAAAAAGATTTTTTCCACCAATCTTTTCCGAAAGCGACCCAACCTGCCGCCCAGAAGACTACAAAAAAAATCAGAACTTCTAATCTTAACCAAACTCCGAGTCCTAGAGCAATTCCTCCGATTAGTTTATTTAAAATTTTATCTTCTGTTTTATAAAAGAAAGTGAGTCCGAGTAATTCTAAAAGAAGAAGAGGAGGATGTTCCGAAAGTTCGGGTCCCATCAAAAAGATATATGTTCCGAAAAAAGTAAATACGAGCCAGAACCAGGAAAGTTCCCAGGACCTTCTCAAAATAAAAGCGGAGATAAGATTGAATACTCCCATCAAAATAGAAACGACAGGAACCCAACCAAATACTAAAAAAGGTGCGATTAGAAGTGTAAGAAAGATCGGATATTGACCGATCATCCTGTCTCCAATCTGGAAAACCATTGGAGCTTTCCAAAGAAAATAACTGTAAGTTGGATCCAGATCTAAGGAAGGATAGATGAGATTTTCGGTGCTGAAACCGGACTGAAACATGGAATAGGCTTGGTGGTATTTCAAAAACTGATCTGAAAAAAGTGCCTCCCAAGGTTTTAGTAAAATTAGTATCGCGAAATAAATTACGCTAAATAGAAAGAATCCTTTTGAAATTCCAGTTGTTTTCATCGAAGGCAATCATCCCCTACCCCCTAATTTATGAAACGAATTCTTGCCGGTACAAACACCTGCCTTTTCAGTTTTTCGAAATAAATTTTATATTTTTACTTGTAATTTCGATAATTACACCGGGAGATCAGTCTAAAACCCAAACATTCTCAAAGGAGAAAATCACTCGTGAAAACGAAACTTTATCTGGTCCCTAGCCTTCTGGTGCTTTTAACTTTCGGTAGTCTTCAAGCAGGAAATTTCAAATTAGATAACGCTCATACAGGCGTTGGCTTCAAAATCAAACACCTTACCATTTCTAACGTATCCGGAAGTTTTAAAGACTTCAGCGGAAAATTCTCTTACGACGAAGCTACCGGTACTCTTACTGATCTAGATGTAACCATCAAAGCAGCTTCTATTCACACTAACGATGAAAAAAGAGACGGACACCTAAAAGGAAAAGATTTCTTCAACGTTGAAGATCACCCTGCTCTTACTTTCAAAGCCAAAAAAGCGACTGTTAAAAAAGGCGGAGTTGCAAAGATCCAAGGAGAATTAACTATTAAAGGAGTGACTAAACCAGTTACTTTAGATGTTAAATTTTCCGGTTCTGCAAAAGACCCGTGGGGAAACACTCACCTAGGTTTCGAAGCAGAAACTAAAATCAAAAGAGCTGATTTCGATATCGCTTGGAACAAACCTTTAGAAAAAGGCGGACTTTTGATCGGAGAAGAAGTTTCTATCCGTATCGAAGGCGAAGCACTTCCAGAATAATTCACATTATTCAATCGGGGCTTTCGAAAAGAAGGTCCCGATATTTCAGATCTTTTCCCTTCTTTTCTTTTTCCTCTGTAACCATCTAATCAATCCAACGAAATAAAAACAGATCGAATGATTTAAATCCGATCTATATTAATTCGTCTGGAGAAACGAAAACATGAACGATCTGACTAAAAGTATGATCATTGGTGCCGCTCTAACCGGCTTATTTGCTACCGGAGTTATGGCGGAAAAGAAAGAAGCAAAAAAGGAAGAACCTAAGGGAGAATGCCACGGGATTAATTCTTGTAAAGGAACCGGAGACTGTGGAGGAAAAGGACATAGCTGTGCTGGAAAAAATTCCTGCAAAGGAGAAGGTTGGATCTCTCTTACTAAAAAAGAATGTGATTTTAAGAAGGGTACATTCAAGAGTTAACTTGAATTATCAAACCGTTCCTGGTCATCCCCGAGAGGAATTCTGAAATGGATCCGAGTCCTTTCGGGGGATTTCCCGCAATTTCCAAAGACTCTAAAATAGTTTTTCCTTCCTGCAAACTTTTACCAAAAGTCCACTCCCATTCGTCTAGTTCCGATACGAATAAGTCAGATCCTTTTTTTCCCATGATAAGATATTGTTTTCTTTCATTTAAAAATTCAGGGAGTTTCTCCTGATCTTCAGTTTTCCAAAGATCATAAACTAGATAAGAATATTCTAAAAATAAGATAGAAGAATGAAAACTGATCTTTAGGTCTTCTGTTTCTCCTTGGGACAATCCGTTTTGCAAGCTTGAACCTTCATTTTTAGGAAGATGAAATATCTTAAAAACTTTAAGTTCAAAATCTGAGATTTCACTCAGCAAAGTATGTTCTGAAAAATTCTTTCTTAAGAAGTCGGGGAATCTTTCCCCATAATCAGATAAATTATAAGAATGAGATGAGTACTGCTTTATGAAACTTTTTGCTGTTTCGAAAAAGTCATCGTCTCCTAGGATTTTCCAGACAGTTTCATATTTTTCTCCCAGAGCATCTGTAAATCTAGCACTATATGCATTCTGATAGACTGCAATTGCAGAATCAGTTTCCAGTTTTCCGCCAGGCAGTATATAATCTGACAATAGCAGACCTTCTTCTTTTCCTAAAAGTATACTTGAAAAAATTTTCCTGAATTCTTCTGGGTTCATATTATTAGAGATTCCAGTATAAATTTTGCTTTCAGTGCTTCTTCTTCCATTTCGGGAAAACTTGGAATATCTTCGTCCCATTCTAGCAGGATTGGAATTCCACGGATCTTATCTGAAAAAGAAGAGAATAGATCCCAGACTTCTTTTGATACAGGTTTGGAATGAGTATCGAATAAAAATTCTCCAGTATCTGTATGTCCCGCAAGATGGATTTGCCCCACGTTCTCCCAAGGAATAGAGGATAAATATTCAACTGCGGAAAATCCGTGATTGATAGAATTTACATATATATTATTAATATCTAATAAGATCCCACATCCACTTCTTTTAGAAAGAAGAGAGATAAATTCCCATTCAGTCATTTCACTTTGGGGAAAACTCAAATATGTAGAAACATTTTCTAGTAAGATCTTTCTTCCTAAAATTTCTTGGACCTGCTGAGCTCTTTCTATCGCAAATTCTAAAAATTCTTTTGTGAATGGAAAAGGAAGAAGATCATGCAGATAATTTCCGGACTGTTCTGTCCAGCAAAGATGATCCGAAACTAAAAATGGATCAATTCGCCCAATAAGCTCTTTCCATTTTTCTATATATTTTTTATCAGGAAAACTTCCGCCTAAAATGGATAATGAAACTCCATGTAAAGCCACAGGAAAATTTTTGCGAACAGATTCTAACATCTCCAAAGGACGACCTTGGGTATCCATATAATTTTCAGTAATTGCTTCGAACCAAGAAATTTTGACAGCCTCACCCTTTCTTAAATAAGGATAATGTTCTTTTCTTAAGCCTACTCCAATGGAAGACATATTTTCTCCAATGTAACCTATTTCGATTCGATCCGAAGAAGGATACATGAACAAGTCGTATTTTTTACCGATCTTAATTTTACTTCTTTTGGACTGCGGAAGTCGACAAGTTGTGGATCCAATCTTTAAAGAGGATGGGAAAACCGCGATCCATGGTTACGATCCGGTCTCTTATTTTACCGAATCCAAACCTACAGAAGGAAATCCTAAATTCAGTTATCGTTGGAAAGGAGCTGATTGGAGATTTTCTTCCGCAAAAAATCTGGAAACTTTTAAAAAATCCCCGGAGAACTTTGCTCCTCAGTACGGAGGATATTGTGCTTATGCAATGAGAGATGGAGAAACTTATGAAACAAATCCTAAGGCTTGGAAAATTGTCTCTGGAAAATTATATTTAAACTACAACGAAAAGGTCCACGGTTTTTGGGAAAGAGATGTGCCTGGAAATATTATAAAAGCGGATAATCAGTGGAAGGTTTTACCTAGAAAGGAATCAAATCCTTAATTAACGATCTTTCATTACTAAATAATTATATGAAGCGATGATCTTTTGTGTCATTTCCAATCCATTCTTATTTACGTCAGGATGGTATTTCTTGATCATCTCTTTATATTTATTTTTTAATTCTGCTTTTGAATAATCTTCGGAGAGTCCTAAAAATTCGCGATGTTCTCTTGTTTCCGCATCTTCATCTTCGTAAAACGATTTCGAAGAAAATTTTTTACGGAAGTTTGATTTTTTCTTTTTAGTCTTTTCTTTCTCTTCTTCTCTGAATCTTCCGAAAATTTCGTAATAAGCTCTGTCTCTATATTCTGAAGTGATTTGTCGGATCGGAAATAATTTTGTATTTAAGATCTGAAAGAAATAATTTCTTAAGAATACGTCGGCTCCGTGATCTCCTGAAAAACCTTTTCTTTCTAAAAATTCGGTGATCCCGTTATCCACTAATCTTTGTACATCGAATTTATCGTCGAAGTATGAATCGAATGCATCTTCGAATTTTTTGGTAGAAGATATAAGTAAGAGTAGAAGTTCCTTGTCCAGATCATGTCTTTCTAATTTGGAAAGAACGATCTCTTTCAGAAAGGCACGGAATTCGTCCAGATAAGTGTCATCAAAATGCACTCCGCCCTTTGCAAACTCGTAGGCGAGACCTTCGATTTTTAGGACCTTCTCCAATAATAAAATGAGAAGATCCGCATTATCTTGGGTGAATCCTTGGGAACCTTTGGAAGAATATTCCCTTTCTCCACGGAGAGTATATAGGAGCTTAAAATAATCCTCTCGTCGGATTTCTAAAATTTCGATCAGTTTTTCGGAGGAAATAAACCACTCACAATCATTGGTCCCGGACTGTAATTCAAAGATTACGTCTTCTAAGGATGATTTGACCTGATCGAAACTACGGGCGTTCAAAGCGAGAACCTATACTTAGACCCTCCGGCCTTACCTGAGTTTGTCTATTCATTTTCCCGATAAAAAAGATTTGATCCGGACCGCATAAAACGAGATTTTTCCCACATGTTACCCCTTCTCGCGGTTTTCGGTTGTTTCACTCTTTATTTTTTAGGTTATAAGTTTTACTCGGGATTTTTATCCAAGTCCATCTTCCAACTCAAAGACACTGTGGGTGATACCCCGGCTCATAAGTTCAATGACGGTGTGGATTATCTTCCCACAAAACCTGCAGTCCTATTCGGACACCATTATGCTTCCATCGCTGGACTCGCTCCTATCTTAGGACCAGCAGTTGCAGTGATTTGGGGATGGTTGCCAGCAATGCTTTGGGTGGTATTTGGAGGAATTTTTATCGGTTGTGTTCATGATTTCGGAGCAATTGTAGTTTCAGTCCGCAACCAAGGAAAATCAATCGGGCAAGTTGCTCAGGATCTTTTAGGACCAAGGGCGAGAAGTTTATTTCATGCGATCATTTTTTTCTTAGTCGCATTGGCAATGGGTGTTTTCGTGATCGTTCTTGCGGAAATGTTCTCTGCTGATCCTAAATTAAAACAGGCGCCAGTTACTCCTCCTCCACAAATTGAACAAACACAAACTACTCCTAGTATCAAAGACCATGTGCATCCTTCAGAGGTTAGAGTAGAAACCCCTTCTTCTCCAATTAAACTCAGAAGTCATTTCCCAGAAGCGGTAATTCCTACTGCGGGGATCATGGTGTTTGCAGTTTTAGTAGGATGGCTTCATTATAAAAAGGGAATGAAGCTTGGACCTCTTACATTTGCATCAGTGGCACTCACCTTGGTAGTAATGGTTCTTGGAATGAACGATTCTATCTTAACCTGGACAGGCTTGAACGATATAGATAAATCTCCTGGTGTTCCAATCTGGAAAATTATACTTCTCGCATATGCTTTCTTGGCGTCCGTAACTCCAGTCTGGCTACTTCTCCAAAGTAGAGACTATATCAATTCGTTCTTATTATATCTGGGAATCATCGCAATTTATTTCGGTTTTGTGAAAGGAAGTATCTTCGGAGAATTTTCTTCTTTTAACGCGGAAGCGATCCGAACAGAAAAAGTAGATATGGATATCATTCCATTTGTGTTCATCACGATTGCATGCGGAGCAGTTTCTGGGTTCCATGCCTTGGTAAGTTCAGGAACTACCGCAAAACAATTAGACAGAGAAGTTGATGCAAGAGTGATCGGATACGGCGGAATGATCGGTGAATCTCTTTTAGGCCTTACATCAGTTGTTGCCTGCACGATCGGATTTGCATCTGCAGGAGAATGGTCTTCTTTTTATAAATCCTGGTCTGGTATCCAAGGTTTAGCACCTTCAGTAGGAGCTTATATCTATGGAACTGGAAGATTTATCTCTCAACTTGGTTTTGACGAAGGTTTTGCGCAAGGTTTTATTGCCCTTGTAGTAGTAAGTTTCGCTTTGACCTCATTGGATTCTGCAACCAGATTATTAAGATATAATATAGAAGAGATTGCAGAAAGTTTCGGATCAGAAACGATCAGAAAAACTTTAGGAAATCGTTATGTTTCCAGTATTATTGCATGTGTAGCAATCGGATTTTTTGCATTCTTACAGATTGATCAAGGAGGCAAAAAGACCACAGCGGGGCTCGCACTTTGGAAACTATTCGGGACCACAAACCAGCTTCTTGCAGGACTTGCTTTGCTTGTAATCACGATCTATCTATTGTATTCTAAGAAAAAGACCTGGATCAGTTTTATACCTATGATATTCGTATTAGGTGCTACACTGTGGGCAATGGTTATTAACTTCTACGATTTCTTATTCTCCAAATCGCCTAGTTATTTACTCGCGACAGTCGGAGGAGTTTTGATTTTTCTAACCGTTTGGTTATTATTAGAAGCGATCCTGGCTTGGAGAAGGTTTTCTAAAGCATGAAATTTTGCAGTGTTTGCGGCTTTGAAGTAGTCCAAAAAATCCCGGAAGGAGACAGCCTCACAAGACATGTTTGTGAGAACTGCGGGACCATACATTACCAAAATCCAAAGGTAATCGTTGGTACCATTCCTATCTGGGAAGGAAAAATACTTCTCTGCAAACGTGCGATTGAACCAAGAAAGGGATATTGGACCTTACCCGCTGGATTTTTAGAAAATAGAGAAACAGTAGAAGAGGGAGCCGCGAGAGAAACTTCGGAAGAAGCAAACGCAAAGATCGATATCGTTCGCCTTCATTCCGTATATAGCATTCCTCATATCAGCCAAGTTTATATGTTCTTTCTTGCAAACTTAATCGACGGAATCTTTTCAGAAAGCCCCGAATCGGAAGAAGTAAAACTATTTTCTCTGGAAGAAATCCCTTGGGAAGAGATCGCATTTGCTTCGGTCACATTTGCATTAAAACGTTATACTGAAAAACCTGGAATATCCTCCGACGCTGTAACTCATATGGGTTCTATCCGCAATAGAAAACTAGAGGATAAAACATAAGTGCATTTTTTCTCGGAAGGAATTTCCTAGTAGCATGTTCGGAAAATTTTTTCCTTTTTTAGGTCTTCTGGGAGTTCTATACTCCTCTTCGATTTCCGCAAATTCACTGATCAGCACTGAATCCGGCTCCTTCTCTCCGAACTGGGACGGGGTCTCTGATATTCTCAGATTTAAGATACAAACTTCTTCTTTGCCAAAACTACAAGACTGGGAGCTTACTATCAGAAGTGCCTCAGGAGAAACTGTCCGAAAATTCGAAGCAGGTAAGATCCGCAAAAAGGGATTCACTGTTTTTTCAGACGAAAATGAATTCGCTCCAGAAGATATTTATCTACCTTCTATCCTGGAATGGGATGGAGAAAATGAAAATGGAACTCCAGTTGGAGATGGATATTATACTTATCAGTTATTTTTACTGACTGCAAACAAAGAAAGGATCCTCTCCGAAGAGTCTACCTTCTACTTGGATGCAAGGCCTCCTAAAGCAGAAGCAAATTGTAAAACCAAATTATTATTAAGCGAAGACCGGAACTTATCCAAGATTATCATACAACAAAAAACTTCGGGAGAATCTGCTGATATTTTTATCGGAGAATTTTTAGACTTCGAAGGCAGATCTTTAAAAGCATATACTTGGAGAAATAGAGAAGTTCCTTATCAACTAGTATGGGATGGAACTGATTCAAATGGTAGACCGGTTTCTCCAGGTTTGTATACATATAAACTCACAGGAAGAGATCCTGCAGGAAACGAATCCATTGACAAGATCGAAAATCTTACAGTCAAAAATGAATCTTCAGGAGTGGATTTAAATGTAGAAGGAGATTTATTTCCTTCCGATCCAAACAATTCTTTAAATCGCATTAAATTTAGCTCATACGTTTCTTCTAAATTAAAATCAGATTCTTATGAATTAGAAATTTTCAAGAACGAAGCAAAAGAAGATAATTTAGTCTTCTCCCAAAAATCTTTGGGAGAACCTCCAGCAGAACTCATCTGGGAACCAAAAAACAAAGAAAATAAACCTTTAGGTCCGGGAATTTATTTCTATCGTCTAACAGTTTATAATAGATACGATAAGTATATAAGCATTCCTAAAAAATTCCAACTTTCAGATCAGAAGCCAAAATTCTCTTACGATGTTTCTCCCGGCGGATTTACACCTGATGGAGATTGGCAAAAAGATCTGGTTGAGATCCGTATAAAATCTAAGGGGCTTCCAATCGTGTCCTGGAAGATCAATATTTTGGAATCCTATTACGATGGGGACAAACAAGAAGAAAGAATTGTCCGTAGCTGGAACGGAATCGGCAATGGACCAGACAAATTGATCTGGTATGGATTGGACGATCAGGGGAGAAGAATAGGATCTCTTGCAGAACTCAGATTTGTTCTCTCTTACAAAGATGTATTCGGCGGAGAAGAAGAATTAGAATTAGGGGATATCAAAACAGATATCCTAGTAGTAAAAGAAAAAGAAGGATTCAGATTCTCCGTCCCAAATCGTATCTATGAAGACAAATGGTGGACATTACCTTCTAAACTAAAATCAGTCTTAAGTAAATTTCCCGGTTATAAAGCCGAGTTACAAATTCACACTTCTCACAGAGGAGACGATGAATACAATCTAAGAGCTTCTGAAGAAAAAGCGAAAAAAGTATTTCAATCTTTATTCGGAAAAGATTATGAATTCGGAAGATATAGATACAGAGGTTATGGAGAAACATTACCTTTGATTCCAGGCAATGGAGCTTACGAAGTAGATCGAAACGAAAGAGTTGATTTCTTCTTAAGTGTAGGAAAATAAAATGTGCACTTCTTTAATTTATAGAGACCCAAGCAAAGGAATACTTGGAGTCGGATTTAACAGAGACGAATCTTTCAAAAGAAAACCTTCTCTATCTCCTCAGCTATTAGAATCAAATTCAGGAAAAGCAATCGCGCCAATTGATGGAGAAGCGGGAGGAACTTGGATCGGAATTTCCCAAAGAGGAGAGATCATCTGTCTAGTAAACTACTACGAAGCCACCTTAAAATTATTGCGCAATCCTATAAGTAGAGGGTTGCTAGTCCGCTCTATACTACTCGGAGAAAGAACTCCTGAATCTTATACTGATTCAGAGTTAGAAAAATATTATCCATTTAAATTATTCAAAGTAAACAAAGACAAAACTGAAATATTTATCTGGGACGGTAAAACTTACCAAACGGAAACGGACTCAGAAACATTTGCAGTTTTCGGAAGCTCCTTCACTCAAGGACCGAAAGCCCAAGTCGCCAGAAGAGAAACCTTCGAAAAAAATTTTCGCACCGATTCCCTACCGGATGCCTCAGGTTTTACAAACATAGCAAAGTCTTTCTTATCTTCTCATTTACCAGAACAAGGCGCTTTGTCGCCTTGTATGCATAGAAGAGACGCGCATTCTGTCTCGAGAACAGTAATTGTTTTAGATGGAACTTCTGTTTATTTCTCTTACAAGAATTCTCAGCCTTGTGAAGAAGGGCCTGAAGAGGATTACAATTTCACTTTGACTGAATTTCGAACTTCTGCATGATTGTCGTATGGCGGGCACTAATTCCCTTTTCGACGATAAATACGAATACCGGGACCCTTCTCAGCAGAAGAGGAAGAATGCTCGCGTCAAAATCACCATCGATGGTGATTTTATAGTTAAGGGTAGGACCCAAAGATTTCCAGTATTCATCGTTGATATAGGAACTGGAGGAGCTGGTATTGAGACCCGCACTTCCGTTTTCGAAGGAGACCGGATCATCCTATATGGAAATATCAACGGCAAAAATATGGAACTCGAATCAGAAGTGATCCGAGTTTCCGGAAAAAAGGCCAACGTAATTTTTATTACCCTTTCCGAAGAAGATAAAGACCTTATCCAAGACCTGATCCACAAAAAGTTCTTCGACAAAGATAAAAAGCCTCTCTCCTGAAAAAAATCACCAAAGCAGTCTGGGTTCTTTCTTTCATCAGTCTCTTCACTGATGTATCCAGCGAAATGTTATATCCTATCATGCCTCTTTATTTAAAGAGTATAGGATTCTCAATCGTACTGATCGGAGTCTTAGAAGGATTTGCAGAAGCAATTGCGGGACTTAGCAAAGGTTATTTCGGAAAACTTTCAGACCTAAATGGCAAGAGAGTTCCATTCGTTCAGTTCGGATATTTATTAAGCGCCATTTCAAAGCCTATCATGGGATTTTTCACATTCCCACTCTGGATCTTTTTATCCAGGACAATGGATCGATTGGGAAAAGGTATCAGAACTGGTGCAAGAGATGCATTACTTTCTGACGAAGCAACACCAGAATCTAAAGGTACAGTTTTCGGGTTTCATCGTTCTATGGATACTCTAGGAGCAGTACTCGGGCCTACATTCGCTTTAGTGTTCTTACATTTTTATCCAGAAAATTATACTGCCCTATTTTTTATAGCGGCTATCCCGGGCCTCTCCGCGTTTCTGATCTCAGGTCTTTTAAAAGAAAAGAAAAAAGAAAAACTTATCATACAAGAAAAATCAAACTTTCTATCTCATTTTCTTTATTGGAAGAATGCAACAATCTCTTATAAAAAATTAGTAGTAGGACTTTTAGTCTTTGGACTAGTTAACAGTTCGGATCTTTTTCTTCTTTTGATGGTAAAAGCAAAAGGTTTAGAAGATTCGCAAGTGATTGGAATATATATATTTTATAATTTAGTATATGCTTTATTTTCGCTGCCGGCAGGAATTTTCGCAGATAAGATAGGACTCAAACCAACATTGGTCTTTGGCTTATTTGCATTTGCCTTTGTATACGGGGGAATGGCATTTGCAGAAGATAAGATCCACTTCTATTCCTTATTTTTCTTATACGGGATTTATGCTGCTACCACGGAAGGAATTTCCAAAGCATTGATCACGAATATTATTCCTAAAACGGATTCAGCTTCTGCAATCGGAACATTTGCAGGATTGAATAGTATCGCTGCTTTGATCGCGAGTAATCTTGGTGGATTGATCTGGTTTTATTCAGGACCTAAAAGTATGTTCCTAATCACAGCTTTAGTTTCTGTAACTGTTTCATTCTATTTCATTCGTCTTTCTATTAAAAAGTCAGAAGAATAAAAGTAGCCTATTCTCCTTCTAACTCTTCCAAGATTGGACAATCCGGTCTATGATCCCCATGACAATGTTTTGCCAAATGAGTAAGAGTATCACACATTGATTGTAATTCTAAAATTTTTGCCTGCATTTCTTTTACATGAGTTAGAGCCAAAGATTTGACCTGAGCGCTTGCTCTGGATTTATTTTTCCAAAGCCCCAATAACTGTTTGATTTCAGGCAAAGAAAACCCAAGACCTCTAGCTCTTTTGATAAATCTCAATGTATGTATATCTTTTTCTGAATATAGTCTATATCCGGAATCTGCACGAATGGGTTTAGAGACTAGTCCAATGGATTCATAATGCCTGACTAATTTTGGGTTTACCCCGGATAATTTGGCGACTTCTCCGATATTCATAAATTCATAACCTTCTAATTATTGGAAGGTTTGAAAGCCTTATTTTTTATGAAAAACCGGATTTTTTTTGGATTTGGGTCTTGACCTTCCCACTATTGGAAGGTTGACAATAAGATTATAGATCAAGGAGAAATAAAATGTACGAGATCAAATTATCAGGAATGACCTGCAATCATTGTGTAGGGACCGTATCTAAAACAATCCAATCCTTCGATTCAGAGTCTAAACCAGTGGTAGACCTAAGCTCCCAGACTGCACGTTTCGAAACCAAAAAGGATATTTCCCCTCTTCCAAAACTATTAGAAGAAGAAGGATATCCTGTGGTTTCCATCAAACAGGAGTAAAAAGATGAGCACGGAAATTAGAGAAGAATCCAAAACCTTCTCCCCCGAAGAAAAAACATCCGAGATCACTTTAGATCTTTTTGGAATGACCTGTGCAAACTGCGCAAGAAGGATAGAAACAGGTTTAAACAAAGTTCCGGGAGTAGAAGAAGCTCGAGTCAATTTCGGAAGGGAAACTGCATTCGTAAGATTCAATGAGTCTGTAGATTCTACACAATTATTTTCTAAAGTGGAATCCTTAGGTTATTCTGCAAAAGAACACTCAGAGAATAATTATAAAGAAACAGAAGAGCTACATAGAAAAGAAAGATCGAAATTAAGATCTAGATTTTTTATCTCTCTTTTATTCGCTTCTCCCCTATTCTATTCAATGGTTTCCCATTTTTCATTTTTGGAGTTCTTACCGAATCCAAAAGCGCTCATGCATCCTTGGATACAATTTGTATTAGCGTTTCCAGTTCAGTTCTGGATTGGATTTCCATTTTACAAAAGTGCGTTCAGAGCAATTAGAAACGGAAGCGCAAACATGGATGTATTGGTTTCCTTAGGAACCTCTGCAGCATTCGGATATAGTTTTATACTTTCTCTATTACAAGGGATCCAACAAGGAGATCTGTTCTTCTCATCTTTCTGGGAAGAAGGAGCACATATACATTCACTTCCACCATTATACTACGAAACATCTGCAGTATTACTTTGTTTTATACTCGCGGGAAAATGGATGGAAGCAGAAGCAAAAGGAAAAAGTTCTTCTGCAATCCAAACATTACTAGAATTAAAACCAGAAACAGCTCGTATTAAAAAAGAAGAATTTTGGTCAGAGATCCCAACAGAATACGTAAAAAAAGGGGATATCCTACAAGTCAGACCAGGTGAAAAATTTCCTGTCGATGGAATTGTAATCGAGGGTTTCAGCTCTGTAGATGAGTCCATGCTAACTGGCGAAAGTCTTCCTCTAGACAAAAAGAAAGATAGCCAAGTATTCGGTGGAACAGTCAACGGAAATGGAAACCTGATTGTGCAAGCGACTTCAGTAGGTTCTGAAACAGTACTCGCATCGATTATTAAAACCGTCGAAGAAGCACAAAGTTCCAAAGCTCCGATCCAAAAGATTGCGGATAAAATTTCTGCAGTGTTTGTTCCGGCAGTGATCTTGATCTCTGTGTTTAACTTTTTATTATGGTTCTTCTTTTTAGAAGCAGGCGTATTAGGTTCCGCTTTAGAAAAATCGATCGCTATCTTGGTAATTGCATGTCCTTGCGCCTTAGGACTTGCTACTCCGATCTCAATTTTAGTAGGAACAGGAAAAGCAGCAGGCCTTGGGATCTTATTCAGAAACTCAGAAGTTTTAGAAACAACAGCTTCTCTCACTCTGATAGCTTTCGATAAAACCGGAACAATCACCGAAGGAAACCCTTCCGTAACAGATTATAAATTTGTAGGAGAAGAATCGGATCTACTTTCTTCTTCTGCTTCCGCAGAATCTGCATCTTCTCACCCTTTAGGAAAAGCGATTGTTTCCTTTGTAAAATCAAAAGGAATTTCTATACTTTCTCCTGAAAATTTGCAGACTGTTCCTGGACTTGGGATCACTGCCAACACAAACCAAAACAAAATTAAGATAGGAAAACTGGAATTTTTCGAAAAAAATGAAAATTTACCTAAGGATCTATTAGAAATTTCTAATTCTTGGGAGAAAGAAGGTAAAACGGTAGTCTGGACAAGATTAGAAAATAAGAAAAGTTTCAACTCTGATAACGCGGCCGGCTCCGACTCCAATACCCATGTTGGAACTCCTACATGGATTATTTTCGCAATAGAAGATACAATCCGCCAAAATGCAAAATCTGCATTGGAGAAATTAGATTCTCTCGGAATCGAAACACTGCTCTTAACTGGAGACCACAGATCCGTTGCTGAAAGTATTTCTTCAAAAGTTGGGATCAAAAATGTGCATGCTTCTCTTCTGCCAAAAGACAAAGCAGAGATACTATCAGACCTACAATCCAAAGGCAAAACAGTTGGGATGACTGGTGATGGTATCAACGACTCACCCGCATTAGCAAAAGCAGATGTAGGATTTGCAATGGGCACAGGAACAGGAGTAGCAATCGAAACTGCAGGAGTAGTTTTAGTAAAAGGAGATTTAGAAAAAATCGCAGAGGCAATCCTGATCGCTAAGGCTACAACCGGGAATATCAGACAAAATTTTTTCTGGGCGCTTGCTTATAACACTCTAGGTATCCCGATTGCAGCAGCAGGACTTTTAGCTCCTTGGATCGCAGGTGCTATGATGGCATTCAGTTCCGTTTCCGTGGTTCTAAATGCACTCCGACTCAAGAAAAGGACATAAGACAAAAAATCGTTCAGTAAAATTTATCCTATAATGGGGTTCAATTTGGACCCCTCCTATTTCCGAAAATCCTAATATGGGTTCGAAAAGAAATTTTACATATATCATTCTTCTTTTCGCATTTATCATTCTTCCTTTTGGACAAACAAAAGCGGACTTGGACAGTAATAGAGCTACGGCCTTAGTCCGAGTAGAAAGAGGATTAAAACAAAACGAATTTCATCTAAAAGCCATCAATAGTACGATCTCTAATTACGGAACGGAAGAAGATAAGGCATTATTCCGTAGATGTCTCCAACATCATATTGAGACATTCACTTTGTATTTACAATTTGACCTTTCCCATTCTTACGATGAAATGCGCCAAACCCAAAGATTATTAGTTATATTATATGGCAAAGCTGTTGAAGCATCGGCCACAAGTGTAAGAAGGGAATTGGATTTTTTATCCAAGTATGCTCTTAGAACAAAAGATGCGGAAGCAAGACATCATTTGGAAATGGGTTATAGAGAATACGGAGCTTCTAACCAAAAGAAAACAATCGCTGATAATACAAGACCATATTTGCCTGGTATCAAAACCCAATATTTATACGAAGCTCTGAAATTATTAAAACAGTCCAGAGAATACGTCATTCTTCTTTCTTTAAAATATCTTTCCGACTTCGAACCGGATCTGCAAACCACTGAATTCGAAGAAATTTATAATGAGATAAACCGTGCAATGTTTACCAAGGCGGACTATTATAATCGGATCCATTTCGATAACCATTTTTATATATTTAACTCCCCCAACTTATACGAAGCTACTTGGGAAAATCCGGGTCTGCAAGAATTGGAAAAAGCTTTGGGAGATATAGATCCCGCCAGCGATCGGGCAAGAAGAATGGCGAAACGCTCTGTCGTTCCCTAAAAATTCAGGAAATTTCTTTCGACGCCTTAAAACCAGGATTGACAGAGTATCCTCCCGAAGTTATCACCTTTCTTTGTGTCCGAACTAAGTTGTCCTAATTGCGGAGCCCCAGTCCCGATCATCAATAAGGCTTCCGTTTATGCGGTTTGCTCCAGTTGTAAAACTCTCTCTCTTAAAAAGGATGTGAATCTGGAAAAGATCGGCACAGCGGGAGAACTCGCTGACGATCATTCTATTATACAACTCGGGACTCAAGGGAACTATAGAGGCACCCCTTTCAGAGTTATAGGAAGGATCCAACTTAAATTCGAATTAGGCTTTTGGAACGAATGGCATCTCATGGAAGGAGATGGAAGTTCTGCATGGTTGGGAGAAGCCCAAGGTTCTTATTATTATACAAAACTAAATGTTGGAATTCCAACAGATAAGATCCCAAATTTAGAAGGTGACGAAGACCCGATCGTAATCGCCTCAGGCCGTAGAGAAAGGATCACCCCTGGAGACAGTTTTTATTTGGGAGAAAACTGGACTCTCAAAGAGATCATGAAAGCTACCTGCATAGGTGGAGAAGGTGAACTTCCTATCGGATTCCAAACTGGATACGAAGCAGTCTTACTAGATCTTGCTAGCGAAGATGGATTGTTCGGAACCTTGGATTATTCTGAATCTCCTGCATTATTATTTTCGGGAAATTTTTCTACATTAGAAGAATTAAATTTAACAGGACTCAGACAAGAAGAAGTCGCATACAACCAAACACAAATCCCTGCAAAATCGATTGAGTGTAAAGGTTGCGGAGCTTCTCTCAATCAATTTAGTCCTGACTTTTCTAAATCCTTAGCCTGTGAATATTGTGGATCAGTAATGGATACTGAAAGTGATGATCTAAAGATCATTGCCAAATTCGATCAAGTTTCCAGAGATAATGTTCTTCTTCCTTTAGGAACTCCAATCAAGTTACCTAATTTTCCTGAATCCAAAGTTATCGGTGTATTAAGAAAATCCACTGAGGTGGATGACGAGACCTATACCTGGACTGACTATCTTCTTCGATACAGAGGTGGATATGCTTGGCTAAATGAGAACGGGGATAACTGGACCTATTTCGAACCTCTTGCTGGAGTTCCTAAATGGGCGCCAGGATTAAAACGCATCTTCCAGAAAAGATCCTATAAATGGTTTGCTAATTCAGATTCTAATACTGACTTCGCGTTAGGAGAATTTTACTGGAAAGTTTCTGCAGGAGAGAAGGCACAGCTCGAAGATTTTATTTCTCCTCCTTATATGATCTCTTCTGAAAGAACAGATAAGGAATTATTTTGGTCCAAGGGAGTCTTTATCCCTTTTGATACAATGAAGTCGGCAGTTCCTTTGGACACTGCTTCTAAATTAAGAAAACCTGAAATAGTTGGAGTATGCGAACCAAATCCATTCAAGATTAGATTAAAAAGAAATCTTTGGGTGGCAGCGACTCTAACAGCAGTATTTTTAGTATTCCAAGTATACGGATGTATCAAGGCTAAAAACCAAATAGTGTACGAAGGAAAATTCAAATACGTTCAGACATCGACTCCGAATGCAGAAATAGGAAGTTCAAATTTCAGAGACAATTCTTTCGTAACGGATGTATTCGAATTAAAGGGCTCTGCGAACGAAAATGTAGAGATACAGATCGAAGCTCCTAATATAGATAATAAATATATATTCTTCTCCGCTGCTCTGATTAACGAAGATACAGATACTGCTTACGATACTTCAATCGAAACTAGTTATTATCATGGAGTTGATGACGGCGAATCCTGGTCAGAAGGTTCCAGATCGGATTCTAAATCTTTAGCGGAAATCCCTCCAGGAAGATATTATCTTAGATTAGAAAGCCAATCGGACTTTCCAGAAGGCTGGGGTTCCGTTTATAATGTTAAGATCATAAGAGATGTGATGAGCCCTGCTCCATTCTTCTTATTTTCTATCTTCTTGTGGCTTCCGTTGATCTATACTTTTTTCAGAAGTTATTCTTTCGAATCCAAAAGAGTTTAAGGATTTATTATGTGGAATTTTTTAAAAGGTCTTGTTTATCCTTTCTTCGCGGCCTCATTGGGGCTTGGTTTTTTTTCGGACTATACAAAAGGTGGAGCCACCACTGATTTCGAAGAAGTGAACCAGGTCCCTAAAACTGTCAGACAGAACCCTGGGATCTACCGTTCTCATTATGCTTGGTTCACCAGAAATTTCCCAGGGGGAAAATAAACTGCAGAGAGCCTTATTAATCTCCGTCCTAATCCTTTCTTCCTGCGGTTTAGTTTATGAACTATTAGCGGGCACTGTGGCAAGTTACTTGCTCGGAGAAACAGTCACTCAGTTCTCACTAGTCATCGGAGTTTATCTATTCTCCATGGGAATCGGAAGTTGGCTTTCCAGATACCTAATAGAAGATCTAATCCCTAAATTTTTAGATGTAGAACTCGCATTAGGGTTATTAGGCGGGTTCAGTGCAGCAATTTTGTTTTTAAGTTTCGGACAGACTAGAATTTTCCAAATCCCACTTTTTAGTATCGTAGTTGCAGTCGGAACCTTGGTAGGAATGGAGATACCTCTACTTCTACGCATCCTAAAAAATAAATTAGGATTTCGTGATATGGTTTCCAAGGTGCTTAGTTTGGATTACGCGGGAGCGCTTCTGGCTTCTCTGGCATTTCCGATCTTCTTCGCTCCTAAATTGGGAATGGTAAGGACTTCCTTCTTTTTTGGCTTATTAAATGCTGGAACAGCTTTATGGGGAACATTTGTCCTACCCCTTTCCGAAAAACATAAAAACCTATTGAGAGCAAAATCCGCACTTGTATTGACCTTACTCGGATTAGGTTTCGCATTTTCTGAGATGATCACTTATTATAGTGAAGAAAATCTTTTTTCAGATGAGATAATCTATTCTAAACAAACCAATTTTCAAAAGATCATAGTCACTAAATATAAAAGTGAGCTTAGACTTTTTCTGAATGGGCATTTGCAATTCAGCTCCAGGGATGAGTATAGATACCACGAAACATTAGCGCATCCCGCCCTTCTATCTCATCCAAATCCAAAAAGAGTATTAGTTTTGGGTGGAGGAGATGGTTTAGCAGTCAGAGAGATCCTAAAATATCCAAGTGTAGAATCCATTACCTTGGTAGACTTGGATCCAGAGATGACTCGTATTTTTTCGGAACAACCTATTCTCACAGAGATCAATGGATCTAGTTTAAAAAATCCTAAAGTAAAAGTACAGAACGCAGATGCTTTTTTATGGTTAGAAGAATCAAGCTCAGTATTCGACGTGGTGCTAATTGATTTCCCGGACCCAAGTAACTTCTCTATTGGAAAATTATACAGTACCGCGTTTTACAGAAGTTTAAAAAGAAGGCTCAACGAATTTTCAGTCGTAGAGATACAATCCACTTCTCCTCTATTTGCGAGAATGTCTTTCTGGTGTGTAGAAGCCACTCTCAAAGAATCTGGATTTAATACCAGGGCCTTACATGTTTACGTTCCTTCTTTTGGAGAATGGGGATTTATTTTAGGATCAGTAGGCAAATTAGGCGGATACAGAAAAGATCTTCCCGCAGGATTAAAATTCCTGAATGAAACTGAACTCAAATCTATTTCGGAATTCCCCCAAGATATGTCCAGAGTGCCTACTGAACCGAACCGATTAGATAACCAAAGTCTTGTACGGTATTACGACCAAGAATGGAATCGTATCTTAGATTAAAAAGATCCCGAACTTCTACCTTTTCTTAGGTTCCCAAAATTTCAAACATGCAGTGATTTTTCTAAACTAGGATTCTTTCTTAAAAAAAGGAAAGAACTTCCCTAAACTTATAAAGACTTAAAAATATAGGAAAAAGAGGACTTTCTTAGATGAACCGTAAACTTAAAAATATCTGCATCGTTTTATTATTCTTACTAGGTGTTTCTGCTTCCTATGCACAATCAGGAACCACAGAAACCACGTTACACGACTTCATGGAAGATTATACTAAACCTGCTTCTAAAAAAGCTAAGAAAGGTGATAAGGCAGCTCTCGAAAGGATCTTAAAAGAAGTTCCGAACTGGGCCTTAGACGAACAAAAAACAAAATGGAAAGAGATCACGGACCAAGCTCTTGCATCAGGAGATCTGGAATCATCCTGCAAAAACTGTCATAAAGAATACAAAAAAGAATATAAGAAGAGCTACAGAAAACGCCCTATTCAAGTTTCAAATGAGTTAATCAGCTTTTTGAAAAACTCGAAGTAATTTCTTTAACGTCACTCTCATCTGGGACCGGCAAATAATCTAGGACAAGAAAAGTTAGATCGTCCTCGAAATGTTTTCGGTTCCCCGTAAAACTTCTCACAGTAGCAAACAAATCCTCGCCAAGTTTTTCGCCAGTTGATTGCATATGATCACTTAATAATTTATAAAATCTCTGGAATCCAAAAATTTCGCCACTTTTACTTCTGGCTTCCGTGATCCCATCGGTATAAATGATCAAACGGTCTCCAGGTTTCATCTGGAATTCAACAACAGAGTTCTTCAGATTCGGATCCATTCCCATGATCCAACCAGGTAAAAATATTTCTTTAGTCTCTCCTGATTCCTTGTCTATAGCAACGATCGGAGGATGTCCCGCATTAGAATAAGTCACTTTTCCATTTGAAGGATCGACTATAAGATAAGCTGCAGTAATGAAATGTTTTCCATACTTACCACTTAAAGATCTATTAATACTTCTTAAAACTTCTGCAGGATCTTCATTCTTTCTGGATTCAATGGAGAATGCCAACTTGACCATAGAAGAAATGATCGCAGCAGGAACTCCATGACCTGAAACATCTGATAAAAATATACCTAACTTGCCTGATTCCAAATATTGGAAATCGTAGAAGTCTCCACCCACAGAACTTGCAAACTCCCCTCTTACAGAAAGTTTTAGATTTTTTACTTCAGGTAAACGATCTGGAAGAATGGACTCTTGTAATTCTCTCGCGATCTTAAGCTCTTGCTCGATCTCAGTTAGCTTCAATTGACTTTCGTAATTTTCTAGTCGTGCCTGGAGAGAATCTTTCTCTAATGTTTTAATCCTATCCGCCAAAGCAAAAGAAAGAAGTGTCATCTCTACCAAAGAACCAAATTGAGCGGACCAATGAGTGAGTTCAGTATCTTGGATAATAGATAAGTTCCTAAGAGCAGTAATCAAAACGAAAAGAATGAGAACAGACCATGCCAATAGGAAATAACGTGCAGGTCGATATCCTCTTCTCAAACGGATTGCAGCAGAATAGATCACCAAAACTGCAGCCAAGAAAGGATACCAGGACACTGCCCAAATCATCGGCCCATAAATACTGGAGAATAACGAAGCAATAAATCCTAAAATCGCAAACGCAGACAATATTAAGAAAGCATAATTTTTCCAGCCAGTCTCTCTTTCCATATGCAAGAAGGAACGTGTGAATAAAAGAGAGAATGCAACTGATAAAAACGCAAATCCGGTTAGATAATCATTCCAAGAAGTTGCAGGAGCAGGGATCAGATACTGCGCGCCAACTCCTGTGACTGCCATCTGCCAAAATCCATAAAACAATAGATATAAAACATAGAAGAAATAACTGGAGTCCTTCACCACAAATGCAAGAAATCCGTTATAAACTAACATGATCCCAATTGCTCCGAAGAAGATTCCTAAGAACAAATTTTCCATTTGGATATGAGCAGCGAATTCTTTAGGAGCCCATGCTTGGAAATTTAAAACAAGAGACCTTCTGGTAGAAGCGTGGATTAAAAATTCTTCCTGCTTGTTTGGAGGAGTTTCAATTAAGAATGCAGGTTGGATGTACGACATCCTCATATCTCTGGAAAGTTCAGACCATGCCCATCCCCCCGGTCCCCATACTCTTTTGTAGACTATGAGATTTTCCATCCCAGGGTTATTCAAAACTAAATACCAGGAGATCGTTCCTTCTTTAGGAGGAGCTTGTATCTTGAACTTTATTAAAAACTGATCATCAGTGAAACTGTAAGATAAACTGTCCTTATCCATTCTGGTCCAGTCACCGATTTCTAAGTCAGTAGGAGTTTTCACTTCTCCCGGGCGGATCTTACGGACAAAAGTAAATTTATTTATAGGAGTTCCGGACATAGAACCGGAGATCGGAAAAACGGGAACATCTTCCTGCGAGTATAGAGAACCTATACCTAGGATAAGGATCAACAGAATGAAGCTGATATTCCGAATTTTTCGGAAAATATTCACCAGAAATCTCCCTAACCGGGAAGACTTTTTGCCCCGGCCAATTTACAAATATAATGAAACTGTTCTTCGCTGACCGGTTGGATGGAAAGTCTACCACCCGGCTGTAAAAGCACCATTCCTTTTAGTTGCCCGTGGGATCTTAATTCTTCTAGCGAAATTGCGCGAGAAAATTTTTCCTTAAATTTCACATCTACCATGAACCAGGTCGGTTTTTGTGGATCACTTTTTGGATCATAATACTTATGTTTCTTATCGAAAGCGAAATGATCCGGATAACCTTCTTTGACAACTTCCGCAAGTCCAGCTACATGGGGTGGTTTACAACTACTATGGTAGAATAGGATAAGATCCTTCTTTTTGATCTCATCCCTTAGGTAATTTCTCGCTCCATAACCTCTGACTCCCTCCCAAGGCGCTATTTTGCCGGGAGAAGAAGCCAAAGTGTCTATGGAAAAAACGTCAGGCTCGGTTTTAAAAAGCCAGAATTTCATTCAATGCCAGTAGAATATGCGGGTTTATTAGGAATTTCTCCCGCCTTCTCCTTTTTGCTAGAACGTTCAGTTTTCTTTTTAGTTTCTTCATGAGAAGGATGAACGATCGCCATCAACTCGTCGTGAGCAACTGTTTCTTTTGCAAGAAGCGCCTTCGCAAGATTTTCGAACTTGGTAGAGTTCTTACGGACCAGTTCTCTTCCTTTATCTAAGCAGGTCTGAACGATCCCTCTGATCTCTTTGTCGATCATTGCAGCAAATTCTTCGCTATAAGCCTTATTGCTCTGGCCCATATCTCTTCCTAAGAAAGGACTTTCGTGGCCACTTCCGTAATTGATTGTACCCAGTTTTTCGGACATTCCCCAATCACAGACCATTCTTCTCGCGATATTGGTAGCTTGTTGGATATCATTGCTGGAACCAGTAGAAGTCATTTTGAACTTAAACTCTTCTGCGATAAAACCGCCCATACAAACTACGATTTGATCCAACCAATATGCTTTAGTATGAATATGTTTATCTTCTGTAGGAAGAGACTGAGTAAGACCTAATGCTCTTCCTCTTGGAATGATGGTTACCTTGTGAACAGGTTCTGTATAAGCCAGAAGCGTTCCTAAAATCGCGTGACCTGCCTCATGATACGCAATCACTTCTTTTTCCTTTTCGGAAATGAAGAAAGATCTACGCTCAGGGCCCATCATCACTTTGTCGCGAGCCTCTTCTAATTCTTCTTGGGTTACACGTTTTTTATTCTTACGTGCAGCAAGCAGAGCAGCCTCATTGATCAAGTTAGAAAGATCCGCACCTGTAAATCCAGGGGTTCCTCTTGCAATTGAATTCAAAGAGATATCACTTGTTAAAGGAACTTTTCTAGAATGCACTTTTAGGATTTGTTCTCTTCCTACTAAGTCAGGAAGATCTACCATCACTTGTCGGTCGAAACGTCCTGGTCTAAGTAACGCAGGATCTAAAACGTCAGCACGGTTAGTAGCTGCCATTACGATCACACCTTCGTTCTTCTCGAAACCATCCATCTCAACGAGCATTTGGTTCAGGGTCTGCTCTCTTTCGTCATGACCACCGCCCCATCCGGCTCCTCTCAATCTTCCCACTGCATCGATCTCATCTATGAAGATGATACATGGAGAATTTTTCTTACCTTGCTCGAAAAGATCGCGAACACGAGAAGCTCCCACACCCACGAACATTTCTACGAAGTCGGAACCAGAGATACTGAAGAATGGTACTCCAGCTTCTCCTGCAACCGCTCTAGCGAGTAAAGTTTTACCAGTTCCCGGAGGACCTACTAAGAGTACTCCAGTTGGGATCCTTGCACCCATTGCTTGGAATTTTTTAGGGTCTTTTAAGAATTCTATAATTTCGACCAATTCGGTTTTGGCTTCTTCACATCCTGCAACGTCTGCGAAACTAACCTTAACCTTTGGATCTACAGTCATCTTAGCTTTAGATTTTCCGAATGAGAAAGCCTTATTGCCGGTAGACTGAACTTGGCGCATAATGAAAAAGTAAAATACGAAAATACCGATCACAGCGATCAGAAGGAATGAACTTAACATTCCGAATCCGTGTCCGTTCTCAGAAGGAACTACTTCCAGATCAATATTCGTTTTTCTTAAAGAAGAAAGGAATTCTTTATCGATAGGAGCGATTCTGGTCTCGAAACGAACAGGGGCTTTTGTTGCTCCTTCTTCAAATGGTTCGTAACAACCTTTGATCATGTCTCCTTCCATGACTAACTTGTCGCAGCCAGGGAAATTAGAATCTGTGGTTTTAACCAGTTTGCCTTTCGGTTTAGAAGAAGCATCCGGCTCTACCATGTTCATAAATTGAGAGAACGGTAATATTCTAGGTTTGCCCAGAGCAGTTTGGATCTGCGGGACGAGAAGTGCTAATCCTAGGATTACTAAGATAAAAAGTATAAGTAATCTAAGACCTTTATTATTGTTATTCATGTGTAACTCCCAAGCTCCGCCATCTCTTCGGAGCCACATTCTTCCCGTAGTTTTAGACTAAAGGAAACAGGCATTGGACCTGCCGGAATCGTAAACCGGATACTATTTGGAAACCGTTTCGAGTGAAAAGGTTCCCCATAATCAGAGTCCCTTTTTTTCCGGAAAAGTAAAGGATTTTTAGATCTCGGCGGAACCGAGTTGAAAAATAGATTTTACAATCTGTATTTTTCGATCACGTCTTCAATATCGCCCAAACTGATGGAGCGAATTGCGGCTTCCGCGTCGTTGATGATCTGGATTAAACTTAAGTTTTCTAAAGGTTGGAAATCTTCCTTCAAAAATCCGTCCAGATTTGTGCCGTCAAATTGGTCGTTACCGATCCCAATTCGGATACGAATAAAATTTGGAGAACGTAAGGATTGGATCACTGATTTGATCCCAGGATTTTCATTCCCGTTAGCTCCCTTATCCACTACAATTTTACCCAAGGGTAAGGTTAGATCTTCGTGGATTACAAGAATATCCTGTACCTGAATTTTCAGGAAGGAAGCTATGTACAGAACGGACTCTCCCGATAGATCGCTGAAGGTCTGAGGTTTTAATAATACAACCTCTTCTCCTTCGAAATCACCGCGCCCGATCAAAGACTTTTTCTTTTTAGTCTTGATCTCAACGTTTATATTATTGGCGATCACGTCTAAAATTTTGAAGCCGATATTAGCTCGGTTATTATTGTATTTGTCTCCGGGGTTACCCAGTCCGACGATTAGCTTCATACAATAACGTACTCCAATTTTTTAGATCTCGGGACGGGAAAATTATTTCCCTTTTTTAGCTCCGGCTTTTGCTCCCGGTTTCGCTCCAGCTGCTTCCTTAGCTTCTGCTCTTTCTTGAGCAAGTAAAGCTTTGGTTTTCAGAACTGCAGCAACGATCGGATCTCCGTTAACTAAAATTTCCCAGCTTGCAGGAACTTTTAAGTTACTAACTTTGATAAAATCGCCTACATCTAGATCGGTTACATCTAGAACCAGAGTCTCAAGCAGATCCTCAGGAACAGTTTTCACACGGATCTCGTGGATCAAATGGTCGAACTGACCACCCATCTTAGAACCTTTTGCAGTTCCCTCAGTGCGAATTCCGATCTTAGTAACGATCTTCTTACCAGGTTCAACTTTGTAGAAGTCTACGTGGCGAATTCTGTCGATTTCAGGAAAACGTTGTACTTCTTTAACGAAAACCTTTTGGATTCCTTCTCCTTCTACTTCCAACTCGATTAGAGTGGATTGACGGATCCCGGAATGAACTAGTTTTTCAAGTTCTTTCTCGTTTACGGAACCGGATGCGGCATTTCCGCCTCCGATAATGTTAATAGGAACTTGTCCAGCTTCACGAAGACGATTGTTTATGTTCTTGCCGGTTTCAGTTCTTTTTTTAACAGCTAATTTGTGGCTCATTGTCTTTACCCTTGTTCTTATATAAATAGGTCGCTGACCGATTGATTGGTCGATATTCTCTGGATTGCAGCTGCGAATAACGGAGCTACTGAGAGAGTTTTTAACTTAGTGATTCTTTTGGACTCTGGGATTTCGATCGTATTAGATAATACGACCTCCGTAAAAGGAGTAGAGTTCAAACGATCGATAGCTTCTCCGGAAAGAACTCCATGAGTAGCTGCACAATACACTGATTTAGCTCCATTTTTCAAAAGAGCATCAGCTGCTTTGCAGATAGTGCCTGCAGTATCGATCATATCATCCAGAAGGATACAATTCTTACCTTCTATCTCTCCGATCACATTCATCACTTCGGAAACATTTGCCTTCGGTCTTCTCTTGTCTATGATCGCTAAAGTTGCGTTCACTTTTTTACCAAAGGATCTCGCTCTTTCCGCACCACCTGAGTCAGGAGAAACGATAACTAGATCTTCGAATTTCTTGCTTAAAATATATTCTACTAGAACAGGACTAAAATGTAAATTATCCACAGGAACTTTGAAGAACCCTTGGATTTGGTCCGCATGAAGATCCATTACGATCACTCTTGTAGGGCCTAAAACTTCGATCAGATCCGCAACTACTCTTGCAGAAATTGGAACTCTTGGTTCCGCTTTTCTATCTTGGCGTCCATAACCGTAATAAGGAACAACTACTGAAATACTTTTTGCAGAAGCACGTCTTAACGCGTCCATGATCAAAAGTAATTCCATCAAATTATCATTTGCTGGAGCTGAAGTAGATTGGATTACAAATACGTCTCTTCCTCTTACATTCTCTTCTATCTTAACTGCAATCTCTCCGTCGGAAAATTTACGAAGATTGATCTTGCCGGGAGCTATTCCTAACTCTTGGCAAATTTCATTTGCTATCGTACGATTAGAAGATCCTGAAAAAACTGCGATATTAGAGCCGCTCATTTTGCAACCGCTCCATTTAAAACTGCCGCTAAGTTTTCCAAGTCTGCAGGAGAATTCACACCTTGGCTTTCTCCGCTATTTTTAAGAATTACTGCGCCCAACTTTTTTCCTTCTTTTTTATACAACTCTACTAGATCAGGAAGATAATATTCTCCCTGAGCATTGCTGTTTCCTATTTTTCTAAGAGATTCGAAAAGAATTTCGGAACTGAAAACATAAGTCCCTGTGTTGATCTCGTTTATTTTTTTCTGTTCCGCATCTGCGTCTTTTTCTTCAACAATTGCGGTTACTTCTCCAGAAGAATTACGAACGATCCTTCCGTAACCGGTAGGAACATCTACCTTTGCGGAAAGAAGAGTAGCTGAAAATTCATTTTGGACATGAGTGGAAACGAGAGAACCGAATGTGTCCCCGGTGATCATTGGAACATCACCACATGCTACAAGGATAGGACCTTTATGGGATTTTACAAATTCTTCGGCGCTTAATACTGCGTGAGCTGTGCCTAATTGCTCTTTTTGTTCGGCGAAACGAATGCCAGGAATTCCTGCGCAAAGTGCTTGGACTTCTTCTTTTTTATAGCCTACAACTATGACTATGTCATTGATACCCGCTTCTTTGAGGTGATCAATAACATGGTTTAAAAGGGGCTTTCCATTTAAAGGAACAGCCACCTTTGGGAGCTCCGTCTTCATGCGGGTTCCCTTTCCCGCAGCTAATACTACGGCGACTGCTTCCTTTTTGGCGTCCATTCAGTAATCCGGTGAAATCAAACAGTGGCTGGGCCGATAGGATTCGAACCTATGAAATGGCGGTACCAAAAACCGCTGCCTTACCACTTGGCGACGGCCCAGTTTCGTTCTTTAATAATTAAAGCTTACAAACGTAAGGTCGGGAAATTCCGTTTGCATTTTGGCGAACAGCTCTTCCCGTATTTCCAATCCCTGCACCAAACCATAGACACAAGATCCTGATCCAGTTAAGGAGGAGTAACTAGCTCCATTCGCCAAAAAACTTTCCTTTAATTTCCCTAGTTGGGGAAACTTTTGGAATGCAAGAGGCTCGAAGTCGTTTACGAGCTTTTCTCTCAAAGCCGCCCAATTTCCTTCTTTTAAAGAAAACTCGACGTCATTGCCTAGAGAAATCCATCTTTTCGAGGGAGGGTCGGCTTGTAAAGGCTTTTTGAGACCTGCGTACATTTCGGCAGTCGAGAGTACCTGAGGAGTTAAGGCTAAAATTCCCTGCCCAGAATGCACTTGAATGTCCTTTAAGATCTCACCTTTTCCAGACACCAAACAATGATTTTCGGATAAGAAGAAGGGAACGTCAGCTCCGATCTCAGCTGCCAATTTGAAAATATGATCCGAATTAAACTCTGGGCTCAGACCAAAATAAAAAGAGAAAAGTGATGCAGCATTTGTAGATCCACCTCCCAGACCAGCAGCAGGAGGAATTTTTTTAGTAAGATGGATCCTCACACCTGGAAGTTCTCTGTAATGAGCACGGATCTTGGAAAATGTTTTGAAAAGAATATTCTTACTTAGGTCTCCTTTTTCAGAAACCTCATCATATAAACGTCTCTTTTCTAAAATGATCTGATTATCAGAAACCAGCTCAAAAGATCCGGGAGTGATCGGCTCTATTAGAATATCATCTCCCCAATTTAAACGTAAAAATACACTTCGGATCTCATGAAATCCATCGGGCCTTTTGTAAGGGATCTCTAAGCCTAGATTGATCTTTGCGGGAGAAAGCAATGTATATCCTGAATCAATGGTAAATAGAAGTGAGTCAATCGATTCCCAATTTCAAGAACCAGAAGAAATAGTTTCCCAATACGCAGTCATTCTTTCTTTTAACGCAGGTGGGTTATGAAGAATTACATTCGGACCAAAACCTTTCAGAATAGATAAAAACCAATCCTGGTTTCTGATCCTTGCTTTAGAAAGATAATATGTGGTATCTCCAATTTGTTTTTTGTTAGAAGTCCTTTCTAAATGTAAGCGAGAATGTAGATTAAAATACACTTCTGCAGTGTGATAGATCTCTGCAAAATTCGAGTCCCCTTCTCCTCCTTGGAGAAATTGTTTTAATTTGGAGATTGCATTTTTTCTTTCTTCGTCTGGGATCTCTGCAACATTCTCCTGGGTGCCATTCAATTGAAGAATCGAATCCAATCTAAATGTTCTAGGAGCCTTTCTAGAATGGCAATATCCGATCAGATATTCCTCTCTGAAACTTAATAAAGCCCAAGGATCTACTTTTCTGGATTCAGGCTCTGCCTCTCCTTGTGCGCGGTATTTAATCTGTAAAGATTTGCCTTCGGAGATAGAATCTTCAATATTCTTCTTTAATTCGTTTTCGCTCGGAATTCCCGCAGAAGGAAGAATTGTATGAATTTTATCTAATATAGATTTCAGTATTTTTTTTCTGGAAGGAACTGTTTCTTTTTCGCCTTCTTCCAAAAATAATTTTCGGATTGTAGCCCATTCCTTTACGCTTAGGACCAAACCTTGCTCCAAGCTTATTGGCATACGAATGCCAATTGTTTCCCCATCATAATCCAATTCCACAAATTGGTCTGGAGTATAAGGATAAGAACCCACCATGTACAATTTCCCGAGTTCTTTTTTAAGATCTTTTATATCATCAATACCGGAATATTTGGAAAGATCCTCCAAACTCATTCTTTTGTTTTCTTGCAAAAGATGAATCACTGCCAGTTTCGTTTGGAGTTTTTTCGTACTTGGATTCATGTCGGACATTCTTTCTTTCGGGAAATTTTGAGACAATCAAAAATACGTATCATTTGAGAAGGATTTTTTTAGAGCCTTCTTTTTACAGAATCGTAACCTAAAACATAGGATTTTAAGACGGATGATACCTGTTTGTCCGGAGTTTCCAATAGAATATGCTTATATGGCCCAAACGTCTTTTTTAAAAAATACATTCAAACTTCTTCCTCAATTCTATCTGGAGTTATTTGATTCTGACCAAGTGTTTTTGGCAGCAGCACAGATAATAGGAAAGAAGATCTTACGATTTCGTATAGACTCCAGAGTTTCTTATAAAAAAGGAGATGGAGTTTACGGAAGATTGTACGGACTTAGATCAAATTTTTTTATACAAATCTCCGGAATCGTAAAAGAAAGAAAAGAAATACAATCCAAATATTATTCTAAGTTTTGTGAATTAGAAATAGAATCTGATGAGGATATTGAATAGAGAATAACGTTATAGTTCGATCTTAAGCTGATATCTACTCGCACAAGCTGGCTCAGTATGGTAAAAGGAATGAACGATACATTTCCAGGAAAATAATTCCTCAAAAACCATCTCCATACTTGTTACTTTTGCATATAACAACGGAGATACATGAATGAAACCAATTTTGAAACTCGTAGCCGCAGTTTTCTTTTTGAGCGTTGGCTTGAGCTCCTTACAAGCAGGTGATCTGAGAAAAAACGGCTCACTTATTGGCAGTATTGACTCCAATGGAGATGTAAGGTTGAACGGATCTCTCGTGGGAAGATTTGAATCTGGCGGGGACGTTCGGAAGAATGGAAGCCTGATCGGTAGAATTGACTCTAACGGAGATATCCGATTGAATGGATCACTAGTAGGTTCGATCGATTCCAGCGGAGATGTACGCAAGAACGGAAGTCTGATCGGACGCATTGATAGTAATGGTGATGTACGAAAAAATGGTTCCTTGATCGGAAGTGCAGTTGGAATTCCAAGAGCGCAAGCAGCAGGATTCTTTTTCTTCTACTTTTTGAACGAATAAGATTTGAACAAAACCACAGATGGCAGGGTTTTACTTTTTTCTTTCCATGGAAAAAAGTAAAACATCTTCCTTATTTTCCGACCAAACTTTTTTGAAATCAGGACCTAAGGCTTGGGTAATACTTTCATAATATTTATTTTCTAGAAAAGGATCAGACTCATTTAAACTTTGTGCTATCGAGGCTTTCGTTTGCACAAATAATATTTTTTTAAATTGATTAGGACTATTCTTGGAGAAAAACTTTTTAATATGACCTTCTCTCAACAACCATACAGAAGGAGTTTGGAAAAAGTATTTACCTAAAATTTGAGAATAAGTTCTGATCTGAACCACAACCAAGTCTGGCTTTTGTTCCAAATAGATCGCATTAAGTTTAGTGGTCTTTCTTCCATATTTTCCCAAAATTTGAGTATAAGAATAACTAATATATACTGAATACAAAAGGATCGTATACAGAACAATTTTTGCGCTCTTACGGAACTTCTCTCCAATATTTTCGAGTAAGATCAAAAACATTCCCGCAAAAGCAGGCAAACTCAAATGCAAATACCTGGAACCAAAATCTATAATCCCGTCATTCGGCGCAGAAACCACTAAAGCTAAAAACGCAACCAAGCCAGAATAAACAAATAGATCCCGATTTGAGATTTCGAGAGTCACACTTCTCTTTAAAGGATTCTTCTTAAATAAAATATAATATATAAAGAAGAATAGAACGATCAAAAACCCGGGAGTGTATCCGAAAAATCCGATCCGATTCGGATTTGCAATCAATAGTCCTGCGTAAATTTTCCACTTTTTCCAAGGAAGCAGGAACATTGTAGGCTGGTTAAAAGAAAACCTTGGGCCCAAAGGATGTCCATAAAGAACATATTGGATCCCAAGCAAAAGTCCTACTCCAACTAAAAAACCAACTGAATATCCTAAGATCTTCTTTCTTTCTTCTGTATTAGAAAACTTAGATATACTTAAGAAAAATATAAATGTTAACGGGAATACTATACTTTCTATTCTAAACCAAGCAGAAGAAGCGCAGATAAAACCTGAACTTATAAACCTAAACCAGGAAGAAGAAGGACCTGATCTTAAAAATAGAAAACTTCCCCCTATAAAGAAAAAGGAAGCAATACCCACATCTGGAAAAAAGTATCCGTTTACCAAAAAAGGAGAGGCCAAAACCAAAACTCCTAAATAGATCGGATCCCAATCCCATAAGATAGAAAGAAATACGAAAGACAGAAGTATTAAGACCGCAACTGCGATATACACTCCAACTATTCCACTCCAAGGGAGAAATACCGCATAAACATAGCCCAATGCCGCTGGAAATGGGCTGATCAATTCTTCGCCGATACGAATACATTCTGTAGGGCAATAATTTCCTTCCGGGTCTAGGTCTCGAGAAGGCAGAACCAAATTGCCGGAAAGAAATCCGTTTCTTCCTACTGATTCACCTAATATAAATTTGCCCAAATGGTCAGAGTATAATTGTTCACCAGGCTTTAATAAGAAGGGATATAATAAAGGAAGAAGGAACAGCAAACAAAACGTGAGTCTTGTCCATTTAGAGTGCATCTTTCCGTCCAGAAAACTCATCAGGGCAAATTAGAAGGTTCAAATCGTCTCACAATCCTTTTTCGAAGCTTTGTCTTCTTCTCCCAAATCGATTGACTCAAGGAAGGAAACCTGAAAGGGTCATAGAATCAGAGAATTCTCCGGAGAGAATGATGAAAAAATCGGTATTATTCGCAATTTGTTTCCTATTCGCCGGTGGCTTGCTCGGCCAGGACACAAGCATCCAAACTTCTACCAGAGAAAAAATGGTCTGTGAACGTATGGACTTGGAAATCCAAAGCGCTACTTATAATGATGCATTGAGATGTGAAACCAAAGATGCTATTTGTTATATGATAGAAGGTTTCAGTATGAGTTGTTTTCCTAAAGATAAAAAGACTTCCAAATAAAAATTCCCCCGTGCCGGGCCACGATCTTCCTTTCAGTTAACCTTCTTCTTTTATTCTTATAAACAGTACATAAAAAAAGGCGCCTTACGGCGCCTCATAGTCGATGGATTTTTAGGATTTGTGACTACTAAATTAAAGATTGTTTAAAAATTCTTGAGTTCTTGCAGCTTCTGCTTCAAGAGCTTTTGCTTGTCTTAAGAATTTTTCAGACTGAGCGTTGCTAGCGAGGAATTTTCCACCAGTAGAACGTTTAGCCAATGCTCTTAACTCTTCCGCTCTTTCATTCTTTTGTTGAGCGATTGCTTTCAAGTAAGTAGCTACTGCAACTTTTTGCTCTTTAGTAACCGCAGCGGATACCAAAGCTTGCTCTAAAAGACGATCTTCAGTGTCTTGAGAAACTGCAAAAACGGAAGATCCTGCTAAGAAGCCTACTACCAATAGAAGAGAAGTGAGTTTGTTGATTTTCATAAAATTGAAACCTCAAGTTATTTTTTTATATTTTCTGTTCTTGTTTTCGCTTACATCCATCTGACCTATCTGCGTTGATGAATGGAACAAAAAAATTTTTATATAAAGAAAAAATTAAAAATTTTTGTTAAACGAACTCAAAGAACCTTTTATCACATTTACATTTATTAGATTTATCTAATTTTCTAAGCACTCTATTTCAACTAGCTTCTATCCATTCACATTGAATAAAAAAGAAGCGAAATCGGATGATTTCTCATACCGCTGCTTGAATATAGTACAAGTATCGATCCAAAGGGCCTTTTTTTTAAGCCAATTCTTTATTAGAAATTCAGAAAATGCTTATTTTTTGAGCACACAAATTAAGCATTTCGCCCCCATGATAAGCAAAAATGGGGTCAAAAAGGGTGTTTTTGGAGGTAAATCGGGAAAATCCAATATGACGGATTTTTCTAATTTGTTCGATTTTTAATCTTTGCTTTGGGCTTGTCATAGGGAAAATCCGCAGCACCCTTCCCATAAAGAACGAACAAATCTTCTTTTTCAGAGAAGATTTCTGCCAAGGGACACAAAATGAAATACTTACACGCTATGATCAGAGTAAAAGATTTGGATCAAGCATTGGATTTTTTCTGTAACAAGTTAGGACTAAAAGAAACGAGAAGACATGATCATCCAGAAGGACGATACACTCTTGTGTTCTTATCTGAGTTAGATGAAAATTCTCCTGAAATAGAATTAACTTATAATTGGGACCAAGATTCGGCTTATACAAGCGGAAGGAATTTCGGTCATCTTGCTTTTGAAGTAGATAATATTTATGAAACCTGTGCGAATCTTCAGGCGAAAGGTGTAATTATAAATCGCCCGCCTAGGGATGGTAGAATGGCTTTTATTAGATCACCTGATCTTATCTCCATTGAGTTGCTACAAAGAGGAAAATCTTTAGAGATTGCAGAACCTTGGAAGAGTATGGCGAATACTGGAGAATGGTAAGAGTTAGTTTTTAGAATAAGAAGAACGATATTCTCCAGGAGAACATCCGTATTTCTCCTGGAATAACTTATGGAACGCGGATTTGGATTTAAATCCTGCCGCGTAAATCACAGCAAGTACTGATCTTTGAGGCTCTTCTCTTAATAATTTAGACGCTTCTTCTAAACGAAACCCAGTGATATACTCCCTAAAACCAATCCTCATCTTATCATTTAATATTTCTGATAATTGATGGGTTTTAATCTTTAATTCTTCTGAAAGAAGTGGAAGTGTAAGCTCTTCGTCCAGATAGAGTTTTTTATCTCTCATCAATTCTTGCATCTTTTGAATGACTGAGTCCACATCCAAACCTTGCAGCCTTGTCTCATTATACCCTGCTTCCTTCGCTGTTTTTTCAAACGAAACAATCAATTCAGGAGATATAGAAGCACTTAAAAAAACGCAACATACGATCAAAGTGAGACCTGCAGCCGCAACAGTGAACAAAGGCATGAAGAAGATCTGAGCAACCACAAATAAAAAGATCACAAATATACTTGCATAGAAGAGCGCGAGAAATGGAGAGAATGCTCGTCCTTCTTCTTTTTGGAGGAAGGTTTTCCATTTGCGGATCTTTCCGATCAGTAAAAGCGGATATACTAAGTTGGAAATAGTTCCTAAGATCAAAAGTCCAAACAAGAACTGGAAATAAATATTTCTGGGAGGGAATACACTTACGTATTCTAATTTGGAATTCGGATCGGATAGAACAAAAGGTAGAAGGAACAAAAACGCCGCGAATCCAGGAGCAAAATGGACCAGATTGAGTGCCTTTGCTGGTAGTCCTCCTAATCTTCTAAAATACAAATACGCCAAAGGGCCTGTGAAAAATAGGAAAGGGATATGGATTTCCGCAAACCAAAGCTCTTCCTTTAACTGGTTGGATAATTCCAAATACAGATGGAATTGTACTATAGAAAGAGACAGAAAGAAAAAACCGATTGGCTGCCTTTTGTTTTTTCGGATGAATTCAGAAATGGCCAATAAGAATGAAAGCCCTGCTCCAAACGCCAGAAACGTATCCATAAAATGAAAGAGTCTGAAGAGAATTGAATGTCCAGATTTTTTCAGGATTTTTCTTTTTTTAGTCCATCCGGATACGGAAGGACGACCGCTTTAGAAAAAGATCGTATCCTGAATGTATGAAACATCTTAGCCTCCAACCAAATCGTTTTTTGAAATCCATCTACGGGAGTTTGGCTTTCTTGCTCTTGTTCGGAACTGTAGAATACGGAATATCTTCTGAAACTTCGAAAGTCCAAACCCAAGAAGAAGTTTCCAAAATCCCAAGCTACCAACCTAGATTCGGCAGAAAACAACCAGTCATTGTTGTAATCGGTGAGAACCGAATGACTGAGCTAACTGATTTTATGATCCCTTATGGAGTTTTAACTTCTGCGAAAATCGCAAAGGTACTCTCTGTTTTCCCTAAAACTGGCCCGGTCCAAATGTTTCCTGCACTAAAAATAGAAGCGGAGAAGTCTTTTGAGCTTTTTGATTCAGAATATCCTGAAGGCGCGGATTATGTGATCGTACCTGCAGTCCATTATTCGGATGATCCCGCCCTTCTATCTTTTGTACAAAAACAATCTGCAAAAGGTTCTACGATTATAGGAGTATGCGACGGAGTTTGGGTGCTCGCAAATGCAGGTGTTTTGAAAGATCATAAGGCAACCGGTCATTGGTTTTCTTTTTCTAATTTAGAGAAAGAGTTTCCTGAGACTACATGGATCAAGGATAGAAGGTACATTGCAGATCGAAAGATCGTTACTACTACTGGAATCACTGCTTCTATTCCAGTTTCCTTGGCTTTAATAGAAGCAATTTCCGGAAAAGAAAAAGCATCAGAAATTGCGTCTAGCTTAGGAGCTAAAGATTGGAAACCCACTCATAAAAGTTCTGATTTTTATTTAGGCGGCAAAGATATGTATATTGCTGCGAAAAATTATCTGGGCTTTTGGAATTATGAAAACTTAGGTGTTCGGGTTTCCGATGGAATGGACGAAGTAGTACTCGCTCTACAAGCGGATTCTTTTTCCAGAACGTATAGATCGGAAGTATTTTCTGTTTCAGATCAAAAACAAATCCGAACCAAGAGTGGTTTATTATTACATGTAGACAAAACGCAGTCAGAAGCCGCCAATTTAGATTCTATTTTAGAAAATCTGAATGGAATAGCGGCTGCAACTGCCTATGATAAAAATCTCGCAGAGATTGAATCCAAATACGGAACAAACACTGCAGCATTTGTGGCTCTACAGATGGAATATCCTTGGAGGAAGTAGGTTCGGCTTAAGAAGGCCAGATTCTTATTTCCAGCCTTCTGCGAATTCTATCCTTTCCAAAGTAGTTGGATGAGAATGTTCGAAGATCACTTCCAGTTTGTGAGGATTCAATCTGGATTTATTGTCTTTTGCCAGCTTGATTTCAGTGCTAATGAATGATTTTTTGTCATTGGTTAGCACGAGTGCTTCTCTGTCGGCTTGGGTTTCCAGAACTCTAGAGAGTGTTGCGGAAAATGGTCCAAGTATTGTTCCAACAAGGGATAGTATCAAAAACAGAAATGGTAAGGAAGAAGGAGAATAAAATTCTTTTAATGGGATCAATCCTTCTTCTTTTACTTTTTGGAATACATATCCGAGTAAGAAGCATAGTAAGAAAGTTTCTAATGTGCTAAGCGCGATCTCTATCATTTGATGATTGTGCACCCAGTGACCTATTTCGTGTCCTAGTACGCTTACCACTTCTTCTTCTGTGTGGTTGTTGATAAGTGTATCATATAAGAAGATTTTTTTACTTTCTCCCCAACCGGTGAAGTATGCATTTGTGTGACCCGAGTATTTGCTCTCGTTGATCACGTAGATATTCTCTACTTGGATATTTGCTTTTTGGCTGAGAGCCAATATTTTTGTTTTTAAACTTCCATCTTGGATAGGACCGTAATCGTAAAAGATAGGAGTGATGATAATTGGGTACAATACAGACATTAGAAGTCCGAAGCCAAGTGACAAGATAGGAAGTATATATTTCCAAGCACGTGGAAGATTTTTAAGCACGAATGCAACTACGAGGACTACTAATCCGCCAAATAGAAATCCGAGCCCGAATGATTTTGCTTTAAATAAGATCCAATCAGTTACGCTCATATTGGAGAATTGAAATTCGTGTTCTATCACATATCCGAAATAATAGCTGAACGGTAGAGAAATAATAAATTCTACAAGATAGAAGGAAATGAAGAATAGAAATACTGTAAGGTAAAATCTTTCTCCCGTTTTTCTGCGGAAGTATTCCTCTAACTTTACTGAGATTGGGGAAAATACGAATGCTCCCGCCAAAGCAAAATCAAGCAAGGAACCAATGATAGAAACAAAAAATCCCCTTCTTTCATAGTCTATCCCTGAATTTATATCATCTTGGGTAAAATACTTTAGAATTCTTTCATGTAATTCCGGAGATAGATCGCCTTGGTAGGAGAAATATTTCATTACGAGTGTGAGTAAGATCTGTAGGGAGAATAAAGAAAATAAAATGTTTTTAAGTTTCATGTAATGGTTTTTATACTTTTTCGTAGAGTTCTGAGATCTGTTTTACTGAGTTTCGGAAGACTGAATTCAATTCTTCAGGAAGAACTGTTTCGATTGCATCCGGCCATCTCCATAAGAACGGTAATAAACCTTCCAGATTGGTAGATTGGAAACTGAGTTTATTTTTCTCTTCGGCATATTTAATTCCTGTCAGGAATAGTTTTGCTTTTACGAGACCTTCTTCTTTGCAGATCCACTCCACATTTTTGGGTTCGTGGACTGGAAATAATCCTGCGTGTGTGATTAGATCTTCTTCTGTTTCTTTTTTAGCACCTCTTGCCTGGTAAAGTGGATCTCCTTGTAGGAGTTCCACAGATAAGATCTTAGGTAGAACAAATCTTTTTTTGGTCTTTTCTTCTCTGTCATAAGCTAATAGATAATGATCCTGGCCGCCTTTTCGGATCAGCCTGATTGGATCTGCTTCTTTCAAATATGAATCTTCTGGGAAAGTTTTATAATATTTAATTCGGATTGGAGTATGATTTTTGAGAGCTTCTAAAATTTGAAATGCAGCCTCGCCGAACTCTTCTGAATTTTCCTCAGAGCTTTCTGGTATCTCTGGAAAGTATTCTAGATCTCCTGCGAATATTTTTCTAGCAGCGGTATAAAGTTCATATTTTGGAGCTTCTGAATATCCTCTTAAGAGTAACGCGGATATCTCTCTAAGCTCTTCTTCCGAGAACTCTAAAGTTTTGGAAAGTGGATCTTTTACGAGTACGTATACAAAATCCTTTCCGTTCTTTTGCGGATAATATTTAATATGAAATCCTAAGGCGCCTAACTCTTCTATATCTCTGGATAATTTTCGTCTGTCGGAGTCTCTGTTCTCGTTATCGTAAAATCCCTCCATGATCTTTCTTAGAGAGCTCAAAGTGATCCCGTCCGGAAATCTGAAAAAATTGAATAATAATGTGAGAAGCCTGTACTCTGTGGGATTCATCTCCCTCGGCTCGATTTCCTGATCTATATCTTTGTCTAGTTCTTCTTTCATGGCTCGTTTCTAAATTTTGATTTTTATAAAGTCCCTGGGCAAGGAAAAATCTCTGCCCTGTTTTGAATTCAGAGAAAGTCCCAAAAAACAACTTGATGAGTAAGATCTGATCTCGATAATTCTCTCGTTTCAGTCGCTTATTCTTAGAGGTTTTTATGGGTAAAATACTAGGTTTTCTTTTTCCGAATTTTGTAGGTCTTATTCTTATTTTACTCGGATGGTGGACAACTATCATCAATGTAGCCACACTTCGTTTCGCTGGTGAGTCTTATTTTAATAAATGGACCTATACCGGTCTAATATTGATCATTATTGGGGCTTATTTGCCTGAAATCTGGATTGGGATCCGTAAGAAAATTTTCGGAGATTGAGGAGCTCTTTTTTTCCTTGTACGAAAACGTCTAGACATTTCCGCTGGTATTCTATTTATTTGCATTTGCAATCCATGGGATAGCCAGCTCCGGAGATTTGGAAAAAGGTCTTTACGAGCCAAGTACATGGGTTACAATGCGACATAATAAAATTACTGGAACCTGAGAAGGGAAGATGAGCGCGGAAACCGAAGTTTTAGAGAAACCAAGCCGGAAAAAGACCGATATCGAATTCCATAAACCGACTCTTTCTCGGGAAGACCTGAAAACCGTTTTAGAGGCGTTGGTAGAAGACCATCTTGCTTCCGGTTCTGTGACTCACAAGTTTGAGAAAGCTTTTTCTTCTACTTTCAGGACTAAACAAGTAGTTTCCGCAAACAGTTTAACTGCTGCGTATCACCTATCCTTATTGGCGCTTGAGATCCAACCTGGAGATAAAGTAGCAATCTCTACATTCGCACCTCTTGCCGCTCTAGATGCAATTTTCTTAATGCAAGCGCAACCTTTGGTTGTGGATATGGGAAAACATTCTTTCCATATGTGCCCTGAAAGATTATCTTCCGCTTTGGAAGATGAATCCGTAAAAGCTGTTGTTGTAGATCATACTTTCGGATCTTTGGCGGACTTCTCCAAATACGATTTCAAAAATCGTCCTGTTATCGAAGATTTTTCAGAAACCGTTGGCGCAAGAACAGAAACTTTCACTCCAGGTAAACAGGGAAAAATTTCTATTTGCGGTCTTTCTATTGAATACCTGATCACTACTGGAAATGGAGCTTTGATCTGTACTGATGATGATTCTTTGGCAAAAAAGATCAGAGCCAGAAAAGAAGGTAAAGATCCTTATCCGCGTAAAGAAGGCCAACCTAGATTAGATTATGATATGATCGATTACCAAGCTGCTTTAGGGATCGAACAATTATCCAATCTTGGTGTGATCTTAGAAAGAAAAAGAAAGATCGCTCAGGTGTATCTGCAATCCATCCAAGGTTCCCAAGTTGGTTCTCATTTTAACGATCCGAATTCTGAAACTTTCAATCGATTTGTGATCATAGCTCCAGGTAATTACGAGCAGGTAGAAAGGTACTTCCGTTCCTTACAAATTGGTACTCGTAGAACTGTTGCAGAACCGATCCATCATATTCTTGAACTTTCTAATTCCGATTTCCCGAACGGGGAAAGATTGTATCAAAGAGGTCATTGCATTCCGATTTATCCTAACTTAACTAAGGATAATGTGCAAAGGATCTCTCAGGCGATTCGCAGAATTTATTAAGATAGTTTCACACAGAGTTCACGGAGAACACAAAGGTTTTCATCTGAGTTTCTGTAGGAGTTCCTACGTGAAATGAAGATCGCCCCCGCCCTGCATTGGGTTTTGGGGGGAGTGGCCCGTGGGAGACCGCTTTTCGCTTATCATAAAATTCTGGCTCCGTCAACCGAATCCTATTTTTAAAATCTGTGTAGGAATTCCTACAACTGGCCAGCGAAGCTGGGTCAGCCAACCCGACCGACTTTCGTCTAGAGAAGTTTAGAATCATTCGAGAGACTTCGTCTGACGTTTGTTTCTGATTTAGTCTCTTTAATTTCAAACTCAAACACTTAGTACGATCTCAAAACCTTTCTGTTCAAATTTCCGAACCGCGGTCCGCGAATTTGTTTTCGAAAATTCAGGAATCGACCGCAATGGACCTCTGAGCAGTTCCTTCATTCGATTTTCGAAATGTTTGGATACTCCGGAGGCAACTTGAATATCGCGCTCCTCTCTATTAAACGTCCCATTCTTATTACCAGTCTTGTGATCCTAATGTTGATCACCGGTGTCTTCTCTCTTAGCAAGATGGGAGTGGATCTTTTTCCGGATGTAAATATCCCGGTGGTGACTGTAACTACGATCTATCCGGGAGCAGGTCCGGAAGAGATTGAGGAATTGATCTCTAAACCTTTAGAAGAAGAACTTTCTTCCATTGCAGGTTTGAAAAAGATCACTTCTCGTAACCAGGAAGGTGTTTCCGTAGTTTTAGGTGAATTTACTCTTTCTACCGACATCAAATATGCTGAGCAACAGTTTAGAGATAAGACTGCATCAGTTCGTCCCAAACTTCCGGACGGAATCAAAGAACCTAAAGTAGTTCGTTTCGACCCTGCTGACCAGCCGATCATTCGTTTGGCGGTGTTTGCTGATTTGAATCAGGCAAAAATGTACGATTTAGCCAAAGAAACCGTTAAGGCTAAGTTAGAACAAATTGCTGGTGTTGGTTCTGTTCGATTAGTCGGTGGAACTCGAAGAGAGATCCAAATCGAATTAGATAGAAATAAATTAGTTTCTTATCAAATGCCTATGGTGGTCATCGCCAACAGATTAAAAACTGCTGGTTTAAACGTTCCTGTTGGTAAATTCGATTCTGGTGCAAAAGAAACTTCTTATAGAACATTAGGAAGATATGAAACTCTTTCCCAAATTGAGAACACGATCGTTTCCTTCGGAGGAGATGTTGGCAATTCAGTACTCATAAAACAATTAGGGATCGTAAGAGATGGAACCGAAGATGAAGAAACTTTAGGTTATCTTTGGGCTTCCAAAAGTGACGAAGTGGAAGAAGAAGACGTAGGTCTTTTAACTCATCCGATCACTTGGTTAACCCAAATCCCTAAACGTGTCAAAAGACTTTTCGGGGGAAAGAAAAGCGAAGTTGTAGAAAAAGAACTTAAACCTGCATTATTCATCGATGTTTACAAACAATCGGGAGCAAACACCGTAGCAGTTGCGGACGAGGTCTTAAAGAGGATCGATAAGTTAAATGCGGATATCCAACCTCTGGAAGGAAAGCCAAAGATCAGATTGATCCGTGACGGTTCCAGATGGATCCGTTACAACGTAGAAGATGTTACTGAAGCGATCGTTTTAGGGATCCTCCTCGCGGTAATCACCGTTTATTTCTTCTTAGGAAATTTAAGATCTACGATCATTACCGGTCTTGCATTGCCTAACTCCTTATTAGGCGCATTCATCATCATGTGGATCATGGGATTCACGATTAACGTTATGACCTTATTGGCCTTATCTCTCGCAGTGGGGCTACTCGTCGACGACGCCATCGTAGTTAGGGAAAACATCTTCCGTAAATTGGAAGAAGGTGCAACCGTAATGGAAGCCGCAGAAAAAGGAACCATGGAAGTGGCTCTTGCGGTTATTGGAACTTCCTTAACTGTGATCGCGGTATTCTTCCCTGTTGGATTCTTATCAGGTATCGTAGGCCAGTTCTTCAAGCAGTTCGGATTGACTGTGGTTTTTGCCATGATCATTTCACTCTTCGACGGTCTTTTTGTAGCTCCTATGTTGTCCGCTTACTTCGCGGGTAAACTTACACACGATAAAAAGAACGCTGCGGTAGAAGCATTCGATCGTTTCCAAACTTGGTTGGAAAAAATTTATACGATCACAATGCGTTATGCATTGGCTCATCCAGGTAAGATCATACTTCTCACTTTCCTGATTTTCATTCTTTCCTTTGTAAGTTGCGCTTTTGTGAAAAAGACATTCTTACCAGCGAATGATCAAGGTGAATTTATGGTAACTTTGGATCTTCCTCCAGGCACTAGCTTACAAGGAACTAAAGATGTTTCTGATAAGGTTTTAGCAGAACTCCAAAAATTCCCTGAGATGGATAAGATCGCGATTACAATTGGTAAGCCTGATGGTGGAGAGCCAAACACTGCTATATTAGCAATCGCACTTGTTTCTTCCAAAAAAAGATCTAGAGATACTACCTCCGTCAAAGAAGATATCCGAAAAATGTTAAAGGCCTATGATTACGCAAGGCCTGCGGTTTCGGATTATTCTGCTGTGGGAGGCGGAGTCCAGTATCCATTCCAGTTAGTTCTCAAAGGAAACAACTTGGAAGAAGTGGAAGCATATTCTAAAAAAGTAATAGAAAGACTGAAAGGTATCAAAGATCTCGCGGACATCGACTCCGACTTTAGGGGAGGAAAACCTGAATACCAAATTGTTTTAGATAATTCTAAAATGCAATTAGTAGGTGTTCTTCCTGGTGTTGCAGGTTCCGAGTTAAGATACCAAATCGCCGGAGATCAGGTCAGTAAGTTTTACGATAAAGGGATCGAATATGAAGTTCGTATGAGACTCGGGCATGATCAAAGGAACTTAAGAGCAGCATATAACCAAACTAAAGTCCCGAATATCGCAAACAGATTGATCCCTCTGGCAGCGATCAGTACCGGTAAAGAAAACCTAGGTCCTTCTCGAATCAATCGTATTGATAGAGCAAGAGCTGTTGTGATGAACGCAAACCTTGCACCAGGTGGCGCGATCGGAACTGCAATGGAAGAAGCTACTAAAATTCTTACCAAAGAGATTCCTCCTCCTCCAGGAGTTCGTTTTAATTTCCAAGGTCAGTCGGAAGACTTAAAAGAACTATTCTTGAATATCATCGTAGCATTCGGTCTCGCGTTGATATTCATCTATTTGGTTCTTGCATCTCTTTATGAATCTTTCATCACTCCGATCACGATCTTATTCGCAATCCCTCCTGCAATTTCCGGAGCATTCTTCGCTCTGTTCTTAACAGGAGAAATGCTGAATATATTCTCTATGATCGGACTCATTCTACTCATGGGACTCGTTGCCAAAAACTCGATCTTACTCGTGGATTATGCAATGCAGGCAGTGAGAGAAAGAGGTATCACAAGAGACGAAGCAATCTTCGAAGCAGGTCTTGTGAGATTACGTCCGATCTTAATGACATCCATCGCGATGATCATGGGAACTGTTCCAATCGCATTAGGTCTTGGAGAAGCGGCTAAATCCAGAACTGCAATGGGTATCGCGATCATCGGAGGTTTGATCCTTTCGACGTTAGTTACGTTGATCGTCGTTCCGTCTATCTTCGGTGGTATTGACAAGTTCAGAGAATGGATAGAAGGCAAGTTCCGTCCTGATATGACAGCGACCATCCACAGCGAAGGTGGTGGTCATTCCGGAAGTGCCGCTGTCTCTACGAACCATAGTCAACCTTCTTTAAGTGAATGGGCCCAAGATGTGGAGTCCAAACCCAAGAAAGGAACTAGTTCGAAGAAGAAAAAATAACCATTAAAAGAGGGCCTAACGGCCCTTTTTTATTTATAAAATTCAAGTTTACATAATATTAAAAAAAAGTATTTTTTAATATTATAATGAATAATAAATTATTGACTTTTCCTCATTTTTCTAAATTTATTTCTCTGTTTTTTCATAAATTAAACGAAAAAACAAAGGAAAATGAAGAACGAATGAAACGTTTAGGGATATTAACAGGGCTCTTTGTAATATTAATGTTCGCCGGTTGTAAGGAAAAAGCCGAAGATTTAAAAGATTCTAGAATCAATTTGAACGGAAAATGGGTATTGGTAGCAAGCTGTGCAGACGGCGGACCGACTCCCACAGCTTGGTTGGAGATTACCGATTCTAATACTATCCGATCTTGTATGCAACAAGGCGGGACGGGAACATATACAACTTTGAAGGGAACAATAAGACCTGCCGATAACTATGGAAATTACAAAATCGATTGGAGTAACGGTTATCAGCAAAATGCAAGCTATCCTGTGGGCATTTTAAAACTATTATCCTTGATTGACCCGTCGAGCCAAAGTGCTCAGTGTTACACTCAGAATCCTAGCTATCCGCCGAATCCTCAGTGCCAATTTTAAACGATTTTCTCAGTGTTTGCGATGTTGGAATTCCAACATCGCTCTTGCCGATCCAAATCTATTTGCAATAAACCATTTTACTGATCTCAAAAACTCCATTTTTTATTTCCAAGCCTCCAAAACTTAGTTCCCAATAATCTACAAATCCCAAATAAAGACTTCACCTTCAGGGGTAGTTTATGATCCAAAAAATTTCCTTACATGCCTATATTGGAATTACTCTAGTAACAAACCTTCTATTCGGTTGTGCTCAATTACAAAATGTTGATTTAAAAAAAGTAAAAGAAAAGATCGAGGACTTAGATAGACCTGCCTTTATCTTAGAAAAAGTTTCCATCGCAGAAATCAATTTGTCTGAGATCAAACTTAGAGTTGATTCTAAAGTAAAAAATCCGTATCCTATTGCGTTGCCAGCCACCAATCTTGAGATGAATATCTTGATTGAAGGCCAACAATTTACGAAGGCAAAAACCAAAATCCCAACCGTTGGTGGGAATTCCAACAAACCAGTTCCAGTAGATCTAACGTTTGCATATAATGATCTGGCAGAACTTTACAAAAAAGTTCCAGGAAAGATAGACCTAGTAGTCAAAGTGCAAGGAGTTGTATCACTTCCTATTCCTGAAAAATATAGATCCATTGCAGGTGCTGCATCACTCGACTTTCCATTCGAAGAAGAAAGAAAAATCCCTGCAGTTCTTCCGGACATAGAGATCCGAAATTTTAAAATTATCAAACCGGATCCTTCTACCATTTTGAGTTCCGCTGGCACAGAAGATCTAGCCAAAAAAGCGACAACATTCTTAGACACCTTACTCGGTCCTCAGAAAAAATCACCAGGCTCAGCGGTCGCTGCAGGATTATCAGCACTCGACTTAAAAGTAGACACCGAATTCCAAATCGTATTAAAAAACAGAGCTACATCTAGATTACAATTTTCTGAATTTGAATTTGAGCTCACACTTGAAAAAGAAAAATTCTTAACAGGCCAACCTGTTCGGATCGAAAACCAAGGACAAGAATCTATTCTTAGCGTTCGCACTTCCTTCCCACTCGGAACAGTCACACAAGGAATCGCAAACGCAGTTTCCAAAAGGTCCGCAGCATTCCGACTTAACGGAAAAGCAACCACCGAAGCTCCCGAAATCGGAACGGGTCCTGTCCAATTTAAATTCGACAAATCCGGTTCTTTTAGCTGGAATTAAGAGTTTGGGCGCATGCTCGCCATTTTGGCGAGCACCCGGCTCTCCGCTCCAATCTGCTGCGCAGGATTTCCGCTACGATCCGTTGCGCGGCGCTGATCCAAAATATATTATAATTATCTAATTAATAATCCTAAGATACGAATTTTTTCCCGAAGAAAATCTCATCCAATCCGTTCTGATATTGTTCTCTTCCAAGTAAGTTTGGATTCTTTTGTCAACGTAAAACCATTCGCCGGCCGCAACAACGATAGAAGAATTTCCAAATTTCAAATACTTACCTGTTTCGATCTCCACTTCTTCAAAGTCACCCGAAAGAAATGAAATATCTTCTTCAAGAAAACCAATAAATCCTTTTAAAACTTTTCCGAATCTTTCGTATTTCTCAGTAAAACGTTTCTTTGGAATATGATTCTCTACTAAATACCGATCCAAACGATCCAGAATAAGTTTTGATTCGTTGACGACCTCGCCTTCTTCACATGCGAATCCATAACCTAGAATTTTCCTTCTAAATACTAAAACTATATTCATAGAAGAAATTCCTTAGGCGAAAAATGTCTGGAGGATTTTTCTCTCCGTGTTTCTGGAAATATTTTTGAACTGTAAATAGCAATCTTTAACAGGAATTTCTAATGCTTTGAATGTTTTGCGATGATCCATTAAGACAGATACGCAAGCCACAAAAGAAAGGAATCTCCACATGATCTTAAAAAGGAACCGAGTGATCGGATTCTTAAGCCTCATCCTAAAAAATGTAGAATGAAAGATGAGATGTTTTTCTTCATCTGCTGCGATATGTAAAAGTGCATTTTTAACGGAACCAAATGGGATTTTCTCTGCAATCTTCTTATAAAAACAAATTCCAATCACTTCTGCGACGAGTAGCACCATTAGCTTGAGTCTAGTTCCTAAAAGCCTTCTTCCAAAATGAAAAAGTTTTTCAGTCCAGTTACTTTGGATCAGTTCTCCTCTTAATGCACGGACGCAATCTCCTAAAATACGCGCATGTCTACCTTCTTCTTTTACAAAAAGTTTTAGTGCTTCTCTATAATTTGGATCCACTCCGTAGATATGTACATGATCGATATCTTTTGCGATCCTACCTTCTCCCGCTTCTCCCAACTGAAAGATTGCAAGAGATTTAGCTACAGGAAGCCTCTTTTGAGGAATAAAACCGATTACCTGCTCTTGAACGATAGGATAAGGGCGATCTGCATTTTTTTTGAAATGTTTCGCCCAATTTCCCCAAAAATAACCTCGGTCCCGCTTTTGAAGAAGAGTCCATAATAAATTTCTAATTCTTTTCTTGCCGAAAAGATTCATTACTAAGGTCAAACGTATGATCTTGAAATCTAAGATAAAACTCCTTCTTTTAAGATAAGAAAGATCAAAACAAAGAGAATATTTGGAGCCCCTTCCTGAATACAATTGAGAAAGCCCTGTGATCCCAGGACGAACGGCCCATCTTCTGTCTAAACCTTCTACTCCCCAACCTAACCTCGCAATATCTTGTGAAGTCAATGGCCTTGGGCCTACAATACTCATATCTCCCTTTATAATATTCCAGATCTGAGGAAGTTCATCCAAACCTGTACTTCTCAAAAACAAACCTATCCTTGTGGGAACTCCATCCTTTAAGGTCCTGAATTTCCAGATCCTAAATACCTTCTTTCCTAAACCGATCCTTTCTTGTAGGAAGAAAACAGGACCTGGATCAAAAACAGAAATCAGTAAAAAGATCCCTAATACAACCGGGAAAAATACAACCAGAGCAATTAAAGCCAAAGAAAATTCTAAAATTCGTTTCATGGATCAGAGAATATCGAATTTTAAAAATAAACCCACCTTCCGAGTGCAGATCACCAAGCACTCAAGTGCTTGACCTCCTAGTTCTTCTTATCCTAAAATTCTGAGAACAGATGAAAGCCGAGCCTCTCAAGATACTGGTTGCAGAAGATAATCTAAAACTTAGAAAAGCGATGATCTCTGGCTTGGAAGAATCCGGAAAAATAAAATCCGTATTCGACTGTGATTCAGGAGAAGACGCGATTCGTTATTGTTTAGAAGGAGAAGTAGACGTTCTTCTTTTGGATGTAAGACTTGCCGGAAAATTAAATGGGATAGAAACCATTATCTCCATTCGAAAGGAATTCCCACGTAAACCTGTGGTCATCTATTCTATACAAGACAGCGATGAGTATTTTAGGACTTTCAGAAGTTCTGGAATTTTAAGCCATTATGCATACGTTCGAAAATCGAATTATCTGCTTCCATAGATGGTGGCACCACTTATTCGATTAGCTTACGATGGAAAAAGTTTTATAGATCCTGAAATCGAATCCAGAGTTACAGAAGTCAGAGAGAAGGATGAAAATTCACCTCTTGCAGTATTAGAACCGAACGAAAGATCAGTAGCAGAAATGTTGTCTCAAGGATTTAGTAATGAACAAATTGCACAACATTTTGGATTTAAAGATAAAAGAACAATCAGCAGGATCAATGGACAAATCTACTCGGCTTGGGGACTAAACGAAACTAACTCAGATGAAAAAGTGGCCCGCACAAGAGCAGCACTTATCGTATTATCCAATCGTTTTTTAGAATGGGAAGAAGACGAAAAAATATTTTATAGGAATTCTACTGGAGAAAGAATTCCATGGAAGCCTAATATTGACTATAGATCTTGAAATATTAATCTGCTCCGTTTTTATCTTTCTTTCTACAAATTTGTTTTGGTTAGGATCAACCACCGGAACAAATCTGGAAAAGAAAAACGCTGCTGCATATTTTAGTATTTTTACTTTAATTGTATCTTCGTTATTATTCTCTTTCTCTGCAATCCTTGGCCAAAATGGGTTTTTAGTCGTATCCTCTTATCCAATCTTATATTTTTTTCCGGGATTGATATTATTGATACTGATTCCATTCGGATGGTTTGTAGTAATTGTTTGGTTTTTTGGATTTTTAAAAAAGAAAGGGATCTTTTTTTATTTATTCTATATCTTATCTTTTTGCCAATTAATTGCAATCTCCATCCTACTTATTTATAACCCAGGACGAAGCTGGAATATCAGTTTATTTGAATATTGGAAATTAGTTCCCTTCTCATTTAAATCCGCTTATTTAATCTATATTTTTGCGTGCGTATTTCTTTCCCTACTTTGTTTATTCTTATTCAAAATTTCGGATAATAGTCTTTCCGAGTTAGGAAGACAAAAGGCAGTTCCATTCTTAAAAGGAATTGGCTTTTCCTTGTTCGGAGTTGTCTTACTAGTTTCTCTTCTATTTGTAGGCGATGAATTCGGAATTATAGAAAATTTGATCTTAAAAGCAGAAAAAGAACCCAAATACTTTTACGGATTTGTCCTCAGTATACAACTGTTGATTTGTGTTTCTATTTTAGTTTTAGGTTGGGCATTAACATCTTATGAAATAATTACAGGAAGAATATTACCTAAGATTAGCCTAAAACAAGAATGGAAAAATTCAATCTATGTGGCTTTCTTACTTTCTTGTTTATATTTTGTTTTCGCAAAATTAGGCTATCCTAGAGCGGAAATTTTCATCATATTCTCTTATTCCTTCTTCCTTTCCCGATTTTTTACAGTTCGAAAAAACAAACAGATCAGTTCCAACCAAAACGAAGTATTAAAAAAGATCTTATCTTCCGGTTCAATCAAACTTTCTTTCGGATATTTGTGCAAAGATGTATTGGAAGCGACTAAGGCGGCTTTGGTATTCCAAGGAAAAATCCCATACATATCAGATACGAATATTTATTATCCGGAAAATATTCCGCCGGAAACATTTGATTTTTCTAAAATAGTTCCAAATCTAGAAAATCCAAATATTCAATACTTAGACAAAGATCAATTTTCAGGATTTGTGGTCCGAGTAAAAATAGAAAGTGTACTTTCCGGAGATGCCTACTTAATCTTGGGCCAAAAAGAAAATGGAGGACTATTCGCAGAAGAAGAAATTGAAATTGCAAGAATCACAGGAACTTGGCTCGTACATTCCCTATTTTTAGAGGAAACAGGAAATATTTTAGAAGAACTTCAAAGAAAGAAAATCCAAGAACAAAGACTTTCAGATCAGAAGACTAGACAAATACTTCATGATGAAATACTTCCGGAAATCCATTCTCTTATTTTGGAAATCTCTAATGACAAATCGGGAAGTCTCAATGCCCAACATGCAAATTCTCTAACAGAACTTCATAAAAGAATATCCTCTCTATTGAGAGAAATGTCTGATACTGGCTTAGAAATTTCCAGGATAGGCTTAATTTCAATGTTACAAAAACTACAGGATATTGATGCAAAAGATTACACTCTAATTTGGAAAATAGATCCAAATGTGAATTCACAAACTGAAAACTATCCTCCCGAAGTTCAGGAAGTTTTGTATTATGCATTCAGGGAATCCTTACGCAACGCAGTAAAATATTCTGGAGAGTTAAGATCAGCAGGCATTTACATTCGTATTCAATATGAAAGCGGTTTATCCATTCAGATCAAAAACGAAATAGGAAAAGATCTTATATCAGTACGTTCTTCCGGCCAAGGGTTGAAAATACATAGTGCATTATTGAGAATTTTCCAAGGTTCTTTGACATTGGAATTTCCTAATTCTAAGGAAGCGATGATCCGGATCTTTCTTCCTTCTCCTCAAGAATAAACGTAAGTTGATATTTAACAAGGTTCGATACAATTATAGCGCAAAAAATCGACTTGCTAGAATGATTTTCCTTTCAATGATGCGCTTAAGTCGAATCCTAAAAAATCAAGCCTCATGAACATTTGTTCATAAACATTATCCGGAGTTTGGAAAACATGCAGTCACAAAATAAAAAAGAAAAATCGATCTCTATCGCGATTGTAGGTACAGGTTTCGGCGGTTTATGTGCTGCAATACAACTTAAGAAGAATGGATTCCATAATTTCGTAATTTATGAAAAATCAAATTCAGTAGGAGGAACTTGGAGAGAAAATACTTATCCGGGGGCTGCATGTGATGTTCCTTCTCACCTTTATTCTTTTTCTTTTGAGCCAAATTCTAACTGGCCTAGAAAATATTCCGCTCAGCCTGAGATACTTTCTTACTTAAAACATTGCGCAGAAAAATACGGAATACTTCCACATATTCGTTTTGGGACCGAGATCAAATCTGCAGATTGGGATGATTCGTCTAGAGTTTGGAAGATCAAAACTTCTCAAAATGAAACATTAGAACATGATGTTTTTATTTCTGCCGTAGGGCAATTGAATCGCCCTGCTCTACCTTCAATTAAAGGTTTAGAAAGTTTTAAAGGCAGGATATTTCATTCTGCAAACTGGGATCCTTCTTATAATTTCTCAGGGAAGAAGGTAGCAGCCATCGGAACTGGTGCGAGCGCTATTCAATTCATTCCACAAATCGTAAACCAGGGAGCAGATGTAACTGTTTTTCAAAGAACTGCACCTTGGGTGGTTCCTAAACCAGATCGTAAATATTTTGGTTTCGAAAAGTTCTTATTCAAATATTTTCCTGGATATAGATTATTACTTAGATTCCAAATTTATATTTGGAACGAGATCCGAATGATCGCATTCCAAAAGAATAATCATGCAAACAAGATCGTAAAATGGATGAGTCTTTCCCATATGAAAAAGTTTGTAAAAGATCCAGAACTACGTAAAATTCTGACTCCTGATTATCCTGCAGGATGCAAGCGTATTCTTCTTTCTAATGATTATTATGAAGCATTAGCAAAACCGAATACAAAAGTTCTTTCTGAATCCATCAAAGAGGCGACTCCAGAAGGAATAGTAACTAAAGTTGGTCTCCAAAAATTTGATGCGATCGTTTTTGGAACTGGATTTAAAGCTACTGAATTCCTTTCTCCTATGAAAGTGAAAGGAACCAAAAACCAAGATCTGAATGAAGTTTGGAAGAATGGTGCAGAGGCTTATCTAGGCTTGGCTGTTGCAGGCTTCCCGAATTTTTATATTTTATACGGCCCGAATACCAATCTAGCTCATAACTCTATCGTGTATATGATCGAATCTCAAGTACGCTATCTAATTTCTGCTTTGAATGAAATGAATAAAAAAGGGATCCAAGCATTGATCCCCAAAGTTAGAAGCATGCAAAACTACAATACATCATTAAACAAAAAATTTGATAAATTCGTATGGGACACTGGATGTACAAACTGGTATATCAATGCTTCCGGTAAGAACACAAACAATTGGCCCGGTCATACTTACGAATATTCTTATAAGACTAGAAAGATTGATCTATCCGAATACGAAATTCTATCTGCTTAAAGGTAATGTCATTCCAGTGTAAGCACACTCTATCACGGACAAGATAAATTTTTTCATGTCCTCTTTGTTCTTTTGGGGTTTTATCCTACCTTCCAAAAAGAGCATTGCGATCCCATGGATCATAGACCAAGAGGCTACAGTTTTTTCGCGAGTTTGCCCTGGCTTAATTGCTCCCAGTCTTTGACCCATGCGTATAATTTCATGTAACTGTCTGTATGTTCTTCTAGAAACTGCAGACAATGTGGGATGTAAATTTATATCAATACCACCGAACATAATCCTTGCGAATTGTTGGTTGTTAAGAATAAACTGAATATAGGTCCAACCAAGAGCGCGAAAACGGCCCAGAAAATCGTTTTCCGTTTTTTCGAGTTCCTTTTGATACTCTGAAAAATATTTCTGAAATCCTCTTTCTGAGATCGCAGCAAGCAATGCGTTTTTATTTTCGAAGTGATGATAAGATGCAGCATGACTCACACCTGCAAGAGAAGCAACTTTTCGCAAAGAGATCTCCTCTAGAGGAGTAGTCTTTAATAATTCGGTTCCCGCGGATATAAGATCTTCCCTAACGGTGATCTTATCTTTTTTAAACGGCCTTCCTGGACCCTGTTGTTGGCGGCGTTTCTTATTTACGGGCATACTAACGATTCTTAATATTTCCAATTCTTTGCAAGAACATATTTACCAGTGGTAATTTATCTCTTGAATCTTAGATCATTTATATTACCATTGGTAAATAATCGCTTCAATACGTAAATTAGCGGAGAAATTGTACCATGGAAAAAGCATTTCAACCCATAAATATAGGAAAGTTTACCCTTCCAAATCGGTTTGTGATGGGATCTATGCACCTTGGACTCGAAGGCAAAACCGAAACTGCAGAAAGAATGGCCGCATTTTATGGAAAACGTTTTGAAGGTGGTGTAGGCCTTATAGTTACCGGTGGAATAAGTGTAAACGAAGAAGGAAGAGGATCTAAACACTTCTTCAATATACAAAATGAAGAACATGCATCCGAACTAAAGAAGATGAATGATCTTCTGAATGGAAGCGGAACTATGTGCGCTCAACTTTTCCATGCAGGACGATATGCATTCGATAGAAACTGCGTAGGCCCTTCTGCGCTCCGCGCTCCAATTAATAGATATGTTCCTAGAGCTCTCACAGAAGAAGAATGTTGGAAAACCGCAGAAGATTTCGGGATCGCAGCAAAGCTCGCGAAAGAAACAGGATTTGGAGCAGTAGAAATTATGGGGAGTGAAGGATATCTCATTAACCAATTCTTCTCTCCTGTAACAAATCATAGAGATGATCATTTTGGAGGAGATCACAAAAGACGAATGAATATGGCTGTCGAAGTTCTTCGAGCAGTTGTAAAAAATCTTCCAGAAGGTTTTCCGATTATTTTTAGAATGTCGGGTATCGATCTTATTCCTGGAAATCCGACTTTCGAAGAAGTATGTGATCTAGCTCAAACATTAAAACAAGAAGGTGTATCTGCTTTGAATATAGGGATCGGATGGCATGAATCAAGGATCCCAACCATAAGCCAATTAGTTCCGAGAGGAGCTTGGGCAAATATTGCAGGACGTATCAAAGAAAAAACTCCTGGCATTCCTATCATTGCTTCCAACAGAGTAAACGATCCGAACACAGTACAAAGAATTTTTGATACGAATCAAGCAGATATAATTTCTATGGCGAGACCATTTCTCGCTGATGCGTTTATCGTAAAAAAAATCCAAACAGGTATGTCAAATCGTATCAACACATGTATTGCATGTAACCAATCTTGCTTAGATCATGCTTTCATAGATAAGTCAGTTTCCTGTCTAGTGAATCCTCAAGCTGTAAATGAATTGGAATACAAAATTGATTCGACTGTGAAACCTCAAAAAGTTGTGGTGATCGGATCTGGACCAGGAGGTTTGGAAGCAGCAAGAGCAAGCGCTTCTCTAGGTCACGAAGTTATATTACTCGAAAAGGCAGATCAGCTAGGTGGACAGTTCCAACTTGCTTCTAATATTCCGGGCAAATCTGAATTCAAAGAGACAATCCGTTATTTTAAAAACGAACTTCCAGCACTTGGAGTTGATATTCGTTTAAATACAAATTGTGATCTAAACTTACTTGAAGAATTGGATCCAGATGCGATTATATTTGCAACTGGTGTTAAACCAAGAGAATTTACACTGCCTGGTATTCATAATCTTCCTGCCGGAAATTATACAGATTATCTGACTGGTAAATTCAAAGCAGGAAAAAAAGTGGCAGTGATCGGCGGAGGAGGAATCGGCGTTGATGTGGCTCATAAACTCACCGAAGAAAACGATCCAAATCTAGAATCTTATTCAAAAAAATATAATATCGATTCATATACGAATACTGTTATCCAGCCTCATAAATCGGAAAGAGATGTTGCGATTTTTAGAAGAAGTGGAAAACATGGTGCCGGCTTGGGACCTACTACTTTTTGGGCTCTCAAACAAGAATTAGAAGCATCCGGAGTAGAATTCTTCCAAGGACTCAACTATAAGGAAATCACTAAAGAAGGTCTCAAGATAACATTGAAAAATGGAGAAGAAGTTCTTTATCAGTGCGATTCATTGGTTCTTTGTGTGGGACAGGAAAAAGAAAGTTCTCTTTATGAAACCTACAAATCTTTATACCCACAAAAGCAGATATTCATTATCGGTGGAGCAAAGGACTCGAAAGGAATTGATGCAGAGAGAGCATTCTTAGAAGGATTGAACGCCGCTTATAGTATCGGAAAAGAAAACAAAATTACCGCGAACGCATAAATAAATAAGGGAATATATGATAGCTAATAATTATTTTACAGACGACCAAGATCTAAAACTAATTTTCGAACATTTGATTGATTGGGCTTCGATCGTAAAATCAACCGAGGGCGAAGAGTTTTTCGAACACGAACTTTATAAGAAAACGAATAACCCAAGATACGAAATGGCACCTTCTAGCGTCGAAGAGGCTGTAGAATTATACAGATCAAGCCTTGAATCCTTGGGTGAATTTTTCGGAAAAGATGTTTCTCAACTTTCAAGCATCATGGATAAGAAACATCTACGCTACGAAAATGGAAAAGTGATCTTTCCAGACGAAACCACATCAGTCTACGAAAAATTCCGTGATACAGGACTCATGCCATTCTCCATTTCAAGAGAAGCAGGAGGACTCGGACTACCAGGAACCATTAGCGCATTTTACGGAATGGTTATGGCAAGAGCAGATGTTTCTTTTTGTATGACTGTAGCTCTACTAAATCTAGCTCAGATTGTTTCTAGATATGGAACAGAAGAACAAATAGAAAATTTTGCAGCGAAAGCAGCAACTGGCGAAACTCTTTTTGCAATGTCACTTACCGAACCAGATTTCGGATCCGATTTAAATAACGTTAGAACGACTGCAGTAAAAATGGAAGACGGGTATTACCGCCTAAACGGAACAAAACGTTTTATATCCCAAGGTTGTGGACTCGGCCCTTATCCATCTAGCCTATTAACTCTTGCGCGAACTGGAAACGGAGGAGCTAGAGGCTTATCAGTATTCCTTGTAAAAAGTGAAGATGTTACTGTTGCAGGAATCGAAACAAAAATGGGGATTCACGCATCTCCTACTTGCGAGATCGTTTATGAAAACAGTCATGGTGAACTTTTAGGACAAGAAGGACTAGGTCTTACCAGATACACCACTGGAATGACAAACTTTATGAGGCTCGGAAGTGCTGCTTGTGGTCCAGGAAGTGCAGCCGGAGCATATTACGAATCTCAAAAGTATGCAGAAGAAAGACAACAGTTCGGAAAAGCTATAGCAGAAATTCCTGCAGTTGCAGAAATGCTTCATAAAATTCAAAGAGAAGTTAACGCAATGAGACTTCTCACATTTGAAACGGCTCGTGTTGTGGATATGTATCAGCACCACCAGATCCGTTTGGAAAAAGCAAATAAAGAAGATAGAGAGATCCGCAAAGACGAAAGAGTCAAAAAATGGGGAAATCTTGCTACAGTACTTACACCTATCTCTAAATACTATTGTTCAGAAGAAGGACATAAATGTGCAGGCCTCGCTATCCAAATCCATGGTGGAGCCGGTTACACTGAAGATTACGATGTAGCTAGAATATTTCGCGACTCCCGAATCAATACGATCTACGAGGGAACAAGCCAGATCCATGTTCGAATTGCAGTCGGCGCGATTGTAGCGGGAATGAGTGGGGAAGGAAATTTCAAAAAATATCTGGAATCGATCAAAGCAGAAGTGGAATCACCTTCTAAATATCTAAATGAACAATCCCAAATATTCGAAGAGGCAATTGCTAAATTCAAATCAATCGAAGACGATCAAGCTAAAGAAAGGGTCGCAGAAAATCTGATGATCATTACTTCGAGATATCTATGCAGTATGTTGTATGAAAAAGCTGTAGCTAAGCTGAAACAAAACGACCAATTCGATCGTTGGGCAAAAGATTGTAGAGCATATCTAATCGATAGTACAGCAATTTCGAAAGCATGTATTTATAGAATAGAGAATGCCGTATAGAACCTTAAGATCACTTTAGGAATTTAGGAATAAAGGAAGTCTTTTCAGGATAAAACTGAGAAGCGAGTAAGAATATAAAAATACTTACTGCAATTCCTATAGATGCAAGAAGTACATCCTTACCTACTTTGCGGAATGTCTCCAAATAAGGAGCGTCCCTGTAGGTAAGGAAATTTAGCACAATCTCTCTTCCTGCAAGCATGCCCAAAAAAACCCAAGTGGTAGACATAGGCATATTACTGATCTTCTGGAAGAATATTAGAATACTAGCATATACTAAGTCTACGATAGTGGCAGCTTTGGACCACTGGATATCGGACTTCTCAGTAACTATCTCTTGGATAGTTCCGCCATTCGTATACAATATGATACCAAGAGCACCTATTAGAATAGAAACAGCGCCAGTCAGCTCCATCCAATTCAATTGTCTAGGAAGATATACAACTATATTCGCAGCATCTTGAGCAAGCCAAGCAGCCCATAAAAACAATGTGGAGAACCACTGTAAGATCGCCCATTTTCTTTCCGTTCTTGGATCAGGCATATGATCGTTATAATATTCTTTCGGATCAACTTTTACTAAAATTCCCCAGACTACCAATGCAGTGATAAATGCGATCATATATCCTAAAAAGGATTTAGTCAGCATCTTCTCTATATTCTGCCCGCCGAATAAACCTAGGATCAAAAACGTAGTAGAGATCGGAGATTTCATCCGAGTGATGATGACAAGAATGATAGGTGCAATCAATTGTAGAAAATTATATTCTGCAGGAGGAGTAAAATTATCCAACCTGTGAAAATGAACTTCTCCGCTTGCAGACCACCAAGCATATCCAAACACCAAAGCAAGAAGTCCGCCTAATGCAGCAAGTTTTGGAAACCAGTGCACTGATTTTTTACTTTCTATAAATGTCCCAACAGTTTGGACAGCGTCATTACCTGCTACAGAAAATGCGGAGATGCAAAATGCGAACCAGCCAAGAATATAAGAAGAAATCCCTAAATAATACCCAACACTCATGATCAAAAAGGACAGAAATACTAGAGTATAAAAGCGGATCTGGTCCTTAAAAGAGGGATGTTGGAAATCGATTTGATTCATGAGGCACCCAAACTGGGTTTTTGCTTATTTAGAATGAATTTAGTATAGAAAAAAAGGAGAAGCCCAAACGGTCAAGGTGTATCGGCCCATATTTAGGCGTGAGAATAGGGCTAAAAACAAAAACGGGCCTCAAAAGAGACCCGCCTTACGAGAAAACTTAAGTTCCTAAGTTCTACTCTAGGTAATGTTTGCTGTATCTTGCTTCGATGTCTTTGATATCGAAGATGATGAAGAAGTCGGTAGTCTTGAAAACTGCGTCCAATGCTGGAATTCCGCAGATTGTTGATCCGGCTCTAATATACCCTTTTATTAATGCAGGGATTCTTTTAGAAACTTCTTTGATATCTTCAGGAGAATAGTTCTGATCGAAACCTGGCATCTCGAATCCAGGAAGAGGTTTTACGTCGAAAGCTTCTCCAGCAAGAGCTTGTTTATCTTTCAAAAAAGCATAAACTTCGTTTGCAGATTGAGCATCAGTGCTGTGAACGGAACCACAACCGAATAGGTATCCGATATTGTTCTTCTTCATGTATTGAGCGAGTCCGCCCCAAAGAAGAGAGATTACAGATCCGTCTCTGTATTCAGGATGAACGCAGCTGCGTCCGATCTCTGCAGGTTCTCTTTCTAATTCGTAAATTTTAGTAATATCGAATTCGTTGTCTGAGTAAAATCCTAGATTTGCCTTTGCGACACTTCTGCGTAGGATGCGATAAGTTCCGACGATCATATCATCTCTGTTCTTATCTACTACGATAAGGTGGTCGCAAAATAAATCGTATTCGTCTCTATCTTTACGTGTAGCTGCGGATTGTGGTAAACCTTCTCCCAGCTCTAGATTGAATACATCATAACGAAGAGCTAAAGTTCTTTCGATCTCGAGTTGGTTCTCTGCGATCCTTACTTCAAGCTTACGTTCTAATTTTTGCTTTTTTTGGACTGTTCCTGATCCCATTGTCGTCCTTCTTTTCCTTGTTAGGATGCTTCTATGTATCATCCTAAATGGTTACAGTCGGATTACGCTGGAAAGAAATTCCGATGACTGACCTGGCCGATTATCCTGCCATTCTGCGGAGAGAAGTCAGTTTTTTGACATAATCGAGCAGGAATCCCTTCCCTTTTACGTCAATTTGAGTGAATTGGAGCCCGAAAAGGCCCTGTGCTTCCTTGGAAGCGCTCAAGTGTTTGATCTTACCTAATGCTTTAAATGGTTTATATCCGGGTAGAGAAACCACAATTTCGACGCTGGAATGAATATCGCAGCCATCAAATCTATGAGGAACACGAACCGCAATCCCTCCCTCACTAACGTCCTGGGCGACAAGAATATCTAAAAAACCGTTCCCCATCAATTGGAGTTGAACTGGTTGTTTAGGGAAAGGGACTACCCTTACCTGTTTTCTTTTCTCCATCCGAGGACCCTCCGGAATAGAATAATGGCCAAACCTATATTATAAATGGATAAGACGGGAGAAAAAAACGGTTTTCTTACGAAAAATAATCACGTAACACTCGTTCAAAATAGTGCTAAGTATTTAGTCCTAATTCTGCCTCTGCACCTTCGATCAGAGAGAGTTTGTAAGTAGAGAGTATCTTAGAAACCTTCTTCTCAAACTTACGATTGAACACGAAGAAGTTCAAAGATTTTTCCAAAAAGAAAATCATCTCTATTGGTTTCCATTCGATCACTCCTCGTTTTGCATCTACAATCTTTCCATGTTGTAAAAGAGTGGAGATGGCTCGGATAGAATGTTTCGGAAATGTTGTTCTCAAAGCCAGATAAAGAGCCTTAGAGTCGGCTTCTAAAAAATGGAACTTACGGGAGAAGAGTACAGCGTCATGAAAATATTCGGGACGGATCACAGCTCCATTCAATCTAAGAGAGATGATTAGAAATCCGATTAGGTCAGCCATCTCAGTAAAAATTCCAAGACCAGGAACATCTTGGCCTGGATATAAACGAGTCGAATCTCTTTCCACCTGTTTCGGATGACGTGTCTGAAGCCAATTCACAACCAGATATTTTTCTTTGAAGAAGTAATCGTTGAGACGGATCCTATATTCTTGGATGCTCAAACGTAGATGTACTAAAATTTCGTTCTGAAAAGTGAGGATGAGTTTTTGGTAGGTATCATCACTTCCGGAAAGATCCAGCTCAAAGGAGTCGTATCCTCTTTTTTTAAGTTCAGCCAGAACTCCAGTGATCTCGAAAAGTTCCCAAACACTTTCTTTGGTCAAAGAGTGAAATAGAACTCCAGATTGTGCGACATGAGAGTCCACCGCCGCACATAAAAAGTCGTCGTATACAAAATCAAAAAAACGCGGATTATTGTATGCAACCTTACCCATCTACTCTTTCGCTTTCTTACAGTCTGGCAGGTTTCTTCCTTTTTTCAAGGAAATAAATCCGGTCACCAAACTATCTGAGAAATATCAAAGTTTAGATCTGAAGTTTGAGTACGCTTTCAAAACCTGGTCTGCAGCTTCTGTCTGAGGATAATGTCCAATGCCGGAGAGTTCGTACACTTTCGCGTCCGGTCTCATCTCTTTCAAGCGATCAACCACATGTTTGCCGCTGACTGGATCATCCAGACCATCTGCCAATGCATAAGGAATTGGACAGTCGAGTATTGATCCCACCCATCTATCTCTGAAAATTTTTCTTTCTCTCATGTATCTTATCAACTTGTGATAGATCAACTTCCCCCCTCCGTTGCTCACACATTCCCAAAAACCGTCCAACTCCTCTTGCGGAGGTTTTGTATTCGGTCCGAAAACTTCTGAAAAACTTTTTTGAAAAGAGGTCTTGTTCACTAAACGAGAGAATAAAAATCCCAAGGGACCGTTTAATAATTTCTGCACTGCTCTAGGTCTATGGGTCTCCGGAAAAATCCCACCATTTAGGAAGAATACAGACTCCAAGTCGGGTCCACCAATTCTCTGTCCGGATAATTTCTCTCTAAATCTTGCGACTAATTCTTGCGCGACCGTATCTCCCAGATCATGAGCAAGAATATGCACCTTTTTAATCCCTTGTTCTTGTAGGAAGAACTCGGCCTGGTCCGCGTATTCAAAAATCGAATAATGTCCATCTTTAGGTTTATCAGAAAAACCGAAGCCCAGATAATCTAAGGTCAGAACTTTGTACTGATGCGTAAGAGTTTCCCATACTTCCTTCCAATCCCAAGAAGAAGTGGGAAATCCATGTAAAAGAAGAAGTGCTTCTCCTTCTCCACCTATCCGATAGAATAGTTTTCTTTTTTTCCATTCAAAGAAAGCTCCCGATGCCTTCCAGGCCAAAGGGTGGGTTCTCCAAAGCGGTTCCGACATAGACTCCTCCAGAAGGAGCAATATTGTACTCCCTGCTTTCGGAATGGAAAGTGTAAAATCAATAACGTGGAGGAAATTTCAGTCCATTGCATCCAAAAGGTTGGATAGAAAAACTTTTCTTTCTTTGCCTTCCGGAAATCTACCAAGTCCAGCACCCATATTATCTTTAAGATGAGAAATTTTAGAAGTAGCTGGAATCGCACAAGTGACTGCTGGATGAGAAAGAATATATTTTAAGAAGCCCTGCGCGAATGAATTACAATCCCATTCCTTAAAATATTCAGGCAATGTTTTACCTTTTGTATTTCTGAAAAGTCCACCTTCTTCGAAAGGGCGATTGATCAGGACTGCGATCCCATGTTCCTGGGCAAATGGCAAAATTCTATTCTCTGCTTCACGCGTTTGGATAGAATAAGGTATCTGCAAGAAATCCGGTTTTTCTTTTTCGGAAATACGTTCCATCTCGGAGAATGCAGATGTAGTAAAATGAGTTAGGCCTATATAGCGGATTTTCCCTTTTTCTTTCAGACCTCTTAATGTTTTGAGATGAGTTTGAGTATCTAGTAAATTATGAATTTGGAATAGATCAATCTTCTCCGCTTTCATTTTTTTGAAAGAAGCCTCGATCTGCGATTTTCCGGCCGCTTCTCCTCTGATCCAAACTTTTGTGGCTAAGAAAAATTTCTTTTTCTCTATATCTGAAAAATCCTTGGATAAGATCCCGAAAATTTCCTCAGAACGACCATACATGGGAGAAGAATCTATAACTCCTCCACCAGTATGTAGGAACTCCGACAAAACTTCTTTTAAAGGAGCCAAAGAAGAAGGATCAGGATCCACATCTAAAGTTTGCCAAGTACCTAAACCGATTGCAGGAATTTCTTCTCCAGTTTTTGGGATCTTACGTTTTAACATCTTAGAGGCTCCGGACGTTTGGGGGAATAACGGAGAAATCATTTTCTCCGAAAGACCTAAACCTGCGGCGGATAGCGCCAAAAGTTTCAGGAACTTTTTTCTGGAATAAGTGATTTCCATAAAGTTCTCCCCAAGCGGCAGAATTTTAAGAGTAGTTTGGCCGAAGACTCAACTAAAATTAATGAGCTTCGTCCCAGTTTTGTCCGAATTTCCCTTCTACCTTGATTGGAATATCCAAAGGAAGAGCATTCTCCATCAGTCTTTTACAAACTTTTAGGAACTCATCCTTTTCAGATTTATACACTTCGAATACCAATTCGTCATGCACTTGGAGTAGAAGTTTGGATTTCCATTTTCTTTTTTCGATCTCGTCTTGGATCTGGATCATTGCGATCTTGATCATGTCGGCGCAGGTTCCTTGGATAGGGGTATTGATCGCTACCCTTTTGGCTCCTTCTTTTGCCTGACGATGAGTGGAGTTAATATCTGGAACAGGTCGCCTTCTTCCTTTCATGGTTTCTACATAACCTTTCTCTTCACAGAAGGCGATCGTATCATCCATATACTTTTGGACACCTGGATACTGAGTTAGATATCTTTCTATAAAACTTTTTGCCTCATCTCTCGAAATTCGGAGATTACGGCTGAGACCATAAGGAGTAACCCCGTATATTACGGAAAAGTTAACTACCTTTGCTTTATCCCTCATTTCCGGGCTAACCAGCTCTTCTGAAACTCCATAGATTGCTGCGGCAGTTCTTTTGTGGATATCGATCCCTTTTTTATATGCATCCACCATGGCAGGATCTTTAGAAATATGTGCCATGATCCTGAGTTCTATCTGAGAATAGTCCAAACTTAAGATCTCAAAATCCTTATGACCGGAGATAAAACCTTTTCGGATCAATCTTCCTTCTTTTTCTCGGATCGGAATGTTTTGCAGGTTCGGATCTGTAGAAGAAAGTCTTCCAGTCGCAGCAATCGTCATATTATAGCTGGTGTGAATTCTTTCATCTTTAGGGGAAGCCATACTGGGAAGAGTATCCACATAAGTAGAGATCAACTTTGTATATTTTCTATAATCCAAAAGTTTTTCGATGATAGGATGTTCTCCCAACAATTCTTCCAAAACTTCATGGTCTGTGGAATAACCTGTTTGGGTCTTTTTAACAACTCTCAGTTGTAATTCATCAAATAGAATTTTTTGCAGTTCTTTGGTAGAAGCGATATTGAATTCTTTTCCAGCAGCTCTGTAGATCCCTTTTTCCAGATCTTTTACTTCTCTTTGGAAATCTTTGGAAAGTTCTGCAAAATATTTTGAATCTACTGCAATCCCTGCTTTCTCCATTTGGGTCAAAACAGGAATTAAAGGTAAATCGATATCCTTAAATACACTTTCCAGTCCAGACTGTTTCAGAGATTTACGAAGAACATTATATAATCTTAAAGTAATATCCGCATCTTCTGCAGCGTATTCGGAGACCTTGTCCAGGTCCACTTCCCAAAGATTTTTTTTATTCTTACCAGTTCCGACAAGTTCAGCATAAGTGATCGTTTTATAATTCAGAAGATCTTCTGCAAGATCGTCCATATTAAATCTGCGGCTTTCAGGTGCCAAAATATAGGCCACGATCATCGTATCAAAAACGATATTTGTAACTTCGAATCCGTGGTTTTGTAGAACGATCAGATCATACTTAATGTTCTGACCCACTTTAGGAATATTCGGATCTGCTAATATAGGTCCCAATATTTCACGGACTTGGTCCAAAGGAAGAAGTTGTTCCTTATTGGCAAATAAACCCTCTTGGGTATGAGAGACAGGAATATAAAAACCTGTCCCTTCTTGGTTACATAAGGAAATACCCAGAAGTTCAGCATCAAAAGCGTATTGGGATGTGGTTTCCGTGTCCACAGACAAGATGGGAGATTTTTTCCAAGCTCTTGCGAGTTTGGTTAATTCTTCTACACTTTCTACTCGTTTATAAATTCCTTTCTTGCCAGCTGGACCTTTTGTGGAATCCGCACCTGCTTCTTCCGGATCATCTTTAGGAGGTTCTTTTCCTACAGACTTAGCTAAGTCGCGTGATAGAACATTATATCCTTGGTTCTTTAGATATTTGATCCCTTCGTCGGAAGCATAATCAGGAAGTTTAAGATCATCATCCTTAATACCAAGATCCAAATCTCTTTTGATCGTGGCCAATTGCCTGGACATGAACGCATTATCTTTATGCTCTATAAGTTTATTCTTTAGGCCTGGATTTTTGATCTTCTCTATATTTTTATAGATCCCTTCCAGGTTTTTATATTCTTGGATCAGTTTAGAAGCGCCCTTCTCCCCAATTCCTTTTACTCCAGGAATATTATCAGAAGTATCACCAACGATCCCCATATAGTCAGGGATTTGTTTTACATCTACACCAACTTCTTCTTTTACCCAGGCGGAGTCAATTTCCACAAATTCAGTGACCCCCTTTTTACCTCTGAGCATTTTAATATTCTTTTTTTCTAATAATTGATATAAGTCTTTATCTCCAGAGAAGATCAGGATCTCTTTTGCAGAAGATTTATAATTTTCCGCAAGAGTTCCAATGATATCGTCCGCCTCATGTTTTTCTATCTTCAGGATCCTGAAACCTAGAACCTTTAAGGTTTCCATAATCTCGTTCAATTGAGGGCGAAGATCTTCCGGCATAGGTTTACGATTTGCTTTATATTCTGCAAATGTTGCCCCTCTTTCCAAGGGTCCACCAGGATCGAATGTCATTGCTACGTGACTAGGAGAATAATCTTCGAACAGTTTGAATAACATCCTAAAAAATCCAAAGACCGCACCACTTGGCTGCCCTGTTTTAGAATTTTTCAGATTGGAAGCTGCAAATGCATAATACGCCCTGAATGCGAATGCGTGGCCGTCTACTATGAGTAATTTTTTCATGCTGCTTCCCCAGATTTTCCTTTCGAGCCGGAATAGATCTCTTCGCCCAACAAACTATAATATGCCAGTTCAGTTTTCTTGATGGTATTTTTAACAGAGAACCTTTTTACGGATTCTTTATTAAATGCTCCCATAGATTTTCGAACTTTAGGATCTTCTAATAAAGTTTTATAAGAAGAAGCAAGAGAAACTGCATCTCCCACCTGAGAAACGAATGCACCCTTACCTTCTGTAAGCATTTCCGCAATGCCCCCACCATTTGTGGCTACGATCGGCAAGCCGGATGCCATCGCGTCTAAAACGGAAGTTCCGAGTCCTTCTTCTTTTGAGGTTAATGTGAAAATATCGAATAAGGAAAGAAGTTCAGAGATATCTGTTCTAAATCCTGTGAAGATCACTTTATCCAAAAGTTTTTTTTCGGAAGCAATACGTTCTAGTTCTTTTCTGAGTTCACCCTCGCCAACAATTAGGACCTTGTATTTTTTGTCCGTTTCAATATTGGATAAAGCGTTGAGTAAAGTTTTTTGGTCCTTATGATCGACTAACGCAGCAATATTTCCTATGATCAGTTCATCTTTAGAAAGATTGAATTCTTTTCTTAGATAAGATATATCACTCGCTTTTTTGGAAGCACCTAGATCAATCCCGCTATATACGGTTACAACTTTTGCAGGATCAATCCCATCCATGATCAGAATTTCACGGATCCGATTTGAAACACTTAAGTAAAGGTCCACTCTATCAGAAACATACTTACGTTTGCTAAACCAATTCTTTCTAAGTCTGAAATCCACTCTTCTAGACACTACAAGTTTTACTTGAGGATGTTTTGCTTTCGCCATCCAAGCAATAGAATGTGCTTTTGCAGTATGTGCATGAATGAGTTTGATCCCTTTAGAAACGATAAGTTCTTGGAGTGCTTTTACGGAACCAAAGTCCCATTCTCCTTTTAAAGGAAGAGTAACTGTTGGAAGTCCAACCTCATTAGCACGGGTCTCTAATGCAGAGCCTGGTTTACAAAGAATGAGCTGAGGGATTTTGTGTTTTTTTAAACCTTCTGCGAGAAGAAAAAGTTGCCTTTCCCCTCCTCTCCAGCCGGTTTCCGTGTCGATATGAAGAATCACCCGATCAAATTGGGGTTCTGGCTTGAATTCTGCAAGAGTTCCGCCATTTCTTTTTAGGAAAAAAGTCCTGGACAAACGGGATTCGCATTAGCGACAATAATTCTAATATAGCAGAGGGAATCCAGAATGTGCGAACTTTTGGGAATGAGTGCCAATGTTCCTACAGATATATGCTTCAGTTTCACCGGCCTTGTCCAAAGAGGCGGGAAAACCGGACCCCATAAAGATGGATGGGGGATCGCATTTTATGAAGGCAAAGGTTGCAGGGTCTTTCAAGATCCGCGAGCTAGTGCAGATTCTCAATTGGCGGAACTGGTCCGCACATTTCCTATCAAAAGTAATCTAGTCATTTCACATATCCGAAAAGCAAATCGTGGTAAGGTGGATCTGAAAAATACACATCCGTTCGTTCGAGAACTCTGGGGATATTATTGGACATTCGCTCATAACGGACAATTGAAAGGAGTGAAGAAACAACCATTAAAAGATTTTGCTCCGGTCGGAACCACTGACAGTGAATATGCTTTTTGTTGGCTACTTTCCGAATTAAAGAAGAAGTTTAAGACAAGACCTAAAAACGAAACACAACTCTCCCAGGAGATCCAAAAACTACTTTCCAAACTTGGCAAAAAGGGAGTTTCGAATATTCTAATTTCGGATTCTAAGTATTTATATGCGTATTGTTCGACAAAACTTGTTTATATAACAAGACATGCTCCATTTGGAGAAGCCAAACTTATAGATGCAGATCTAAGTATCGACTTTAGTAAACATACAAATCCGAAAGATATAGTTACAGTTTTAGCTACAAGTCCTTTGACCCAAGATGAAATTTGGACCAGTTTTTTACCTGGGGAATTTCAGGTATGGAAAGAAGGAAAACAATGGCAAAGATTTTCTCCTGATATTAAATAGATCTTATCTAATATCCTTTTATGAATCCTTTTGGAAAATTTCCAAATTATCTAAAAATTCTAGGAATCTTTCTTTTATCCTACACCCTGATTACGAATTATTTATGGAGAGAACCGGATAATTATTTTTGGATTTGCCATGTTTCTGCATTTTTAGTCTCAGGAAGTTTAATTTTCGAATTTCGAAAAGGAATTCGAATCGGAGGGCTTTGGCTAATACTCGGAACTATTCTTTGGCTTTCCGATGAAGTTTTAAACGATTACTCGTCAGACAAACTTTCATATTTTACACATTTATTATATGCGTTTATCTCAATATATTGTTTTCGAAGAATAGGATTATTCCCTTTCCCTTGGGTTGGGGCCTTTTTATGGTATGTTTTCGTACAATTACTCAGCCTGAAATTCACTGATCCAGCTCAAAATATCAATCTAGTGTATTCTATTTGGCCTCCCTGGGACCTACTATTTTCAAATTACTTTTATTTTCAGATTTTTATGAATCTTTTCATTTTAGGAATTCTTTTTTTCGCCTCATGTATATCGAATAAAATTCTCGATGAATAATAAGGAACCGAATCACAGATAAGAATAAGGCCCTAAAAACGGAACCTATATCTTAAATCCATTCCAAATGTATCCCTAACTTGATCTCTCACATCTAGTTGAGAATAAGTTCGAATATTGAAATCGAAACCTGAAGAATTATCTTCTTCTTCCCATTTGATACCTCTCCAATACGTATAAGCCAATTGAAGAATATACTTTGTTCCTAAAAGAGCCAATCTCAGATCGTTTCTGCTACGAACTCCTTCCAAATCATCCTGTTTACTGTGTTGATAATTTGCTAAAAAGATCATCGTTCCAGGATCAGGTTGAGGATAAAAATTAGAATACGCGATAAATAGATTCCTTGCGTTTTCGAACTCTTCTTTTCTTTGTACTTCTTCTTTATGACCTTTCAATTCAGAAAGGACTAAGATAGAAGTGATCACCATTGTTAATCTAGCTTTTCTGTATTCTTTTGCATGAAGAAGTCCCCAACCTGGAAGAACGGCACTTCTCCAAACCAGATCCCAACGAGATCTATCTTTTGTTTCCGGAACGGTAGTCGTTAGTTCCTGAGAATGAAGGGGTGTAAGACCGAATAAAAATATACAAAATATAGCTAACTTTTTCACCCAAACTTCCTTATTAATTATAGTTGCAGAAGAAGAAAGATCCGATTTAGTTCTCCGGACAACCATGAAAAAAATCCTATTTTATCTTATAATCACACTTTCAGTTTTTAGCCTTGCTCCAAGTTTCGCAGCAGAGCCTGAAGACGAAATCAAAACCTTGGTGTCTTCCTTAGATTCTTGCAAAGGTTGTGTTTTTATAAGAAACGGTTCGGAACATAAGCTGGACGAAGCAAAGGCTCATTTGCTCAGAAAATATGACGCGGCCAAAAGTAAGATAACTAGCACAGAAGATTTTATCAAAGGATTAGCAAGCAAATCCTCGATTACAGGAACTCCCTACAAGATCAAATTTCCTGACGGAAAGGAAGTAGAATCCGAAAAATGGCTGACTGACAAATTGAATGAATTGCGTAATCCTCCGCCTGTAGCCAAACCAAAAAAGAAAAAATAAGCTACCTAAGCGAAAAATTACATAAACTCGGCAGTTATTCTAGAATGGCTGAGTCGAATTGAACTAGAGAATTTTATGCGAAAATATCTGTGCCTTCTTCCTATCTCCCTTTTATTCGCCTGTCCTCCTCCGCCTAGCGAAGATCCGCTTTCTTCCCTAATATCTGCATTAACATTATCTAATATACAAGTTCCTGCGGAATTTACTGTGGTAGATTCAACGAAACAGACCCAATTAGACGCGGTAGAAGCTACTGCAACAAAGAACTCCACTTGCACAAAACTGGGCGCCTTCTATTGGGAGATTGGAGATGTAAACGGAGCTTATGGATATTCTTCTGTAAACGGTTCTGTGAATGGATCCACATTACTTCTAATAGCTTCCGCATCTAAATGGATTTGGGGAGCTTACGTTTTGGAGAAGGTTGGAACTCCAACAACGATAGAACAATCGTATCTTAGAATGAGATCAGGTTATGATAATCTGGATGATAACAAATGTAATCTAGCTCTTACAGTTAATGCATGTTTTACAAACGGCCCAGGTAGAGATAATACAAATAATAATAATTACTATAATGCGGGTGATCTAAATTATTTTTATTATAATGGAGCACATTTCCAAGCTTATGCAGCTCTAAACCCAAGCGGCTTAACTCCTGCACTTACAAATTACACTCGTACACAACTAGCAACTGAGATAGGAAACACTTTATTCGGAGGATCCAATCCAGGAATAGATTATGCAGTTCCTCAACCTGCAGGCGGAGTTAGAACTTCCGCTTCCGTTTATGCACAATTCTTAAGAAGAATATTAAATTCTAATCTGACAATCCGAAGTTATTTAGGCGCAGATCTTGTGCCTACATTACCTTCCGTACATCCAGCCCAAGCAAAGTACTCACCTTTTGTTTTGGAAGACGTACATTATTCTTATGGACATTGGGTAGAAGATTCTTCCGGAAATGACTCTGCATACAGTAGTCCTGGAAAATTTGGATTCTATCCTTGGATTGATCCAACTGTCACTACTTATGGAATAATCGCCCGATATTCTACATCCGGTTTAGCCTACGCAGAATCAGTATATTGTGGAAGACTTTTGAGAAAGGCATTCGCCACTGGAATCGAACAGTAACCTGTACTTCGGTCCGATCTCTGTAACGAAAAAGTAATTCTCTCTTCATGGAGTAGATACAAAAATTTAAGATGATCAAAAGTCGATGCTTCCATCGACATATATCAGTTCTTATCCTAAAGCGGGTCCCTTTCGAATTTTAGTGGTGACCGAAACATTTCCTCCTGAGATAAATGGAGTCGCCAAGACACTTCATAGAATGTTGGGTGATCTTTTGCAAAGAGGTCACGAGATAATTCTGGTCCGTCCAAAACAAGGTCATAATGATTACGCAACAGCGAGCAATAACTACAGAGAAGTTCTTGTAAGAGGGGCAAAAATCCCATTATACGAAGACTTAAGATTTGGATTTCCTGAAAAATACCTATTACGCAGATTAATCGAATTAGAAAAACCTGATATAGTACATGTGGTCACAGAAGGGCCACTCGGCTGGTCCGCAGTTAGAGCTGCCAGACATGTTGGAATTCCAATCATCAGCGATTTCAGGACAAATTTCCATGCATACGCAAAATATTATAAGTTTGGATTCGCAGGAAAACTGGTCCATAATTACCTAAAAGGACTTCATAATAGAACACAAATGACCTTGGTCCCGACTGCTCAGATCAGAGAACAGTTAACAGAACAAGGATATACAAATGTACAAGTGGTTTCCAGAGGGATTGACTCTGATCTATTCCATCCTGCTCGTAGGAATTCCAAACTAAAAACGGAATGGGGATTAAAACCTTCTGAACTTGGAGTTCTATACGTAGGAAGATTAGCTCCAGAAAAAAATCTAGATCTATTAGTAAGAACATTTCGCAGACTCCAAACAAGAGTTCCAAATGCAAAATTGATCTTAGTGGGAGATGGACCTTCTAAAGAAAAATTGCAAAAAGAAAATCCTGACTTCATATTCAGAGGAATGAGAAAAGGAAAAGAATTAGCAGAACATTATGCGACCGGGGATCTATTTTTGTTCCCAAGCCTAACAGAAACTTTCGGAAACGTAATCGTAGAAGCAATGGCATCTGGACTTCCAATCGTTGCTTATAACTACGCTGCCGCCAACCAACATCTCAAACACGGAAAATCCGCCCTACTCTCTGGTTTCGACAAAGAAGAAGAATTTATAGAACAGTCTTGCCTATTAGCAGAGAATAAAAAATTAGCTCTCAAACTTGGTCTCGCTGCAAGAAAGATCGCAGCTTCCTGTACCTGGGAAGATGTTACTGATTCTCTGGAGATGACTTACTCTAAACTTTCTCTTTCTAAGAAAAAAGCAACGAAAGCCAGGAAAGCAATTAAGTTGAAAGTGCAGATGGTTAGGAGCTAGGAGGGGAGCTTGCTTTTGAACAAAATCATTTACATTCTTCAAAAATTCTAATATTTTACTTTCAAAATACTAAGTTAGACACTTTTTATTTCAATATCATGTGGTTGATTGAATTTGCGAGAATTTATACAAATAAATTCCTACTTATTCTTTTCTTCCTACCAAGCTGCATCCTTGTCGATATCGAAGCTAATCTTCAAACTAACCTTATTCCCAGAAAAGAAGCATTAGATAGAATCTCAAACGTGTCTTTAATTAGAATAGTAAAGTGTCTCGACCAAAAAAATCAGCACCCAATCGACTTAATTCAAATTAATGATTACACAAACTACTTAAGCTGCAACGGATCTTGCTCGGGTTCCGTTTATTATAGAGAAAAAGATATAAAATATTTATATGATTCCCTGCTCATTCTTCCTTGCGATACAGATTCTCTATTTTTAATTCCTAAAGTAAATGCGTTTGAACCGAATGATTTTGAATTAAAATATTTCGGTTTTTAATAACTATCTAAAGCAATTACTTTTTCAATTCTTTCGTCATCGATCTTACGAATGATTCTTTGTCCTTCTTAACATCTTTTAATGCGACTTTGATTTCTTTTGGAATATCAAAATACTTTTCCGCCCACATATAGATCTCAACAAATACCGGCAAAAGATCGATGCCTTTTTGTGTAAGCCTATAAAGGACTTTCGCTTTGCTATCTGGGTGTTCCGATTTTTCGATCAGACCGTTTTCTTCCAAGGATTGGAGTCTAGATGCCAGGATATTTGTAGCAATACCCTCGTCGGACTTTAGGAAATCTCCGTAAGTCCTTTTTTTGTTAAACATAAGATCCCTAATAATGAGAAGCGACCACTTATCGCCCCAGATATCCAGGGAGCAACTAATCGGACAATCCGATCTTTTTTTTCCCTCTAACATAAAATTCATCTTAAAATTAGCTTGCAAAAAGCAAGTATTTTTCCGCACCCTATAATTACTTGCAATTTGCAAGTAATTTAGCTGGCCATAATAAATATGAAAAGGCCGCGAAACTTCGCAAAATAAGGAATATAAGATGAAACAGACAATTTTAGTAACAGGAGCTTCTTCAGGCATTGGGCTCCTTCTTGCCAATAAACTCCACCAGAGCGGTCATACCGTCATCGGCACAAGCCGCAATCCAGAAGAACATAGTTCTAAATTACCTTTTAAATTATTAGAATTAGATATTTCTTCGGACAGTTCAATTGAATCCTTCCCGAAACGGCTATTCAGTCAGATTCAAAGTTTAGATGTCCTCATAAACAACGCAGGTTATTTGGTATCAGGTCTTGCCGAGGAAACCCCTATTGATCTAGGTAAACAACAATTCGAGACAAATTTTTGGGGAACAGTAAAACTCACCAATCAATTGCTGCCTTATTTCAGAAAACAAAGGTATGGAAAAATTATTACTGTAGGATCTATTCTAGGTTTAATCGGTCTTCCCAATGTTTCTTACTATTCGGCTTCGAAACATTCTTTGGAAGGTTATTTCAAAGTATTACGATTTGAATTAAAGGATTTTAATATAAAGGTCAGTATGGTTGAGCCGATGGGTTTCAAAACAAATATTGGCACGAGCGCCGTTAGATCAAAAGTACAAATTGAAGATTACGATCTACTTCGAAAACAAACCGCTGCATTCTCGAAAGAAACATTCGATAAAGCTCCTACTCCAGAACCGGTTGTAAACACTGTGGTAGAAATTATAAATCAAAAAGATCCAAAATTCAATTTCCCAGTTGGGCAAGGTGCTTCGTTTATTCTTACGATGCAACACTATGCGTATAAAGCTTTTGAGAGTTCGATCATGAAAAGACTACATAAAGCCAAATCATAAGGGAACAATATTATTACACTTTTATAACGCGCGAGGTCTTTGCAGGACGTGGTCCGAAGGACCGAGTCCGTAAAAGACCGACCCTTGCATTGCAAGGGACGCGCCCAAACTTTTATAATAAATTGTTTCGGAATTTTTTTGAAGATTCTTTTTTTTCGCTTGTACTTTCTTCGCCTTTACTATAATGACTGGCAAATTTAACGGCAAGGAGCAAAGCCTATGCTGAAATTTCCCGGACCTCGCACGGATCATCAAGAGAGAAATCGTCCCTTCGTCGCTAAAGAAAAATATCTCACCTTCCTAAAGATCGCCAATAAGTCTTCTCATTCCAGACAGAGAAGGTTTCGTAATAAAAACAGAGAAAAAAGGCAGACCTTGTCACCATAGTTGTCTTATCATGGTTTTCCATGGAAAACCTAGACGCTAAAACTATCAGTCTCTGGATCATGGCGACCATATATACGATCGCCGGTATTCTTCATTTTGTGATCCCTAAATTTTATATGAGGATCATGCCACCTTGGATTCCTTATCATAAACTTATGGTCCAATTCAGCGGTATTGCAGAGATCGCTTTAGGACTCGGGCTATTCTTTCCTCAAACCAAAGTGTTAGCAGCTTGGGGAGTGGTCTTTCTTTTGATCGCTGTGTTTCCAGCTAACGTCTACCACTTTCAATCAAGAACCAGAAAGGATCCTCCTACTTGGGCCTTAATTTTAAGGCTTCCTTTGCAATTACTTCTGATTTACTGGGCTTACACTTTTACGTATTAAGTTTTGGTCCTTTCTGTAGGAGGTCCAACAACTCACTGCTTTTGTCGTGTTGGAACTCCTACAAAGCTATCACATATTCCTTTTAGATCATCGTATACAATCGATTTGATTTCTTTTGCTCACAAAAGCCCTATCTTTACTTTTTATTTCAGTCAAAAATTTATTGAAAAGGTTTTAGAAGAAGATATTCTCCCCTTCTAAGTTTCTGGAGTTTCTTTATGTTCAAGTTATGGATAGCGATCTGTGGAAGTGTTTTGATTTTGGGCTTAACTTTTTCTTCTTCAAAGGTTCAGGCGAATACTAAGTATAGTGTCTTTTGTGCTGATGGTAAGATTGAATCGGATTCACGCACTTTGGATCAGATGAAATCTGCTAGAGGTTCTAATGTTTGTATCCTGAAAGAATTCGATTATTCTTCTGATGCTGATAATTATGCTCAATCTATTGGAGGAAAAGGTTCCGCCTGCAGTTGCAATTAAGTTTACAAGCCGGATTAATCGTTAAATCTTCTACCTCATACAAACTTTTGGGTGGGGTTTTATGAATAAGGATCTGACTTCTTTTTATGTCCTAGGGTTCATAAGAAGTTTTGTGTTTTTGATCGTTCTTTGTATTATGTTAGTGGTCTCTGAAAGTTTGAGCTCCTACCTTTATGATAAGAACGAACTGCCTGAGATTTCCTTTATATCCGGCTTAGTTTTGAGTATTGGGGCGGCTTTTACTGCAAGTCGTCACAAGTCTCAGGACAAAGAACCTTCCAAGCTTGTCTTTATTCTTGTCTCTTCTATTTTAAACTTTGGTATTCTATTGGTCGGTCTTTTTCTCATCCGCAAGTTTTTCCCAGGTTGGATCGCCTGATCTCTTCCTAATTTTAATTTTTTCTTTTCCTCTCTTCCGGTTTGGATATTATTCTCCGAAACATATAATATGAACCGGCTTCTTTCTGTTTTTCTTTCTTCTATCTTTCTATTTTTCTCTTCAGATCTTCTTGCGGAAGAAAAAATTATCGAAGGTAAACTTCTTCAATTTGGTAGAATGTTGGGTACAGGCAACGAGTTCATCCAAGTACTTTCCAATGATCTGAGTCCTGAACTTTCCAGACTTCATAACCAAACAATTCGTGTTCTTTGCCAGATGAGGGGAGAAAATTGCGACCCGATACGTTATGAGACCTACCCTTTTTCCGAATCTAAGGGCCTAGCAGATTGGACTTTGAAAAGAATTCCAAATTATGTGAACAGAGGTTATTTCGCTTTTAATCCTACCGTAACTCCTGATGGACAATCTATCTTTTGGACTGTGTATTCTAGCAAAGGTAAATCAGGCACTCAAAGGATTTGGTTTGCGGAGAAGGATGACAGAGGTTTCTGGAGAGATGGTAAAGAAATGCCTTCTCCTTTGAATAATGATCTGAACTCTGCGGTGATCGCAGTTCTTCCGAGTAATAATGAATTATTCGTTTTCGGTTCTTTCGGTGATGACGAGGCCACTCATAAAATACAAGTAGAGTTCCAAGAAAAAAGAGAAGAGTTAAAAAGAAACACAAGAGACGAAATGGAATTTCGTTTAAAGGAAGAACAACTCGCTTACGAATATCTTCGCAAAATAAATCTACTCCAAAATAAGGCAACTGTTCCATTATATAAAAGTTATAAAGAGAAAGGAAGTTGGTCCTACCCTAAGGCGATTAATTTTCCTGAGTTTTCTAATATATATTTAAAAAATAATACTTCGGTTTTCGGCGGTTCCACTCTATCTTCTTCCGGAAGGATCTTGATCTATTCTGTCCAACAACCTGATTCTTATGGCAAATTGGATCTTTACGTAAGTATTCAAAAGGCGGATGGTTCCTTCACTCTTGGTAAAAACTTAGGGGATATTGTGAATACTTCTTCTGAGGAAACTGCTCCATTTTTAGCAGGAGATGATAGAACTCTTTATTTCTGTAGCGATGGTCATAAGGGACTTTCCGTATATGTGACAAAAAGAATTGGAGAAGGTTGGGATAATTGGACTAAACCAGTTGAGGTCTCTGCCAATCTAAAAGGTGTAAACTTCTTCTCTATTCCAGTAAATAGTGACTGGGCTTACGTAAGCAAAGAAGGTCAGTTATACATGGCCTATCTACCTCGCGATTTCCGACCAAACCCTGTTGTCGTTATCAACGGTAAAGTTTTGGACGAAGAAGGAAATCCATTAAGTGCGGAAATACATTACGAATCTTTAACACGTTTAGAAAAAAGAGGAAGCGCTAAAAGTGATTCTAAAACCGGTTCATTTAGTCTAGTTCTTCCTTATGGCGAAAAATACGGTTTTTATGCGGAGAAGTCTGGCCATCTTTCCGTTTCCAGAAATATTGATCTTACAGAATCCAAACAAGAAGATGCTAAGTTGGATGTTGAATTTCGTCTTCCTGCTCTGGCAGTCGGCAGACAAATCCTTCTGAACAATTTATTTTTTGAGACAAACAAATTTGAGATCTCCAAAGACTCTGAACCTGAATTGGATCGTTTAGGGATTTTTTTAAAATCGAATCCTAAACTCAAAATCTCTGTAGAAGGTCATACAGATAACGTAGGTAAAAAAGAACGTAACCTGGAACTTTCCGAAAACAGAGCAAAAGCTGTGGCAGATTATTTGATTTCCAAACATGGAATCGATGGCGAAAGAGTTCGGACCCAAGGTTTTGGGGACAGCCAACCAATTTCCTCCAATGACAACGCTTCCGACCGTCAAAGGAATAGAAGAGTTGTATTACAGATCGTCGACTGAATTTCGTTCGGTTCCTTTTTTGTATCATTCCTTCCTTAAATTCAGGTTTTACCTTGAATTTTTGTTTTAAAAAAGGAATCTAATCTGGAATGAAAATAGCGGTCATCGGTAGCGGAATCGCCGGCTTAAGCGCATCTTGGTATTTGGGCAAAGAACATGAAGTCTCTCTTATAGAAAAACATCCTCTGGTCGGTATGGATGCTCACGGTACTGATCTTTTCTCCAACGGGCATTCTATCCGAGTTGATGTTCCCTTCCGAGCATTTAAACGAAATTATTATCCCTGTCTTTTGGATCTGTACAAAGAAGCAGGAATCGAAGTAAGACCTGTAGATTATTCGTTTTCTTTAAACTACGGAGATGGCACTACATATTTCGGTTTTTCTACTTTGGGCATCGGAGGCAATTTTGTTCCGATCCCATATTGGGTTTGTTTTTCTAATAAAACTTCTAGACGTATTTTTTCGGATGCGATCCGCTTTTACGAAGAATCAGAAAGAGAACTCCAATCATTAGAGGGAGAACAACTTACAATTTCTCAATTCTTAAGCAGATTCGGTTATTCTGTAGAGTTCGAAGATCTATATCTGATCCCAATGTTTTCCACAATCAATACCTGTACTTCTGAAAGTGCTAAAAATTATCCTGCAGAAGTTGTGATAGGTTATCATTCTAGTGGTTTAAAGTTCTTAAGATTTTTAACCCCAGAAAAAGGGACTAGAGATGTTACGGAAAAACTTTCTAAAAGAGCTTCCTCTGTTCGTTTAAGCACTGATCCCAAAAAAATCGTTTTAGAAAAAGATAAAGTAAAACTGGTTTTTGAGAATGGAGAAGAACTTTTCGACAGAGTGGTGGTTGCTGCCCCGGCCAATCAAACAATTTCAATTCTTCCCGACGAATATTCAAAGGAGAAGGCTTTACTTTCCAGACTTAGATATGAGGCTTCTGAAGTAGTAGTTCATTCTGACGAAAAATTTATGCCCAAACAGAAAAGACATTGGGCACCTATGTGTTTTTCTCTTTCACAAGATAGTTCCACTGCGACAGCTACTATTCTTCTAAACAAGGTTCTCCCTTCTATGAAAGGTAAGGCTGTATTCCAAACTTGGAATCCACTCGTAGAACCAAATGAAAAAGATTTTATCAGCAGATCCAAATTTGAAAGACCTGTGATAGATATCGCCTCCAGAAAGATCTTAGAAGAGTTGAAAGAATTACAAGAACTTCCAGGCAAAAAAGTATTACTCTGCGGTTCTTACGCTAAATATGGAATGCCACTTTTAGAAGCAGGAGTTTCCACTTCTTTAGATGTTAAACGATGGATAGAAGATTCTCTTAGATCTTAAGATCTAAACAGGTTTTCTGACTTTATAGACCCAATATTCAAAATGTTTTTTGATTGTTTCGGAACCGAAGTATTCTCCTAGCATCTCGTATCTTCCCGCGAGTCGTTTTGGGATTTTGTTTTCTGATTTAATTTTTTCTAATATAAATTGAGAAAATCCAGGGAATACAAAAGGATCTATTCTTTCTAAAACTTCGAAGTTAAAACCTAAGGCAGAATATTCTGAGACGATACCTTCTACCTTTTTAAGATCAGAAGACATTTTTGCCATTTTGGAGATCAAATTTCTTTTGAAAGTTTCCCAATACGAAATCTTTCGATCTGAGAATAATATCTCTGCAGATACAAATACTCCTCCCGGTCTTAAGATCCTATAAATTTCCCCAACCAATCTATTTCGGTTCGGAATGAAATATAAACTATCTAAGGCGATCACCACATCAAAGGTTTTGTCTTCGAATTCTGTTAAACCTTCTGTACTTCCTAAAATTAAATTGGGAGAACTGCTTCTACCTTCATAACGTCTTTTTGCAAATTCGATCTGTGTCTTGGAAATATTAATCCCGTATATATTCGAAACATTTACTCCAAATATATTTTCCCAAATCCTAAATTGGTCTCCGCATCCAAATCCAAGATCTAATAATTTAGAATCGGAATCCAATCCAGCTAATGTTCCCAAATGTTCTGCAAGATTTGCACAAGCCGTCCCGTATTCTTTTGTGTTTTCCCAATAACCCAGATTGGCCCAGGATTCTCCATGCTCGTTCAAATAGAGATGAGATAGATCTGTAGGAATTCCTTCTCTTCCAAATAATAGCCTGACCTTGGGCCAGATATCCGTCTTTGCAGGAAAAGAATGATGGCGAAGAGAAATTTCTTTTTTGTAAGGCAGGTCTTCCATGATTCCTTAGTCTTCGGTTGCCCAAAGCAAAACTTTATTGGACATAGAATTTACGAACTGTCTACCAGAATCACCTTTATTTGTCCGTTCTCTAATCCTTTCGGATATGTTTTATGCCGACATAAGAGAGTGAGGTCCGGACAAAAATCCGCAAAAAAAGTCCTTTTCTTTCCTTAACTTACGGCGGAAAACCTACCGACGGACCTTATGAACATCAAAGATCGTATCCTTGGAATTTTAGCTGCACTCCTCCAATATTCTAGAACAAACTGGAGATCCATTATCAAAGTCTCGGTAATTTCCGGGATCGTAATCCTTTCATTTCTAATAGGAGGATCCTATGTTGTGTGGCTCACCAAACAAGAAGAAGTCGCCCGTAATTTGGAAACTTTCCAGAGAGAAGTTTCAGATGCGTACGATCCAAATGAGATCAAACCAATTCGTATCTTGGATAAAAATGGAAAATTGATCGGAGAATTCTCTCGCAGAAAATTCAGACCGATTCGCACTGATAATTTAGCAAATCATGGAAATATAATATGGGCCCTACTCAGTTCCGAGGACAGAGATTTTTACGAACATAATGGTGTAAATTTTACTGCGTTACTTAGAGCGATCATAGTAAACCTAACTACTTTCCAAAAACAAGGTGGTTCCACTCTCACCCAACAGTTAGCAAAGCTCACTTTGGATTTAGGAGCTCGAAATGTATTTAATAAACTCACCGAATTTTACTGCACATTCTATTTAGAGAGCAAATTCGATAAGAATACGATCTTAGCTATGTATCTAAACCGTATCTTCTTGGGAGAAGGTAACACAGGAGTAGAAGAAGCTTCCCGTTATTATTTTAATAAACCCGCATACGAGTTAACTCCTGCAGAAGCGGCACTTCTTGTGGGAACAATTCCGGCTCCTTCTAACTATAATGCTGTTAGGAATCCTAAGATAGCTCTCAAAAGACAGAAGATGGTGATGACCGTTATGGGCAAAAACCAAAACCTTCATCCAAATCCTAAATCTATTGAAAGAGATTTTGAGAAGAAGGTAGATGCGAATATCCGCAAATTCAGATCATTCTATGTGGTAGAGGAAACCAAGGAAGAAGAGGATAAAGTAGTCATCACTTCCGAGATAGGAAAGTACGGATTTGATAAAGATTTTACAATCAACTTAGCTTCTGACTTTAATTTTGGTGTCCGCCAATTCGTGATCGAGAATTTTTCGGAGATCGATCTGGAAAGCCGCGGCATGAATGTGTATACCACATTGGATTACGATAAACAAGAAGCAGCAGAACGTTCTCTCAGAGAAGGAATCGAAGCAGTTCGCAAAAAACTTTCCGAAGATAAAGCTAATTATCTAAAAGCCGGCAAAACAGAAGAAGCTTCCAAACAAAACAAGATCATTGAAAACATGAACGGAAGTTTAATCTCCATTAATCCTACAAACGGATATGTAGAAGCAATGGTTGGTAGTTACAAAATTTCTAATATATTTAGATTAAACCGTGCAGTTTCTGCGGTAAGACAACCAGGTTCTGTGATCAAGGGACTTGTATATCTGATGGCATTCGAAAAAAGGATCGCAACTCCAACTTCTATCGTTGTGGATGAGCCAATCAAGATCAGAGGTTATGCCCCAAAAAACTGGTACAAAGGCCATAGAGGAGCGATGCAAACCAGAACTGCATTTGCTCAGTCTGTAAACACAATTGCAGTCAAGTTCATGGATGAAATTGGCGTTGGTGATTTTATCCATACTCTTGGAAAAATTTTGGATCTCGATAGTTCAGAGTTGAGCAGAAGGTTCCAACATAATCTTACATTAGCACTCGGCTCCGGAGAATTATCTCCTAAAGAGCTGGCAACAGTATACGCAACAATTGCAAATAACGGTAAAAAAGTAAAACCTGTGGAGATCTTAAGGATTACTGACTTCGAAGGATCGGAACTTTATGTAAACCTTCTACCTGATCCAAAAGAAGCAGAACAAATTTTAGACCCTGTTGCTTGTGCCATGACCTTAAACTTACTAGAAGCAGTTGTCTCTGAAGAAGGTACACTCAAGATCGCATTAAAAGAAGGAGAAAAATTTCCACTCGGTGGAAAAACAGGAACAGTTCAATCTCCTAAAGAAGCACAAAAACGTTGGGGCTCCAGAAAAGGTGTAAGGGACGTTTGGTTTGCGGGTGTGAATCCAAATTTAGTCACTGCAGTTTGGGTAGGTAACGATTTAGGTGCACCTTTCCCTGGTTCCGGATCAGGGACAAGTGGTTCTATTTGGTTTAGATATGTTTCTCATGTAGCCAGAACATTAGGATTTGGTGATAGTCTAATTACTCCATTTAATGGAGATTATGTGAAAGTGGATATCTGCGCAGAGACCGGCGGACTTTTATCTAACGAAGCAGAATGTAAACATCCACTTTATGGACAGTATTATTATGTGGGAGACCAACCTGGTGGAGGTGCGGCAACTCCTACAGTTACCGCAACGGAGGGCGCGACTTCTACAAATGGTACTGAAGAAGCGCTTTCTGGAGAAGACGCAGTAGAATTAGAACTTCCTGAAGCTAAGGAAGATCCGAACGACGATTAGTATCTTTTGGTACGCGGTCCCCGACTAGAAACAATTCATAAGGGGACCATAAAAAGATCCAAGGAGCATCTTCAGATAAAAGTGAAAATGCTTCTTTGATCTGAGGACTTATATCCGTTTTATCCGTGGATCTGATCTCTTGGAAAATTTTTTCCATTTTAGGATTAGAGTAGAAGGCGCGATTTCCTCCATTCCCAAACCTGTCTCCTGCAAACAATGGATCTAAAAATGCAAATGGCCCAGGAAGATCTGCATACCAAAATAGTAATGTTAGATCTCCCCTACCTTCTCCATTCTCTTTATATAATGCAGCTTTCTCCATTGGGAGAGTTTTAATTTTTAATCCTAACTCTTTTAGGTTTTGCACGATTGCAGCACCATTTGCTTGGTTCTCCTCATCTCCTCTCATTCTAAATTCTAATTCTCTTTCTAAAATTTTAGGATAACAAACAGATTGAGTAAGCAATTCTTTTGCTTTTGCAAGATCATAAGGATAAATTTCTTCGGAAGAAGTCCAGGTGTCCGAAATTGATTTTGGAAATGGGCCTACGGAGACTTCTCCTTTTCCTTCTAATAAAACCTGAATGATTGTACGTTTATCTATTGAATAATTTAATGCTTTTCTAAAGTTCTTATCGAAACAAGGTTCTTTTGCGTTGATCGCTATGTATTGAACACCGCCTCCTTTTCGAACAGAGATCTGATCTTCTTTTACTAACGAATTTTTGAGAAGAAAAACAGGCAATTTCATCAGATCCAATTCGTCTTTGAAATATAAATACAATCCAGTGCTTGCTTGAGGAAGAACTCTAAACAATATCTCAGAACCCAAATCATTGGGATGATTTGCAACTAATCTAAGATGATTGTTCCTTTTCCATTCTGCTAATTTGAAATTTCCACAAGTTGATTCAGGTGGGCCGCAATAGATCCAAGCTTGTGGCAAAGAAAGTTTTTCTAAAGTTTCTCTAAGGCCTCCTTCAAAATAAATTTCTAAACTGGAATCGGAGAGAACCTTTCCACCTTTTAAAAAAGAATATGTGCTTCTCCTTGGGCCAGGAGTATTTCTTAATCTTTCTAAAGATCCTAAAACTGTTTGAGCTCCTACATTCGAATTCGAATCAGTGCGAAGTTCCAAGATCAATCTTCTGATCTTGGATGACGGACCTTCTGCCAAATTATATGATCTTACTAAAGAAGGAAGGATTGTACCTTCTCCATTTATTTCAAAAAGTCTAGGGTAGATATATTTGAGAACAATTCTAGAAGATAAGTCAGTGGATCTGATCGGGTCCAAAGAGATTGGATCAGAAGGTAGTGAAAATACCAGTTTTCCGGGACTTCTTTCCGCTTTTCGACAATCATAAAAAAGAAGGGACAAAAGAAGGAAAGCCAGGGAAAAGGTAAGAGTCGGTTTCGGTCCGACCTGAAATCGGGAAGTGACCGAGTCTAGAAATCTAGGATAAAACATTCCGGACCTATGAACGTCTATAGACGCCTCTTGGGGTATTCCTTCAAGTATAAATACAGATTAATCACCGGGATCGTACTATCCTTTTTTGTATCCATACTCAATGGTGCCTCTCTTACTAGCGTTATTCCAATTTTTAACGCGATTGGAAAAGGCGGAAAAGCTGACTTTCAAATTACACTCACCAAAAAAGAAAGTATCGCTTTAAAAGAAAGGGAAGAAGGAAAAGAATTAGAAGCAATCCAAAAGATAGAAGCCCTAGTCGCAGATATAAAGATCAAGACTAACTTTTATTTAACCACTTTTCCTAAAGACCAGCTCGTTTTAATTTTTTGTTTATTCATATTTCCAATTTATCTAGCTAAACTTTTGTTCTTAACAGGTGCAGTATACTGCATCAACTCAGGCGGTTATCTAGCTGTCCGAGATCTACGTTTAGAACTTTATTCTAAGGCACAAGAACTTCCTCTCAATCATTTTGTTCAAGAGAAGACAGGGATCTTCATGAGCCGCATCGTTAACGATGTAGAAGTTTTGGCAAAAGTCATCAGCTCAGATCTAAAAGATGCTATCGTAGATTTTTTCTATATAGTCATACATTTGCTCATTCTTCTTGTCTTAAGTTGGGAAATGTTCATCGCAGTTTTAGTTGTAGTTCCACTGATCATGGGCCCAGTAACTTCTTTTGCAGATAGGATCAGAAAAGCGACTCGCAACCAACAAGAAAGATTATCTTCCTTAAATGGTCATTTACAAGAAGTGATCTCTGGCATCAGAGTTATCCGCGCATTCTCCATGGAAAAAACAGAAGCAGGGAGATTTTGGGAGATCAATAATGATCTTTCAGATAAAACTTTCAAAGGACATTTCTATCATCAGATTGGCCCTTCTTTGGTCGAACTTTCCAGCTCTATTGTTGCCGTAATATTTTTAGCTTTCGGCGCCTATTTGATCGAACTCCAAAAATTAACCTTAGGTCATTTTATGATCTTCTTCTTAACTTTGGTGTTTTTGACAAGACCATTCAAACAAATGGGAATGTTATCTAACTCGATCCAAAGTGCAGTGGCAGCAGGAACCAGAGTTTTTGAAATGTTGGATAGTGAAACGGATGTTAAAAATCCTCCAAACCCTATCTTTCCTAAAAGACTTTCTAAAGAATTAAAATTTGATTCAGTAGGATACAGTTACCCTGGAGCAAAAAGTTCCGCATTATTAGATCTGAATCTTTCTATCCAAAAAGGATCTACAGTTGCGTTAGTTGGTTCTTCCGGTGCAGGAAAATCCACATTAGTGGATCTAATACCAAGACTAATCGACCCAACCCTCGGCTCTATCACCTGGGACGGAACAGATCTCAGAAATTTCGATCTGGCTTCCTTAAGAAAAAAAATCTCTATCGTAAACCAACAAGTATTCTTATTCAACGGAAGTATCCGTGAGAATATATGCTACGGAACTGAAAATGTTACGGAAGAAAGAATGAGAGAAGTTTCAGAACTCGCATTTGCAACTGACTTTATCTTATCTTTCGAAGACGGTTTCGATACAGTAGTGGGAGAAAGAGGAGTGATGCTGTCTGGAGGCCAAAGGCAAAGGATCTCCATCGCAAGAGCGTTATTGAATAATCCTGAAATTCTTATTTTGGACGAGGCAACTTCTGCTTTAGATACGGAATCAGAAAGAGTAGTTCAACAAGCACTTGAATCTTTATACAAAAATAGAACTGTCATTATCATCGCTCACAGACTTTCTACAGTTCAGATCGCAGACACAATTTTCACAATGGAAGGTGGAAAGGTAGTAGAATCAGGATCTCACTCAGAGCTGATCCGACTAGATGGAAAGTATAAGAAATTATACGAGATGCAATTCGCTGAATCTCCGGTTTAAGAAAAGAAGATGATTTCTTTTGGAAAGATCCTATTTTTTCCGATTCTATTTTTACTTAGCCTGATCTATAAGATCTTATTTTTTTTAGATAGAAGCTTAAAGAAAAAAAGAACTCTTCCTTCTTCTATAACAATCAGTGTAGGAAATTTCAGTGTGGGCGGAACAGGGAAAACTCCTTTCACTTTACACTTAGCAAAATTGCTTCATTCTAATTTTCCGAATATTCCAATCGTGATCTTAAGCAGAGGATACGGCTCCTCAGGAAAAGGAACCAGAAGAGTTATAGAAAATTCTTCCGCCACCGAAGTCGGAGATGAACCTCTTCTTTTAAAAAAGAATCTTCCTTTTGCAGAAGTGTATGTAGGAAGTAATAGATACGACTCTTATCTGCAATTCAGATCAGAAAACAAAATACCAACCGATCAAAAGGTATTTGCATTATTAGATGATGGATTCCAGCACCACGCTTTAAACAGAGATTTAGATCTAGTCTTATTGGATTGTACAAAACTTTCTAAAATGGAATTTGTACTTCCTTTTGGTTTATTAAGAGAATCTTACAGTTCAGTATCCAGAGCAAATTTTTTAATCGCATCTAAGTTTTCTGGAGAATGGGAAGTTTTACTTTCGAAATGGATCGGAAAATACAAACCTTCTCAAACTTTAAGATTTAGATTTTCCCCACAAAAGCTTGTTCCACTTTCTTTAGGAGAATCCGAAGTTTCTATTAAAGAATTAACAGGAAAATCAGTGTTCGGCTTTGCAGGTTTGGGAAACCCAGAATCGTTTTATTCTTCCTTAAAAGATCAAAATTTATTCGAGCTAAAAACTAAATCATATCCAGATCATTATTCTTATACAAAAGGAGATCTCATTCAGATCTCAGAAAAATCTTCTGGCCAAGATTACATTATCTGTACAGAAAAAGATGGAGTGAAGATCACTTCGCTTATTAAAAATGACATGGATTTTTCCAACTGGTTTTATCTCAGATTAGAAACCGTTCTGGAAAATGAATCTAAACTGATAAGTTCCATTCGTAACTTCATCTAAACAAATAAAAAGACTTTTTCTTTTCCTAAAAAATAGTATGATTCTTTACTCTTCCCTTGATATAGGTAAGAATATAGTGAATAGAAATAAATTTTTTACTAAAATCTTAAACGATTTTTGAAGAAGGTTGAATGAAATCCAAAATTTTGTTTCTAGTTTTATTATTTCTACCTGTAGTTCTATTTGCCGAACCCCAAACTGTATATTTGCGTAACGGCCAAATATTACATGGAGATGTCATCAACCAAACGGCGACCTTTATAGATCTGAAATTACAAAACGGGGAAACAAGACGTATCCAAAAGGAGACTATACTCAGGATTTCTTATAGAGAACCTCAAAAAGAAGACCCTAAAAAGACAGAACCTCCCATAGTCCCTGTAGAAAAACAGGAGCCCAAAAAACAAGAACCCGAAATTGTCTCCCCTCCTCCGGTCCAGAAAGAAGCTAAAAGAGTGGTCCGAAGTCCATTAGAAAGACATTATATAGATTTCTATTTGGCGGCTGGAAATGGGACCTTCTCCCCTCAAACCATAGACTTTTATTATAAATACCAAAACATCAGAAGTTTAATCATAGACGCGACTCCTTTCTATTTAGCAGGAAGCCCAAACCGCACTGCAGGTACATCCGTATCTGCAGGGATCAATTATAAGTTTAAAAAATTCTCCGTAGAAGCTGGAGGAATGGAAACTAATACTTCTACAAGTTCGAAAAATATAGGTCCTGAGGCAGAAGCGATTATAGTTTATGGATCTTATCCGGAACAGATGAAGGTAGCTTTTTTAAAAGGATCATATTCTGCATTTTCCAAATCAAATTTCGAATTGTATCCGAGTGTAGGTTATATACGAACTTGGAATAGGACAAAGGACTCGAATTCACAGGTCTTTCAGGCGGATAGTGTAGCTGGAAAATCCAATTTCCAAGCTTCTGAAAGTTTAAGTGGAACTTCTGTCGGGTTAGGCTTTGCGTATTTGTTTGGATCTAAATTCGAAATAAGACCTGAATTTGAATCCTTAACCATGAAAGGTTCTCAGTCCATCCATCAAGATTATACAGCGGTTTCTTTAAGTCCTCCTAACGTTCTATTTGTATTACCTGCAGATTACAGTTTCGATTGGAAGGCCAAAGGAACTCACGCTTCATTAAAGCTAAGTTATTTTTGGAAAATGGGGATTGGATTTTTTATCAAATATGATTCTTACCAATGGAGTTATTCTCTTCAAGATGGAAATTTTCCGATCACACTTTCATTGGATTCCGATACTCCTACTTTGTCTGAACTTATAAGTTGGAATCTAGGCCAGAAACTCCTAGCCCAAACTATAAATGCTACAACTAGAGCAACTTCCATACAATTTGGAGTCTCCAAAACTCTAAACTTCGGACCGGAGGAAAATTATTAACCGAAGTATATTTTCACGAATGTAGTATTTGTTATACGATAGCCGCCTTTAGTTTTCAGGGATGTCAATTTATTGCTTGAATCCTACTTTCAGTCCAAGGATTCTTTCCCAGAATTCAAAACTGAGTGAGACCTAGATAGGAAATGAGAAGACTAAAAAATAACATCAAAGCGGCAATCTTCTTCGGATGTATGATCTTCTCCCTAACTTCTGTCCATGCAAACGATCAAGTCATCTATATGAAAGATGGAAGAGTGATCAACGCAGAGATCATTTCCCAAACTGCATTCAAGATGGTGATCAAATTACCTGATGGTTCCACAAAAGAAATTTCAAAACAAGATATCAAAAGAGTAGCATTCAAAGAAGCAAAGACTCCGGAACCTAAAGATAAAACCCCTGTTGGACCTCCTACCCTTACTCCAGAAGAAATTGCAAAACAACAGGAAGAAGATTCTAAAAAGCAAGCCGTCCTAGATGAGAAGGCAGAAAAAAGAAAAAAACAGATCGAAGAATCAAAACGAAATCGTTTAGATATATTTTTAGGAACAGGATCCGGAACAGTAAACTTTCAAAATGCAAATTTTTATGATCATGTAATCGCTGTCGGCAGCACCCTAGGCCAAGACAGCGGTAAATTCGAATATCCAATCGAACCAAAACCTAAAAGTGGAAAAGCGAGATCTTTTGATATTCGATACTCTTGGAACAGATTTGTAGGAGAAGTGGGTGCAAGTTCCGTAACATCTACTGCAACCCAAACGATTATCGGGGTAGATGGTCCAAGTAGCGGCACTTTCCCTAAATTAATCAACGGCAATTACGATGTTTCTATGAAACATGTTTATGGAAATTTTTCTTATTCAGTCTATCCACATCCTAAATACGATATTCGCCCAGTGATAGGATACCATCAATTCTGGACAAAAACGGAAAATTCAAATTCTTTAACGTTCGGGGCAGGAGTTGCTCCTGTGTTTAGTGATCAGTATTTCGGAATTGTTCCAACTTCTATTGCAGAAGTTCTAAAAGGTTTTTCCTACGGGATCCAGTATGATGTAAAATTCGAAAAGTTCGAGATCCGTACCGGATTACATATTCTACAAATGAAAGGTTTTGGAACTTACGATCGACAACTAAATGCTTATGCACCTGTAAGCGGTCAAGGCCAGGCAGAAGATATAGACGTGTACAATAAATGGGTCGCAAAAGGAGTGATTTTAGATCTAAAATTTTTGTACCCTTGGAAATATGGAGTCAGCTTTTGGATGGGACTAAATAGTATGAGTTGGACTTATACTATGTCAGAGACCGCTTTGAGCGTGGGCAATGGAGATTCTTCCGGAGTAGATCCTGAGAGTTATGCACTAGGAAAATTACTTTTCGAATCTCTTATCGGCCCGGGCGCACTCAAAGAAACAAAATCTACCACAATCCAAATCGGGGCTACTTACTCGTACGACTTTAACAAATAAAATCGTCCAATTTCTCTGATATGATTTATTTGAAACGAATTTTCGTTTTAAGCCTACTCGTCCTCATTCCAATAAATATTTTTTCAGAAACACAATACGTGTATATGAAAGATGGAAGGATTCTCAAAGGAGAAGTTCTTCATCAAAGCGCTGACAAAATCAAATTCAGGGACGAAGAAGGAAAAGAAGAAGAAATACTAAAACACTCTATCAAAAGAATCATTTTTAAAAATGCCGAGGCAGAATATAAAAAACAAAGGCAGGAATTAGAAGCGAGACTAAAGCAAGAACAGGAAGCTAAATTAAAACGAGAGCGAGAAGCAAAACTAAAACAAGAACGGGAAACTAAGTTAAGGCGAGAACGGGAAGCTAAGTTAAAACAAGAACAAGAGGCGAAGCTTAAACAAGAACAAGAAGCTAAGTTAAAACAAGAACAAGAGGCAAAGCTTAAACAAGAACAAGAAGCTAAGTTAAAACAAGAACAAGAGGCAAAGCTTAAACAAGAACAAGAGGCAAAGCTTAAACAAGAACAAGAGGCAAAGCTTAAACAAGAACAGGAAGCTAAGTTAAAACAAGAACAAGAGGCAAAGCTTAAACAAGAACAGGAAGCCAAATTAAAACAAGAAGAAGAAAATAAACAAATCGTAACCGAAGAAAAGCCTAAATTAGAAACTCAACCTTCCCCGATTGCAGAATTTCATAAACTAGAAATACTTGCAGGTATAGGCAGAAGCCAATATGAAAGCCAGGTCTCGAATTTTCATCGAGGAGTAGAGGGATACGCAACCGTACTAGGAGGCAACGGAGGATTTTTTAATAGCGCTCCAACTCGTAAGGATTCGGACGCAAAAACGATCAATCTCAGATATTCTTGGAAACGTTTCGTAGGAGATATCGGCGGATCACATATGAATTCTTTGGAATCTACGACTAGCGTTGGATATATAGTCTATCCGGATCTTTCTTCAAATGTGGTGAGCCAAGGAGCATTTACCGCTCAGGCTCCTTTGCATACGATCAGCTACAAACAGATAAATGCTCAAATTTCTTATTCGGTATATAAGCATTCCCTTTTCGAAATTAGACCTATACTAGGTTATTATAAAATATGGCAGACCGGAAAGGATAATTCTACTTACGATATTTCTCCTAAAGATCCGAACAATTCCAGCAGTGTGGATTGGGCAATCCGATATGGAACAAGTTTCAGCGATTACTTAAGCGGCCCGTCAGTCGGTCTGTCAATCGATTCCAAATGGAATGAAAAATGGGAAACTCGCTTTGAATTACAAAGACAATTTTTACATGGAAATTCGATCTTCACAAGAGATCAAATCGCGTTCCTGCTGGGGGGAGCATTCGAAAATAGGACCGCAGTTAATAACGAATGGAAAGTGGATGGTTTAAACCTTTCTGGAAAATTGATCTACCATTGGAAAAGTTCAGTCTTCTTTTGGACCGGATTTCAATATTCCAAATTATCCTACAAAATGGAAAGTTATGGAGGAGATCTGAATTTAAGTGGAGATCCGGTTTCTGCTTACGTAACTTCCATTTTAATTCAATCTTTGACTCAAGGGCTCGCAAACAATTCTATTGCGAAAGCGATTTATGTAGGAGCAGGGTATTCTTTAGACTTCTCTAAAAAAGAAACTCAGTGAAGAGAACCACATACAGTACAATCTTTGCGCCTGACTGTTGAGATATTCCTGAATTCCATAGATTTAGAATCTACTTGTAAAATTTTACCGAATAATCCTGAATTTCTCTCAAAATCACTTAATAAAAATTGAATACTTTCTGTGGCTTGGATGGTTCCTATCATTCCGGCCATACTACCTATCACTCCAGCATCTGCGCAAGAAGGCACATGTTCCGGAGCTGGGGGATTTTCATACACACATCTAAAACATGCGTCTTTTCCAGGACGAACTCCCATCACCATTCCTTCAAAACGTAGAACACCTGCCGTGATAAAAGAGATCTTCTCACTTACACAAATATCATTCACTAAAAACTTAGTATCAAAATTATCAGAACCTTCTAACACAAAATCCGATCCGCTCAGCAAATCTTTGGCATTTTCCTTGTTTAGCCTGGTATGTATACCTTCTACATTTATAAAAGGGTTTAAAGATCTAAGGTTTTCGGAAGAAGTTTCTGATTTGGATTTTCCTATATCAGAATGTTTGAATATGATTTGTCTTTGTAGATTTGTGGTTTCGACGATATCAGAGTCTATGATCCGGATATTTCCTACTCCGGCTGCCCCTAAATACAACAAAGCCGGAGATCCAAGACCCCCGGCTCCGATTACCGTTACTACGGATTTTTTGAGTTTTTCCTGACCTGCACGCTTAACTTCGTTTAGAAGAATATTCCTGGAATAGCGACTCAGTTCTTCCGGACTCAACACCGAAAAGGATTAACCCTTCAGCTTTTTAGTGAGAACGTTTAAGAAGTCGGAAACAAACTCATCTGATCTACGGTTTTTATCCGCAAACTCAAGAGCTTCTTTCGCTGCGTCTTCTGCCTTCTCATTTTTGATCACGATGTTTAGGATAGAAACTAGAGCAGTGTAAACGATGTCTCCGTTATCAGAGCTGATCACTTTATTTTTCAAAGCGATTGTAGTATCACCAGCTTCTCCGATTTGGCCCAAAGCAATCCCTGCAGGAACTGCAACTTTCGGATCGTTGGAACGGTTTAGAAGGTTGATCAATTCTGGAATTGCGGATTTTTCTTTTTTATCTCCCAAATAACGGGAAGCTTCGATTTTTTCCTGATCGGATCCGCTGGAAAGTGCCTTAATATGATCTTCCGTACTCTTTTCGGCAGAAACCGAAACGGTAAAAATAAGAGTGGCGAGTATTGCGAGCGTAATGGCGCTTTTTTTCATGATCTCCTCCTGTGACCGAGAAATCTTCCCTTAAGAGCCAAGATCGTCAACCCAAATAAATGGTTCGTAGGAATCGCTCGACCTTTTGATGATGGATTCGGAATGCAATTCAGTCTTCCCGAAATCCGCCCCAAAGAATGGGTCCATCGAATTAAGGAGGAATTTTTCCCTCCTAGGATCTTGGATAAGTATGTATTCTCAGAGTTCGTAAAAATATTTGTCGGGGCTTTGGTCACATTAGGATTTTTAGCCCTCATGTCCTCCTACAGCGACATCAAAGGAGACTTGGCTTCCTCCAAAGGGGGAAAGATCCATGGCTGGCTTTTTATACTCTTCCGACTCCCTCAGATGCTCATCCAGTACATCATGAACATCGCTATACTATTCTCTGTGTCTTTCACTGTGGGTCAGTTCTCTGCAAACAAAGAATTAGTGGCAATGATGGCAGCAGGGATCTCTTTCAGAAGGATTGTGACTCCAATCGTGGCATTCAGTTGTGTACTTTGGTTTGCCGCATTTTTCTTAAAACAAACCGTTGTAGCTCCATTAAACGCTAGAGCAAACGAAGAACATAAAATGTTAAAGGAAGGAGACCAAAACACTTTAGTGGGAGTGGTCTACCAAAAACATTTCAAGGGCCAAGAAGGTTTTTATTATATTTATTATTATGATACGAAAGAAGAAGAGATCAAAGGTGGATTCAATTATATCTGCCTGACTCAGGAACAAACTCCTGATTATCTTTTAGTAGCACAAAGAGCAAAGTTCGATTACAAAAAAGAAGTTTGGGTCTTAAAAAGTGTAGAAGAGACCAAATTTGACGACGAACTACAAGTTGTTTCTGTACAAAAATTTGCGGAGAAGGAATACACTCTTCCTGAAAAGCCAGACTATTTCAAAAAGTTAAAAGGTTCTGTAGAAGAAATGAACTTCTTTGAACTTTCGGAAGAGAAAGAGAACCGTATGCGCAAAGGTTTATCTTACGGAGATGTAGATATAGCAAAACATACATTATTTGCGGAACCTTTGCTAATTGTAGTCTTAACTTTGGTAGGATGCGCCAGTGGATTTTTTACAAAAAGAATGGCGATTGTATCTTCTCTTGGTGTGAGTATCGGAGTAGCACTTCTTTATATGGTCATGGACCCTTCTTTCAAATCTTTGGGAGAAAATGAAGTAATTCCGATCTGGCTAGCAAGTTGGATCACCCCAATGTTATTCTTATCAGGACTCTACGTAGTTTATAAAAGACTTAAAGTCTGACCTAAAATTAAAAAGCCTCCCGAAGGAGGCTTTCGAAACTCTCTCATAAAAAGAGAATTCGGTTTTTTAAATATTATTTTCCACCCTTAGGTGTAACAGTCGCTTTCGGTACAATCACTCTTATATTATTCTTTTGGATCTTATATCCTCCGGAAACGGTAATAATTCCTTTGAATAGATCAGAAGTATCTGTAATTTTCGCCATGAACCAGCTACCGGTTCTAGCTTCTTCCTTGGATTCAGGTGCTCTGTATCCGTCTTCTGTTCCCATATCGAACATGATCACTTTTACTCCCAACTTCAGATCTTTGTCTGTAGCAAGACGGGTCATATAAAAGTTTTTGGTCCAATACTTCTTACCGTCAGTCACTTGTAGGAATTCCCCTTCTCCCTTTGTTTTGGTGGCAGAAGCGGGAGTCATTTCCTTAGCGATATATACGTTGATATAAGTTTGGTCGTTATATTCTTCTCTGGAAACAAAATAGTCGTCTGGCTGGATGTAATGATCATCCTCTTCTGCAAACGCCCCCGTAGAAAATAAACTTAAATACAAGGCAAAGATGGATACTGCCTTAAAGATATCGGTTTTTTTTTTCATGTTCAACTCCGTGTAAACCTATTCAATTTTTATCCCCGAAAAACCTTCTCCGAGACAAATTGTGAATAATTTATTTCATTTGGAGATTGTCAACGTTTCCAAAGGGACCAAGGGTATAAGAGAAGAAGGTGAACAGGCTGTTTTTACCTTAAAAAGCCCAACTAACCTACTCGGATTTTTTTGTAAAAAAACTGAATATTTTGAAAAAAATTCATTGGTTCTCTAAAGTTTGACCGATACTTAGTACAGATATGCCTAGGGAGTAACCGCTTAGATGCGACATAAACTCTTTGGAAAATGAAGAATCGGGTTTATCTACCGATTTTTCCAAGGGTCGCCGGATACGCCGAAAGGAGGGTAAAGAACATGGACGTTCAACTTACGAATCTAGTCTCATCAGCAGAGAAACTTCTCCGCGACAAGAGATCTTCCGTTCCAGGAAAGACGGGAGTACCCTCGGAAGCCCAAAACGCAGCCGACAAAACCGAGTTTTCTAGCAGCTTGACTTCTAGATACTTGAAAGTTCAAGAAACCTTGGGGACTCTCCAAGAACAACTTTCTAAAGAACAAATGAAACTCGGAGTACTGAGCGAAGCTAAGAGCACGCCTAAAGATGATCTAATCAATATTCTTTTCGGCGAAACTCCTTTGTTCAGAGAATTGGTAGAAAATCCAAATCAGGATCTAAACCAATTGAGAGAACAGGTCCAAGTGAAGAAGGACCAACTAATGGATTCTATCCGCAAATACGAAGTGGAATCCGAGAATGTGCTCTCCGTCGGAATGCTTAAGAACCCTGAAAATTTCCGGAAATCGATCGAAAACCTTTCCGGCAAAGATATTCAGATGAAGCAGCTATCCGAGAAAACGATAGAAAGACTGATCCAAGATTAAAAAGCTCTTGCGGGCCCGGATCTTAAAACGATGCTGTGGCTGCAATGGCGCTTAAATTCCGGATCTTACTAGTATTACTTCTACCTCCATTGTATTTTTCTTTGGTCGCTCAGACCTCAGATCCATATCACTATGTTCTAATCACATCAGGCGTGTTAAACGTTAGAGAAACTCCTGAAACCGGAAAGATCATCTTTACCTTAAACAGGGGAAGTAAGGTCAAAATCGTCCCCGACGAAACAAAAGGTCCAATCGATTGGAGCAAAATCAAAACAGAAGATGGTAGAACAGGTTTTGTTTCTAGAAAATATTTAGGACTTACACCACCGGACACATTAGATGAATATAAACTGATTGGATTTGTGTGGTCCGGATATGATCCAAAAGATCTTCCAATCTTTGTACCACTCGCATTCTTTAGCCCAAAAGGTTGGCAAGAAGCAAAAGACGAATACGAATTTGATTATAAATTCAGAAGTGGTGTGAATACTTCTCTTCCTTCTTTTTCATTATTAGAAGGAGATAAGGGACCCTCCTTTTCCGCGGCTGCGCCTACTACATATGGATGCCAAGAATTTCCTGCGTTAAAAGTAAAACCTGTAGGAGATATTAAAGCCAAAAAAGATTGGTTGGTATATTCTCCAGATCTAGGACTACAATCCATTCCACTCCAAGAATTATCTAAAACGGATCCTGATTACACTCTTTTCAAAAACTTAGCGGAAACTACTTGGAAGGCAAGAGGATATCCTGAAACAGAATGGCTTCATTCTACAATGGAAGAAGTTTACTCTTTCAAAAATAGTAAAAAGGAAACCTTCCTCTCTGGTAGGGTCGCTTATCATAAAAAAGGCGCAGAAAGAAGATATCTTTATCTATTAGGACGTAAATTTGGGACAGATAGAGTTCTGATCTCTTACGAAAAATCCGAAAAACTTACAGAAGATTTAGGATTTTACGGAGGTTCTTATCATTTGATCGGAGTCATCTATAGAGAAGAAGATCCAGTTCCTATATTATTATTTACTGATATAGGCTACGACTCTTCTATTAAATCTTTATACGAATTAAAGAATGGGACCTTGCAGCTATTATTAAGAGGAGCAGGAGACGCCTGTTAACCTTCTCTGGTTCCCGCCGCTCATATAAACGGCGGGATTTTGATCTTTCTTAAACTTTAGAAAGAGAAGCTACAGAATAATCAGTATATCCTTTTTCTCCTGGAGTATAGAAGGTAGAAGCATCCGGCTCAGTAAGAGGGATTCCTTTCTCCAATCTTTCCACTAAATCTGGATTCGAAATAAAGTTACGGCCGAACGCAATTAGATCTGCATTCTTTTCTTTTAGATCAGAATTCGCGCGATCAACATCGTATCCACCTGAAAGAATATAAGCTCCGGTTGGATTTCCGGATTTATAAGATTCTCTGATCGAAGTAACCACAGAATCAGTCGGCTTAACAGCTCCCATAGAAGAATGATCCACGATATGAATATAAACGAGTCCCAGTTTTCCTAAAGATGTAGCTAGGTCTTTATATTGTTCTTCTATTTCATTATGAATTTCTAAATCGTTGAATACGCCGTAAGGAGAAAGTCTGATTGCTACTTTATCTGCACCGATCGCTTCTACAACAGCGGTAGCAACTTCTACAGCGAATTTATTTCTTTTTTTCCAATCTCCGCCGTATTCGTCGGTTCTATGATTTGCACTTGGATGTAAGAATTGTTCTATAAAATATCCATTAGCGCCATGAAGTTCCACTCCATCAAAACCAGCTTTGATTGCGTTCTCTGAAGCAATTACATATTCTCGGATCGCAACTTGGATATCTTTGGAAGTCATTTCCCTCGGAGCAGAATAAGGTTGGTTTCCTTCTGCATCTGTCCAAACTGTTCCTTTCAATCCAATCGCAGAAGGCCCTACTAATTCTGCGCCCTTAGGAAGATTAAGATGATTCCCTACTCTTCCTGAATGCATGAGCTGCACAAATATTCTACCTTGGTTTGTATGCACTGCATCCGTAACCTTCTTCCAACCCTGAACTTGCTCTTCTGAAAAAATTCCTGGGATCCTTGCGTATCCTAAACCGTTTGGAGAAGGAGAAACACCTTCTGTAATCAAAAGACCAGCGCCTGCTCTTTGGGAATAATATTCGGCCATCAAATCGTTCGGAATATTTCCGATCGCTCTGGATCTGGTCATAGGAGCCATAACGGTTCTGTTTTTTAGCTTATTCTTTCCTAATGTATATTCGGTAAATAATAGGTTCATTTCTTGCCTCGGATCTTAGACAGGAAAATACTTCATGAGTGAACCTTTTTTATATAAAGCAACAAAGAAAAGATAAGAAGAAGACACCGAATTTTTCGCCGACCTAAGTTCAATCGGCAACTCACGACTGCAATTAAGGGCCGAGTAGATCTACAGTATCTTTATAGAATTGTTTCATTCTTTGGTAAGAAGTTTCAGGAAGTTTTCTTTCCTGGTCATTGTTTAAATATTTTTTAACAGGCAATAATCTGAACTGAGTTCTGGATCCAGTTCTGTCTATATATACCCAAACTGGCTCATAAGCTATATCAAAAATATTTAATTTATCATTTTCCTTAGATAAGGAAAATTTGAGGATCAATCCTCCATCTACATAACGTCTGTCTTGTCCGGAGATAAAATTACCCAAAGAATAAATATAAAATCTTTCTTTTGAGATCCCAAATTTATCCTTAATCGTCTTTTTACCGAACTTTTGGAGAGTATGAGGATGCCCCCCCAAAACTATATCTGCTCCGGAAGAAAACGCATGATCCACCATTTCCACTTGGAAAGGATCTGGTTGGTGCAGATATTCTGTTCCGTAATGATACATTACGATAATTGCATCCGGTTTGGATTTTTTCGCCAGAGTTATATCAGAAGCGATCTGGTCTTTATCAATTAGATTGACTACTGTTCCAGCAGGGATTTCCAAACCATTAGTTCCATAAGTATAATCTAAAAATGCAAGATTCAGATTTCCTACAGAAACGAACAATATTCTATTTTTTTCATATTCTTCTTTGTCTTTGTAAGTACCCAAATGTTTCAGACCTAACTGGTCTAATACGGAAAGAGTTCTCGTAACTCCCAACTTCCCTTTGTCACAGGAATGGTTATTTGCAGTAGACAACACATCGAAGCCGATATCCTTAATTGCTTTTGCAAGAGAATCAGGAGCTCCGAACTGAGGATAACCAGTATATTGTTTTGGGTCTCCCGGAAGAGTGGTTTCCAAATTTCCAACTGCAAGATCCGCTTCAGAGATCATGGAAGATACTTCTTGGAATACCTCATCGAATTTCCAGCAGTCACATTCTTTATCGTAGGCTGTATCAATCTGAGTTTGGTGAGACATGATATCTCCAACTGCTACAATTCTAACTGCATCAGTCGAAGAACCTGTCTTAACGTTCTGAGAAGAACAAGGGATCGCAAAAAATGCAATCCCAAAACAAAAGATACAGCTTCGGATCATTTTTTAGGTTCCGGAGGGAGGGCTTCGATCAAAGAGAATCCTTTTTCGATCGGTTTACGATTACGAAGAAGTATCGTTGTATATAGAACATTTTCTTTGTTCAGCCAAGTTTTTAGGTTATCCAAAGATTGGATATTATAATGGAAAGGAAATTCTCTTGGGAACATCTCTCCGTCTGGAAATCCGTATACCTTAGCACCTTTTGTAACAGTGCGGATCACTATTGTTTTAGAATCTCCGTACAAATTTAGGAAGTTCTTTCTCATCCCTTCCGGATATCTAAAATATTCTTCTGCATTAGAAGTGTATAAAATACGGATTGGGATCTCTAGTTCTTTTGCTTTTTCGGAAATTGAATTTATGGTCTTGTCTCCCAATAAATTCCCGTCGATCGCGATTATTTTTCCATCTAATATCAGATTTCTTAAATGATCATAATCCTTTGTATCGTTATGGAAAGAAGTAAATTGAGGATACACTTTAGAGATCTTATGTAAATCTCCTAAACGTTGAGGAACCGCTCCCTTTCTAAGAGCGATTTGATAAGACTTTAGAATTACTTGATATTCTGGATCATTCGAAAATCTTTTTTCAATGATAGGAAGAACAGTATCCTTATTTTTAGGATCCCATAGTTTTTCAAATTCAGGATAAGTAGGAGAAATTTCTAAAAAGTGAAGATGAAGTCGATTAATAGAAACTGTTACCGGATCAAAATCGAAAAGATAAGCGAATTCACTTCTTGCCCAAGCGATCAAAGTTAAGTTCTGATCAGTCCCGACTCCCATATACCCGCCACCTAAACCCACTACTCTGGATTTAAATAGGTCCAATCTTCGTTCATTGGAAGAAGGATAATGTTCTGCATGAAGATGACGATCTGCAGGAGGAGTATCGATTGCCGCAAGTTGTAGGCCTTCTCTAGTTAAAGAAGCCTTTCTTCCGAATACTGAATGATCTCCCTGGCCTTGGCCGGCAGAACAATCTATAAGATAGAAAACCGAACAAATGAATAAAACCGTTAAGAATAGATTCTTTTTATTTTTGTTTAAAACGACCGTACTAGGCCCTTTTTTTCTCATGAAATCCTGCATCCCCTGGACACTATATGCCCTTGCAGACAGAACTTATTAAAGGGCTCTTATACGGGAAGAACTTTACGAGGCGAGCTTATAAAGCCCGCCATCTTTCTAAAAGAACGACCTGACTGCTCCCGGATATTCTATTACAGTCCGGAGCTTGTGTATAACTTCTTCAAGTCAGCAGCTATATTCTTTTGCATTGCTTCGTTCGTTCCACCACCTATAGAAAGTAAGATCGCATCTCTATGCAATCTTTCTACAGGATATTCTCTACAATAACCATAACCGCCTAAGACCTGGATTGCGTTTCTGGAAACTCTTTCTGCCATTTGGGTAGATACAAGTTTTGCAGAAGCAGCTCCTAATGAGTTACGATTTTCAGGGTGGATCTTAGAAGCAACATCATATACCAATGCTCTTGCGGCTAGGTAATCTGCATAAGATTCTGCGAGCAACCTTTGGATCTGCCCAAATTCTATCAGTTTTTTATCAAAGGCTTCTCTATGAAGGATAGAATATTCGCACATCACATCAATACAACGTTTAGCAATTCCTAAAGATTGGGCTGCGAGAGTTACTCTTTCAATCTCCAGGTTTCTCATCATATGAGTTAAGGCTCCGTCTTCTGCACCTATCAGATTTTCTGCAGGCACTTCTAAGTTCTCGAAAATCAATTGAGTAGTAGGAGAAGATCTCATTCCCATCTTCTCTTCTTTTTTGCCAAAACTAAATCCAGGATATGAGCTTTCTACAATGAAGGAAGTGGTCCTGCGAGAGTCTTTGCTAGTTTTTGCATATACTAAAAATACCTGGCCCACGATACCATTTGTGATAAACTGCTTTCTGCCGTTTAACACGAATTTGTCGCCCTTACGAGTGGCAACGGTTGTCATTCCAAGAACATCAGTCCCCGCTCCAGGCTCGGTCATTCCCATTCCGCCGACCCATTCTCCCGAGAGAACCTTAGGCATATATTTCGCTCTTTGGGACGGATTGCCGCTATGATAGAAATTGTTTACGAAAAGTACTTCATGAGCTAAATATGATAGAGTAAATCCAGGATCATAAGCGGAGAATTCCTCATGTATGATCACACTTGCGACTGGGTCTAATCCCATTCCTCCGTCTTCCTGAGGAACAGTAACTCCGAAAATTCCTAATTCAGCTCCTAATCTACGAAATAGATCCTTATTAAAGGATTCTTCGTCGTCATGATCCTTTGCCTGCAGATCCAGATTTTCTTTCGCGAAAGCACTTACATTTTCTCTCAAGGAAAGGTGATCATCAGTTGGATTATATAGATCCATTTTTTTTTCTTGGGTTCCCTTCATTCTAATGCCCTATTCAGTTTCAACTTAAGTATTTGGGACCCACTGTAAATTGCAACCGAGTTACTGAACTTAAGTGTATTTAAGAAGACCTAAATCACGATCTGCAAATACAAGCTTTACAAATCGAGTATAAGATATTATTTCGTATTAGGCAGTGGTTTCCTTGGTAAATTTCTTATTTTTTTTAGGCATCATTCTAAATGCTTATTTTATATCGGTCATTCTTCATAAAAAAGGACTTCCACAACCCCTATCCAGAAACTTAGTCTCCATTACCCTTTCCATTTTAACCGCAGGGTCCATTGCACTTCTTTTAGTTTCTTTTGAGTCTTACAAAATTCTATCTGTCGCATTGATCCAACTTTTAGTTTCCGGATCATTCATCGGATACATATTCTTTCGTAAGATTGATCTGAGATTGAATCCAGTTTTAGGCTGGAATAACTCCAGAAATTTATTTACTAACATTATTCTCGCTTTATTACTCTTAAGTGCGGGAGCAATGTATTCTCTTTTTCCAATTGAATATATCAAAGGAGATAGAGACCACGGAGTATATGTAGTTTTTGGAAGTAAGATCCAGAAAACAGGCGGTCTGAATTTCGATGATTTCCGTTACCAAGACCTAACTCAGGTTTTAGGGAATAATATCATTTACGGTTATCCTGCGATCCATTCCGACCATTCTCCTCAAGACCCAACTATTCCAATTGGTTCTCTGTCTCCCCGCTTCTATCCCCTCTTCCCCACTTATTTAGCGCTGTCTGCTGATCTATTCGGATTAGATGCGATGTTCCGAGTGAATTCAATATTCGCAGTATTATCCTTAGTATTTATATTTCTGATCGTAAAAAAATGGATAGGGCCCTGGGGAGCATTGGTCGCAGTTTTTTTCTGTGCATTCAATCCGGCCCAACTTTGGAATGTTAGGACAACTCTGTCCGAACCGTTAGGGCAATTGCTGATCTTATTCTCTTCGTATTTAGCTCTTTATTTTTTTCGGAAGAACAAAGGATGGATGTTCTTTGCAGGCGGAATTTTAGGATTAAGCAGCTTTAATCGGATCGATAGCTTAATATATTTCCCTGCAATTGTGATCTTTGTAGGCTATCTATTATTCTTAAGAAAAAAATCTCTAGAGAAAGGACTTAACTTTCTTTTTGGGTACTCGGTAATTTCAATCTTAAGCATCTTACACGGTTATATTAATTCCAAACCGTACATGGTAGATCTATGGAGAACGAAACAATTACTTAAACTGACTATACTTTGCGCCTTCTTCTCTTTATTTTTATTAGGCTTATTTATTTTGCCTCATCTAAAAAGAGGAAGCATTTTCATTGAGTTCATCAGAAATACTGTCCTCAAAAACAGGAATACTCTACGAGTTCTTTCATTCTGTTTCTTTCTTATTTTGATCGTATTCGGATATTCTATCCAACCAGTGATCAGCAATTCTGATACAATTAATGACTTTGCATATTTTAAAAAGAATGGATTCTTATTCTTCTTACTTTATGTTCCTTTGCTTCTAGTGTTGCTTGGTATCGGGGGTTACGATCTATTAGTCTTCCGAAAACAATCTTCTGGATCTTTGGTATTCCTTTTATTAGGTTCTCTTCTTTCTTTTATTTATTTTTACGAACCAAGTATTTATCCGGATCATTTCTGGGCATCTAGACGTTGGGTTTTATTTCCTGTTCCCTTTTTATGCATTATGGGAGTCATGGGGCTTTATTCTTTACCTATCAAACAGCAGGTAATTAAGCTCGCTCTGATCGTTTTAGTTTTTGCAGGTTATCTCTATCATCTTTATAATAGAGATAGATTGATATTTTTCGAGAGAATGTTATCCGGTTATTCTGAAGAATTCGAAAGATTATCAATATCCCTTCCAAGCGAAAAGGCAATTTATTTTACTAAAAAAGAAGACCTCGCTAGTCCTCTTCGTTATTTAAGTGGGAAAGACACTTATCTTATCCGTAAGACCCGCCCGTTTTTAGAAAAGGCAAATAAACTAATCGCATCCGGTTGGAATGTCTATCTGATCGACGAAGACTTTAACCTAGAAGATGGGTCGGTTACTTTAGAAAAAGTTGATAAGATCCATTTAGAAGGAAATTATCCTGTGGATACTGTGAATCGTTACCCGGATACGCTACTATACAGAGGAACTTTCTTACAGGTTTATAAATTAGGATTAGATCCTAAAACTTCTATTCAGGCAAAAAAATCAGTCTCTCTAGATCCTTCTGAATACACTTATAAGCTGAAAACGATAAGATCTGAACGTAAGATCCAACCAAATGTTTACGAAGAAGTAAAAGCCTACGATCATTATATTCCGAATGATCCTAAAGGAAAATTCAGGGTAGAATTCGAAGGAGAAGCCTTAGACCAGGCAACTTTCAGCGTAACTGCTAACCAATCTTCTTCCGTAATCTTTCCTGAGTCCTTAGGTATCGGGGATGATAAGAAGATGAAGATCGAATTTTCTGTAGAAAATCCAGAAACAGATGATGTGCAGATCAGATTCCATACCAAAAAGGACAGGCAAGCGGTTCTTAAGTCCCTGCAATTATCTAGAATTCCCTGAACGAGGATAAACATGCTGTATTCTGTCGTATTAACTTTGATTTGCCTTCTCGCTTTGGTTCTTGCGATCCGCAATCTAGGAAAATTTCCCAAAAGTTTAGAAGAGATCCGCTCAGAGATCGAGGCATCATTCGCTACCCCTTTTAGCGGAAAGTCCTGGATCTGGTTCTTATTCCTGATCAGCTTTTTCCTTTTGCCGTTTTTTTGGGGGCTAACCTTCTTCCTGCAATCAGATGCCAATGTGTTGGTTATCATTTTAGGATTATTTTGGATCTATTTTTGGAGCAGAACACTCATTCTGTTTCGATAGGCGAGATTTCCGGAATACGTGCAAAAAAGTAGTTTGCATTCAAGCTTTTCAGAAATTTCGTGTTTATAGCCCTATTAATTAATTTGGAGAACGAAAGTTCATGAAGATCATCGTTTTAGTGAAACAGGTGCCTGACACCGAAACGAATATCAAAGTCGGGGACAAGTCCATCAATGAAGCCGGAATTAAATGGATTATCTCTCCGTACGACGAATTCGCAATTGAAGAGGGACTTAGATTACGTGAAAAAAATGGTGGAGAGGTTATTGCAGTCTCTCTAGGACCAGATCGCGTTCAAGAGTCTTTACGCCAAGCATACGCAATGGGAGCGGACCGTGCCGTTCAAATCAAAGTGGACAATTACGTTCCTTTCGACACCGTTTTAACCGCAGAACTGATCGCAAATTTCGCGAAAGCTGAAAATGCAGACATCATCATCGGCGGACGCCAATCTATCGATAGCGATAGTTCCCAAGTAGTGATCCAAGTTGCAGAAGGACTTGGAATCGCTCATATTTCTTTCGCAGTTAGTTTAGAGATTAGCGGAACTTCCGTAAAAGCTACTAAAGAGGTAGAAGGTGGAACCCAAGTTGTGGAAACCAGCCTACCAGTAGCAATCACTGCTCAAAAAGGATTAAACGAACCTCGTTATCCTAACTTGAAAGGTTTGATGGCAGCTAAGAAAAAGCCTATCGAAACCAAAACACCAGCTGATTTAGGAAACCCTGCAAGTAAAATTGAAGTAGTAGCATTGGAGCCACCTCCACCTCGTATTCCTGGTCGCAAGTTAGAAGCGGCTGATGCGAAAGGTTACGCTGAACAATTAGTAAAAGCTCTTCGCGAAGAAGCTAAGGTTATCTAAGGAGAACACCCGTGAGCAACGTTTTAATCGTAGGCGAACTCAAAAACGGAGAACTCAAAAAGATCTCCAAAGAAATCACTTCCGCTGGCCGCAAAATTGCGGACGCACTCGGAGGAAAAGTTACCGCTCTTCTCATCGGATCCGGAGTTGAAAAATTCGCAGGAGACCTGGGAGCAGTCGGAGCAGACAGCGTAGTTACTGTAAATGCAGGAGACTTCAACGCAGAAACTTGGGCGAATTTAGTAGCCGGAGTTATTAAGGAAAAAAATCCTTCTGTAGTTTTAGTTCCTCACACTTCTCAAGGAAAAGATTATTCTCCAAGAGTAGCTGTAAAAGTAGGAGCAGGGATCATTGCTGACGCAGTTGGTCTTTCTGTAGACGGCGGAAAAGTAGTGGCTAAAAAGCCAATCTACTCTGGAAAAGCATACGGTAATTTCAAAGTTACCAGCCCAATCGCTATTTTCACTGTTCGTCCAAACTCTCAAGAAGTAGTACAAAAAGCTGGAGCAGGCGCTGCTGAAGCTGCAAGTCCATCCGCAGGAGATGCGAAAGTTAAAATCGTTTCTTCCGACCTAAGCGGCGGGAACAAAGTTCAATTGGCAGAAGCTTCTATCATCGTATCTGGTGGACGCGGAATTAAAGGACCTGAAAACTGGCCTGTTCTCCAAGGTTTGGCGGACATTTTAGGCGCAGCTTTAGGAGCTTCCCGTGCTGCGGTCGATGCTGGCTGGATTTCTCATAGCCATCAAGTGGGTCAAACTGGTAAAACCGTTTCCCCGAACTGCTATATCGCATGCGGAATTTCCGGAGCGATCCAGCACTTGGCCGGAATGGGCTCTTCTAAGTATATCGTGGCTATTAACAAGGATGGAGACGCTCCAATCTTCAAAGTAGCTACCTACGGAGTCGTAGGAGACCTTTTTGAAGTCGTACCGGCACTAACCGACGAGTTTAAAAAAGTACTTGGATAATTTCGTCTAATGAAGCCATAGTAGGAACGATTATGGCTTCATCCAAGGGTATATTATCCTTTTTGGGTGCCGCAGCTCTACTGGTCTGCGGCACTTCTATTTTATCCGATCCTGGCAAGGAAAGGTTAAACGGCGTCATCGGAAAGATGGCCGAAATTTCCAGCTTTCGGGCGAGTATTACGATCAATAACGAACTCACCGGAACTCTTTCTTATCAAAGACCAAATCATATACATGTAAAATTTTCGGATGGAAGGGTTATTGCCTCCAACGGACGTTATCTTTGGTTTTATTCCCCTTCCAGAGGAATTGTAGGAAAACAAGACGTAAAAGGTATGACTGGTGGAATGGCCGGCCTACTCTCCGGATACGAAGAAGTAACTCCAGTGGGAGGTTCACTTCGACTAAAATCCGCGACAAGGACTTACGAAGAGATTGTAGTCACTTTAGGCCCGGATAACACTCCTCGTTCTCTCAGAATGAAGAGCAGATCCACCGGAGAATATACCTCAGTAAGTTTTTCCGGAGTCCAAACCGGTATAGGTTTACCTGCGTCTCTCTTCAATTTCGGAGCACCTGCAAACGCGCAAATTGTGGAGAACCCGCTTAACGAGAGGGAATAAGTTTGTCTACTTCTCGCACAGACGCCCATAAGGTCTTCGCAGACCTCTATCGAAAGACACGTTCTCCGGAACATCAACAGAAGATAGACGAAGTCATACAAAAATCGAACGATATATTTATACGTATCGACTTGATGAAAAAAGTCGACGAAGAGTTCGAACAGAAGAAGAAAGAAGAATCAGATAAAAAACCTGAAGGAGAGGACAAGTCTTCCAAATCTTCTCAATCTTCCTCTGCTTCCAAAACAGCACCTAAGCCTGTAAAAAAACAACCGGATGCTGGACCAGGCCTCGGATTTCTTGCCAACCTTTTCGGTGGAAATGCGAATATTACAAAATTTGCGAAAGACACCGGAACAGTCGAAGTCGGTTTCTTAGGAAGAAATTCAAAGATCGCTCCTTCTGTAGAAAGATTATTCAAAGCATTAAAAGAAGATCAGATCATCTCCACATTACAAGCTCTCAGACTTGCAGAAAGCCAAGGCTGGAGACATTGGAGACCTTTGGTTTATAATGTAGTCTTGAATTTTAATAAATTTTTTAATAACTTCATCTCATTAGATTCACTATTCATCGATGAAATTTCTCCAGAGATCTTTTTGAACAGATCTTTGAAGATGCAGATGTATTACGCACGCCATCTTTCCAGAAATGACGCCAGAGATATTATCCTAGGCCATGTTCCTGAGTTAGTGAAGAAGGACGAAAAATTATCTGTAAAACTTCCTTCTATCATCTCTGGATTGAATTACGGATTAAATCTGGAAAACGGAAGACCTAAACTTACGGATGCAATCCGAGCATTCTATGTTGTTTCCAACAAAAAGGTAATTGGCTGGGAAGAAATATTAGATTCTTTGAATGTTCCTCCGATTAATGAAACCAAATTCCAGGGATCTCCGGACATAACCAAGGAAGTAGAAACAACATTGATCAAATTGTCAGACGATATTCTGACAAGAATGAATAAAAAAGAAGAGTTACACGGTTTAAGACAACGTTATTTCAAAATAGATGATAACGGAAAAATTTCTTTCGACTTTTTGAACGGTGTCGTGGATGATTATTTCGCTCATCATATGCCTGAGAATATGAACTCAGCTGCGTTCAAGTCTTCTTACAAGGGAATGCCTCATAAGCTGATCCATATACTTCTCCGTGACTTTCAATCCTGTTACACTCCTCTCTTAGAGGGAACAGTTAAGATAGGGACCAAAAATCATAACAGAGATGTGTTAGTAACCCAACCAGGCTTATTCAAAACTGAGATAGAAGAGATTAATAATCTTCTCAGACAATTGGATGCGTTTAATAAAAAGTATCCTAGCTTTCAGTATACCTTCTCCAATTTTAACCAAAACACTTCCGGCGGCTCAGTAGAAGACCAGATCACAGTAAACTTATTAAGATTACTTGCGGAAGCTTCTGCTTTTATGGGAAAATTCGCAGAGAGGATCAACGTATTGGTTGAGAACCACTTATTGGCAAAAGATTACGAAGCCAAAGGACAGTTGAACGAAAGAGTTTTAGCTTCTAAAGAAAAAGTATTAGAAGAAGTGAAAGTCCTTCATAGATTTCTTCCATTTTATGATTCCACGATGGTATCCGGAAATCGTTTAAACAGTAAAACTTTGGAATACGTTTTTGTGGATATGGCTCAGTTATTATTTAACTACGCAGTCATCTATAAAGACAAGTTTACTGTAAACAAACTGACAGCTCATAGAAAATTGGATGCAGAACTCAACGCATTAAAAGCAGAGTATGAACGTCTGTCCGGAAAAACTTTCGACGATCCACAAAACCGATTCGCTCCCTCGGAGGAACAATGAGGATATTGACCGGGGTACAACCTTCTGGTAAATTACATTTAGGAAATTACTTCTCTGTTATACGCAAGTTAGTCGATTATCAAAACAAGTCTGATCTATTTTGTTTTGTAGCTGACCTACACGCATTAACCACTTTTAGTTCTGCAAAAAACCAAACAGAAAATACTTATGATGCCGTTTGTGATTTTTTAGCACTCGGGATCGATCCAGACAAATGTGCATTCTGGATCCAATCAGAAGTTCCAGAAGTTACTGAACTCACCTGGTATCTTAGCATGTCCATAACAGTTCCTAAATTGGAATTGGCACACTCTTATAAAGATAAAGTCGCGAAAGGAATCGTTCCAAGCGGGGGACTTTTCTTTTATCCAGTTTTAATGGCAGCCGACATTCTCGCATTTAATAGCGATAAGGTTCCAGTAGGAAAAGACCAAAAACAACATTTAGAATACGCAAGAGATATAGCAGAGAAGTTTAACTCTCAATATGGAGAAACTTTCAAACTTCCTGAACCTGAAATAGACGAAGAGACTGCGATCGTGCCAGGAGTGGACGGCGCGAAAATGTCCAAGTCTTATGGAAATACGATTAACTTTTTTGATGATGAGAAGAAGTTAAAAAAATCCGTAATGGGGATCCTAACTGATTCTGCAGGAGTAGACGAAGCGAAAGATTATGAGAAAAGTATAATATACTCTATCCATTCTCTCTTCTTAGATGAATCCGGGAAAAGAGATCTTCAATCCAGATTCACAAACCCAGGAACTGGTTATGGAGATCTCAAAAAAGCATTATTAGAAACTGTATTAGATTATTTCGGTCCTTATCGAAAGGAAAGAGAGAAGATTGCAGCAGACCCTGCTTATGTAAGATCCGTAATGAAAAAAGGATCGGACAAAGCGAGAGCGGCTTCTTCTCAGATCCTAGATAATGTAAGAGGAAAGCTGGGAATCGGAATCTCAAAAGTTTCGGTTTAATAGCAAAATTTATAGCGGAATGAGAATTCCGCACACAATTCAAATTCTCCAAAACAGGTATTCGTATGGGCGAATACTTGGAACAAAACTACCAGGACTGGATTCCCTCCTCCTTATTTTCCTATCTTGTCCTAGGGCTTCTATCCACCTTATTTTTAGATACTTTTTTTCCAGACCTGGTCTTAGCCTGGGGCGCAATACATTCAATTAATATAATACTATTCTCGAGTTTATTCTTTGGCAAAAAGATCCCGTGTCTTTCTTGGGGAGTGATCCTATTTTTTGTTCTGGCAATTTGTGGTTATACAAAAAGATCCGCCCCTCTTTTAGAAAAATCCAGTACTTGGAAAAAAGAATTCTCCCAAAAGATCAATCAAGTCTTGGACAAAGCAAAGATAGAAGGTAGAGCCAGAGAAATTTCTATAGGTTTAGTTTTAGGAGACGCAAAAGGTTTAGATAAAGAATTCAAAAAGAATGCTAAAGAAGGAGGAATTTTACATTTATTCGCCGCCTCCGGCTTACACCTCGGGATTTTAATAGGATGTATGTTCGCTGTATTAAAACGAATTCCTTTCTTAGGATATTATATTCCGAGAATACTTCCTGTATTATTTGGACTATTGTATTTAGCATGTTTAGGTTTTCCAATTTCACTTGCGAGGGCTTGGATATTTTCTGCGTGGATACTTTTACAATCTTTGTTTTTCAGAAAATCTAAACCGGCAGATCTATTAATCGCTTCTGCTGGAATAGTTTATATTTGGGATCCTGTTCGTTCTTTTGGAGTCTCATTTTTACTTTCTTTTGGAGCGGTTTCGGGCATTTTACTTTTGCTCCCTTGTTTTCAAAAATGTCTCCCTCCGGCAGCAGAAGATAAAACGATCTTAACTAGATTTATTGGATTTTGGAGAGAAAATCTTTTAGTTTCCTTGTCCGCGGGAATAGGCACTTTACCTTCTTTAATTTATTATTTTGGTAGTTATAGTTTCGGATCTTTAGGCTTAAATCTGATCTTAGTTCCGATCTGCGGGATCTTACTTCCTTTATTATATTTTTCTTTAGTATTGGAAACAATATGTCTTTCCTTATTTGCCCGACCCATCTGGCAGATCGTTTTATTTCTTTTGGAAATACTAGAAAAAACAACTCTCTATTGGGGAGAATCAGATTGGAATTGGATACATTATTATAGAGGTAATACAAAATTTTTCGGATTAGGAATTTGGTTTTTATTCCTAATCTTTTTATTTCTTTGGAAATTACTCCCTTCTGGCAAAATAGAAAATTCCATATTAGATCTTTCTAATTCGGTAAAGGATAAAACTAACAAAGTAGCGCTCTCCAAAAAGATCTGGATCCTCGGATTTTGTATTTGCTGCGGTTTCCAATTTCTATTAGCAAATTCTTCCACTTGGATTAGGCTTCCGGATGTATTTTTCGGAGATCGATTCACCTTCTTTCTCCAAGAAAAGAACAGATTGGTTCTAGCAGGAAGATGTAAGTATAGTTCTAAAATTCTATATAAGTCTTTGGGAAAAGATCCGGAAAGATTCTGTGGAAATTCAAAAACCTTAAATGAGATCTACATCGAACACGAATCCTGTCTGGATTGGATTTCTGAATGTTTGAAAAGAAATCAAAATCTATCCCTGAAATACGGAGGGAAAGAAAAACCGAAGATTGCTGGTTTTGAAAAATGGACCTTAACTCCTAAATTAGTAGAATTTCATTTGCCAGATCCTGGCCAAAAACTGATCCGATTTGATATTGGAAAAGATTCACTTCTCCTATTAACAAACAGAACAAAAAGCGGAGAAGGGATCATACTGCTCCTTCCAAGATTTGGGATGAAAGAAGATCCGAGAGAATGGAATCGATTTAGAAAACAGCTTGGAATCGCTCCCGGTTGGAAGTTTATTGGAAGTGATGAGCTCCCCGGAATACCCGTTTTATAAACCAAATGTGATCCGGGAATTTTTATCCGAAAGATCTTCGGCTCCTCTTAAAAAATGGGGGCAAAACTTTCTAATAGATCCAAACGCTGTGAAAACTTTGTTTTCCAGTGCGGGACCAGAACTTCTACAAAAATCAGAACTTATCTTGGAAATCGGTCCAGGTCTTGGGGCACTTTCTCATATACTTTACGGACTCGGCAAAAAGCTAAGATTGTACGAGATAGATCCAGTATATTATAAATGGCTAAATGAATTCCTTCCGGGAACAGAGATCATTTTAGGAGATGCAAGAGACACATTATCAGATCAGGAAAAGAATTCCTGCTTTTTATTCGGTAACCTGCCTTATTATATCACTTCTGAACTTATACTTCTTTCTTTGGAAAAACTCCCAAATTTACAAGGAGCAGTTTTTTTAGTCCAAAAAGAATTCGCCCAAAGGATTACTAAGGAAATTTCTTCTCTTTCAATTTATGCAGGAGCTTATGGAAAATTCCAGAGCAAAAAAACAATCAAGGCTGGATGTTTTTATCCTTCTCCAAATGTGGATTCAAGTGTACTTACATTTATTTCAAACAAAAGATTTTCTAAAAAGGAATCCTACCAAGTTTTAGAAATTTTATGTAGAACCTTATTTTGGGGAAAAAGAAAAAAGATAGGTTCTTCTATCAAAGAAGCTCCATTAGACTCTTTTTATCCGAACGGCCTTCCTCTTCCAATCTCCGAAGAAAATTTAAGATCTAAATTAAAAGAATGTATAGAATCTGCAGGAATTTCCTTAGACAAAAGGCCTGAAGAATTAAACGCAGAAGATTTTTACAAGATTATAGATCGTTTTCCGATCAATTAAAAGAGCAGAGGAGAATCTCCCCTGCTCTTCTCAAAAACTAACGATATCTTTCTCGGTCTCGTTGTTGTTGCATTCTTTTTTGTTCTTTGTGGATAGATTTCCACTTTGCTTTTTGTTCTCTGAATTCAACTGAATTTGGAGAGCTCAAGTTCGCAGTCCTTTCCAATTCTCTTTTGAGTTTCAAATAACTTTTGAATCTTTCTTCCGAAATTTTTCCTGAGTCGATCGCAAGTTTTACTCCACAATCAGGCTCACTGATATGGGAACAATCTTGGAATCTACAATTAGAAGCTTCTTCGAAAATTTCAGGAAAGGTCTCTTCCAGACCAGAACCGTCGGACCAAAGTTGGATCTCCCTCATACCTGGAGTGTCCAAGATCCAAGCACCGGAATCCAAACGGAACATCCATCTATTCGTGGTGGTATGTCTTCCTTTTGAATCTGATTCTCTAACTTCGTTTACTGATCTAATTCTTTCTCCGATCAATAAATTGAGAAGAGAAGATTTGCCGACTCCGGAAGATCCTATAAAAGCAGAAGTGGATCCGTCTTTCCAAAACATTTCCAGTTCTTCCAAACCTTCTCGTCTATGATTGGAAACGGAGAATACTTCTACACCAGGACAAGATTTTCGAACGATCTCGATCTTCTCCCTTAGTTCTTCTTCTTTTTCCAAATACAAATCTTTCTTAGTAAGTACAACTACTGGTGTTGCCTTACTCTCCCAGATCTGTATTAAAGTCCTCTCCAATCTTCGAGGTTGGAAGTCTCCATCCAAACCTTGCAAAAGAAAAATTCGATCCATGTTTGCGCAGATCGGATCCGGCTTTAAAGTTTCTCCTTTGGTTTTTCTTACGAGTAAACTTCTTCTAGGAAGAACCTTGTGGATTAGATATTCTTCTCCGCTTAGTTTTGTGACGAGCACCCAATCCCCTGCGACAGGAAGATCCAAACTAGAATCTGCATTAAAGCGAAGTGCACCAGTCAGTGTTCCGGTACCTTCTTCTTTTATACTTCCTAATTCTAGACGAAACTCTTGTCCTTGTTCTCCGATAATCCTTGCAGAGATCGGGTCTGAGACACCTAGGTCCTCTGAAATTTTGATAAATTCTTTTTCTCTATCCGCATCCCATACGGATAAATTCAAAGATGGTTTTTGATCCATTTATTTTGCCCAAACCTATAAAAGTATAGGTAGTCAATCAGACTATTTCATGTAACTCCCTCGTGATACGAGGGTCCTTTGAGGAAAAGGTTGTAAACAATCAGGCAATCATATGCAAACTTAAGTTTTAGACTCTCGGGCTTATATAGAGTTGTAAAGTTTTTTTTGAGAAGAAAACGGTCAGGTAGAATGTTTCTGGAAGGCTTTATATTCTTCTATAACCTTCTTACCGAACTCCAACCATTCTTCGTCTTTTTTAAAACCGAAATGTTGAAGCACTTCCCAGTGGATCGCCGCAGGATCCGCTTTTCCATCCAGACAATCTATGATCCAATCAGATAAATAGACCGCAAATACAACGTCTCTGGATTCTTTTTTAGCCATCAAAGGTCTATGATGGTATTCTGCAGCAACCTTGATCGTATCTGAAAAATTCCATTTTTCACAGATCATACCTCCTAAAGAAGTATGGGTGATACCAAGTGCAGCTTCTTCCAACCCAAGGGTAGAAGGTAAAAGTTTTTTGCCGGAGATATCGGTTAACTTTTCGATTGTATCTCCTTCGAGAGATAATAAAAGTACAAGTCCTATATTATGAAGAAGAGCGGCACAAACCAAATTGGTAAGGAATGTTTTCTTCCAGCCCATTTTTTCTCCGAGCCTTCTGCAAATATAAGCAGAGAGACTGGACATTTCCCAGATATGCTCGAACTCTTTGTATCTTTCTTCCAAAATTTTCTTAGTTCCAAGACTCAAAAGAATATTATTTAATTCTGATAGACCAATCAATTTGATCGCGTCATCTAAAGTTTCTACTTTTCTTCCTTGTGCAAAAGAAGCAGAGTTTGCTAGTTTTAAAATATTGGTAGATAAGGAAACGTCTCTTCCAACTTGTTCCGTGATCTGTTGGATAGAAGAATCGGGTTTATTGATCAGGCTCATGATCTGATTCAAGTTTTCCGGGAATGTAGGAAGTTTATCTATCTCTGCTATAATTTCAACGGTACGTTGGTAAGAAATATTTCTATGTTTGAAGTCCAACGGAATTTTTATATAAGCCGAAGTGATACCACCTTCTGCCTTTAATTTATAAGAATCAGCGGTAATCCCTTCATTCTTTAACATCAGAAGAGACATTGCAAGTCCAAGACCCGCACCTTCCGTATCGTCTGCGTGGTCCGCAAAAACCTCGCCCAGGTCATTATACTCTTTACTCTTGCCGATCCGATTCTCTACACGTTTTAATTCTTCTGCAATGATAGGAGCGTTATTGGAGACCCTCATCAGAAAGCTAGTCCGATTGAAAGCAAGAGTGATCAAACAATGGAATTTAACTTTTTCCAACAAGGCAGCATATCGTTCCTTGTCCTTGATCATTTCCTTTTTGAAATTCGCCATCCCTCTTACATAATCATCAGGATTGGAAATGTTCAGATTGTTTTCGGCAAAAAAGATACGTTTGGAATTTGCCTTAACGGCGTTCATCGCGCTTTCTCTTAAGATAGAAAAAACGGATTCTTTCAGGGTGATCGCATCCAAATAGACAAGGTACCTATCCAAAAGAACGCTGATTAGTTTATCCACACTTTTGTTCAAAGTGGTAAACCGAATATAGAGAGGATTTAGCTTTTCAATGCGTTCGTTTACGTTACGAACGCTCAGATAGTATCCTTCCTTTTCGAAATGGTACCAGTTTATATTCATTTTCGCTCGGCGGAAGGGCCTGCTATATCCTACTGCTGAGCAGGTTTTGTCAACCCTAGATTAAATTCCCCGAATCCCTTAGGGCCTAAATCTCCTTGTGTCGAGTGGTCAACCAAAGTGTAGATTTTAAAATTACGATCCATGCTCCTACTTGGACGAAAGAATAAGGTCCGTAGAAATTTTTAGGATCAGCCTTCCCCAAAAAAAGCGCGAAAGAATGATAAAAAACAGTCCCGACCTGGGGAAGAACCCAGTAGATCGTTTTTAGAACGAATTTTTTGACATCGCCCGCCTCTGCTGACATATCAATGTTTTGGTTATAGGCTACAAAATCCAAAATACAGCTGAAAAGTATAAGACCTAGAGAGCTTACGATCGCGAGAGATTGGTTCGAGAATAGAGTCACCAAAAGAACCAATAGAACAAAAAATGAATAAACCAACATCATAGTTCCCTGATACCAAAGAAATTCCCAAGGAATTTCCAAAGAGAACCAAGAGCTGATCCCGAAAGCCAAAAGCACAAACATCACTACACAAATTAGCAATGCGAGTCCTTTACTTCCTACATAAGCGAACGGATCCACTGGACGACTTAACCATAAAGTATGGACCTGAGAGTCCATGTCTTGGCGGAGAAGGTCCGAAGTTAGGATCACTAGAAATACTAAACTCCAAAAAGAAGTCAGGATAAAATACATATAAGAAGAAACACCGTGACTGGTCTCTCCTCCTACAGAAGTAGTACAGGTCCATTCTCCCAATAGGAAAAAGCCAAGCAGAGAAAAATAAAAGAATATTGCCTTACGCCTGATAATTTGGACAAACGTTAGCCGAAGCAGAGTTCCTATTTGCTGAAAAGCGGAGGATATAAAAAATTTGAAATCAGTTTGAGAGCTCAATTTGATCCTCCATTCTCGGTACCTTGAGTAAGCCTGAAGAATACATCTTCTAAAGATTCAGTTTTTCTTTCGTAGAGGAAAATTTCTGCACCCTTCTCCACTAAAATTGCGGGAAGTTTTTTTAGATCCACATCCGGTTTAGGACGAATTTCCCAAGTCTTCCCATCTTTTTTATGTTCCAAAGAGATCTCTTCCAGATAGGATTCAGGAGCAGATTCCAAACGAATACGTATCCTATCCTTTCCTTGTTTTAATTCGTCCAACTTACCCTGAGCCATTAGATTTCCTTTATGAAGGATCCCAATCTCAGTACAAATTTGTTCCACTTCTAATAAACGATGAGAGTTGATTAGAATAGTGACTCCTCTCTTCTTATTCTCCTCTAAAATTAATTCTCGAAATTCTTTATAACCTGCAGGATCTAAACCTGTACCGGGCTCATCTAAAAGTAAAAGTTCAGGTTCTGCGCCAAGTGCATTTGCAAGCCCCAATCTTTGTAACATTCCCTTGGAGTAAGTGGAAATTTTTCGATCAGCAGCTTCTGCCAATCCCAACTTTTCGAGGAATTCATTACTTTTCTTTTTTGCGATGGAAGAAGGTACCAATGCAAGTTTGAAACTTGCTTCTAAAAATTCTCTCCCACTCAAATAAGTAGGGACAGCCATTCTTTCTGGAAGATAACCTATTTTAGTTCTAGCAAGTGGAGAAGGTTCCAAACCTAAAACTTTGCAGTAACCTTCGGTCTGTTTGGAGAACCCAAGTAGGATGCGAACCAAGGTAGTTTTACCGGCTCCATTCTGACCGAGTAGACCAAAAATCCCACCTTGCGGAATTTTCAGATCAATTCCTTGTAATGCTTTTACTTTCGGATAAAATTTGCGTAGGTGCTCTATTTCAATTGCAAATTGAGGCATTCAAAAATCCTTAGACCAGGTGCCGGAAACGATAGTTCCATTGCTTCTCGAAGCAATCCTTTTTATTAGAACACGTATCCACAATTTTACATTTATTCTATGAAGATTATCATAGCCAGACATGGGGAAGCCGATCCCAATTCAGAAGACGGCAAAGATTCATCTAGGGTCCTTACTCCTAAAGGAATCACCGATATAGAAAAGATGGCTCGGTTTTTTCAAACCGGTTTCAAGATCAAAAAGATCTATCATAGCCCTTATGTTCGCACAAAGGCCACAGCGGAAATTTATTCTAAAATCCTAAAACCAGAATTAGAAACTGAATCTGCAGAATACCTTCTTCCCGGCGAAGATTACTTTCGGATCTGTCCTCTTCTTAAAGATAATTCAAACTCGGATGCGATCCTATTAGTGGGTCATAGCCCTGATGTGAGTGTGTTTGCAGAAACTCTTTTGGGAATTTCAGGAGTAGGAAAATCTTTTCTATTCACTCCTGGTTCTGCGCTTGCAGTGAATATTCCCCGCGAAAAATTCCAAGGAGGACAGATCATTTGGTTTGTATCTCCTGATTTTCTTTGCTGATCTTTTCACACTGAAGCCGAAGAAACTATTTTTAATCCTGTTCATTCCAAACTCGGAACCTTGCATCCTGCTAATTCATAAAATCTAATGATTGTTCCTGTTCTGGATCCAGATTTGTTTCTATTTAAGATGGTATAAATTATATAATCGTTTTCAGATTTGACCAAGGCACCTTGGAACCAAAAACTTCCTTCCCAAGAACCGGTCTTTCCATACACGTTAGCCGATTTTTCCGGACATTCAGACCAGAAAAGAGTCTTTTTCCATTCTTCTATAAGATCTTTAGGTAATCCGTAACCATTTTCAAAAATTTTGGACCAAGAAGAATGTACACTCTTAGGAGTTAATCTAATCCTTCCCCCATGCTTTAAACCTGTAAGATCGATCCACCAATCTTGAACTTTAAGATCCGATTTATAATTTTCTAAATAACCGATCTTATGCAAGGTAAGATCCAATTTTTCCTTTCCTAATTTTGGAAAAACTTTTTCAAAATAATCATTCGAAGAATAAAACAATGCGTCTCTTAAATCCAAAAGTCTAGGAGAATTAGGAATATGTTTATCTGCACATTCTATCTTTTCTTTTGGATCGATAATATTATTCTCTAATAAAGACAAAACCAAATATGTTTTAAAGGTAGAAGCAGGAGAATATTCCCTTTTTAGAAAATCAGCGTTTCCATAAACCTTTTCTGATCTGGGTTTACCTGAACTTACCTCAGTCACAAGGATCAATTCTTCTGAGTTAGTCGTTATGGTCTTTGGAGAAAAATTTTGGGAATTTAATGGAGTGAAAAGAAAGAGAGAAGAGAGTTGAAAGAGTAAAAAGCGGCCTAGAGCTGAATTTTTTCCCTCTGAAAATCGAAACATGATCGTTTCCTATTCGAGGGGAAAAATCCGCCCATCATTTCTTTAAAAATTGTTTTAAGATATTCTCACGAATTTCTTCAATTTTAACGATTCCCCAAGCCAGAGGAACTTTGAATTTCAACGCATTATCGCTCAGGTCTTTTTCTCCCTGTGCTTTTAATTCGTCGAATCTCTGCTCCACCTTCTCCTTTCCGTCGTTTAAGTCCTGGAGAAGTTTATCGAAAATCTCTTTCGAAGTCTGGACGGCCCCAATTCCGGCATTGATTATATCGTTTAGTTTTTGGTTGTCCATGCCTTGCTATTCCTTTTTAACTCCATTTTTATGCACTGCACAAAAATTGCAAGAATAAAATTCCCACTCGGGCCTTGAATCTGATTGCCAGTGCCGGATTTAAGGCAGATCTTGGGACCCCATGCGAGTTTCCATTCTACCCTTAGTATTCGCCGTTTTAGGCCTATTTTTCAGTAATTGTTCCGGAGATATCAAAGATATCCCATTAAAAGGCTGCTCCAAGATTTCAGGAATGCCCGGCCCGGAAGATTTAGCCATCGATAGAGAGGCAGGATTACTGTATGTATCTTCCCACGAAAGAAGGATCAAGGACCAAGAAGGAAAGATCTACTTTTTGGATCTGAACTCTTCTACACTCGAACCAAAACTACTGGAAACAGAATATCCTAAAAATTTCAGACCTCATGGGATGAGTCTTTTAAACCAAAATGGAAAGTACAGGCTATATGTGATCTCTCATATCACTTTATACAAAGAACATTCTATAGAAGTTTTTGAAAGAACGGAAAAACCTTCCGCAAAAGCAAAGGCTGGAAAATGGAAACATATCCAAACTCTACAAGATCCTTTGGTTACAAGTCCTAATGATCTGTCAGTCGCTTCTGAAAATGAAATTTTTGTTTCTAATGATCATGGAGAAGGAGGATTTATGCTCTATCTATTCCATGATCTTTTCAGAATGAAACGTTCTGAGATCGCTTACTACGACGGAAAGTCTTGGTCTTCTCTGGGCAATTCAATCTCTTTGGGGAATGGGATCCTTTATGTAAAAAGACCGGATGGAAAAGAAGTTTTATATAGATCTGCGTTTAACGAAGGTACTGTTTTAAAATTCGATATCAAAAGAGAGAACGGTAAAATCGTATTAGGAGAACCTAAATCGATCCTACTCGGAAGTGGACCGGACAATCTGGAAATAGACGAAAAAGGAACGATCTTTACTGTAACTCACCCGTCTGTAATGAAATTCCTAAAACATGCAAGCAACGGAGAAGCTCATTCTCCTACCAAGATATTTACGATTTCTCCGGACGATTCTATTAGAGAAATTTTTTCTAACTCTGGTGAATTGATCTCTGCAGGAAGTACTGCACTTTCGTATAAGGAAAGAGTTTATATCGCTCAAGTATTCAACGATTTTATTCTGCAATGCCAATTATAAGAACGTAATACTAGGGTTGTTAGTCTAAACCATAGATGTCGGAAGAAATTGTAAAAACACCAAAACAATCCGCAGTGGAAACCAGGCATATAGTTATGCCCGACCATACCAATCATTATGGAACCCTCTTCGGAGGGACCTTAATGTCTTGGATAGACTCGATCGCCGTAATGGTCGCCCAAAGACATTGTGGAAGGGAAGCAGTTACTGCAAGTGTAGATAAACTGAATTTTCTGGAACCGATTTCTTTGGGGGATCATGTAATCTTAAAGGCTTCTGCAAATTATGCAGGAAGATCATCTATGGAGATCGGTGTCCAAGTCTCTAAAGAAAATCCTTATACAGGGATAGTAACTCGGGCAACAACTGCGTATCTCACATTCGTTGCATTGGATGAGAATAAGAAGCCCTGCCCAATTCCTAAAATAAAACCAGAAACGGAAACAGAGACAAGAAGATACGAAAACGCGATCTTGAGACAAGAGGCAAATCGAAACCTTGTTAAAAAGATCAAGGATAACGGAAAAGTTTAATTATCTTCTGCGATATACTTCAGCTTCTACATTTGCTACTTTTCTAAGTGTAGAAGGTTCTGCAGTAATTTTGAATTTTCTGAACTTGGAAGAATTCTCTTCTAAATAAGACTGAACGAATTCATTTCTTTTCTGGCGATCCGAAAATACGAATGTATCGATTGAATCTAGGGACTGGATAAAATCTTCTTTCGGAATAGGAAGTTCTCCAGGAATAAATTCAAGAACCTTTAGATTCGGATATTCTTTTCGAATATGGAAATAAGGATCAGGAATCGCCTGCAGATACAGTTTTTTAGAACCCTTTAATTCCGGCCCTAAAACCTCGTAAAATCTATCTTTCAGATCGAATTCAGGATTTCCAAAACCTATTCTTTTATAAGCATTCACTAAAATTGCAATATTTGAAAATACTAATATAGCTGCGATAAATTGTACCCTTCTACTTCTGATCCTTTCGAAAAAGAATCCTCCGAGAGCAGACAAAGGGATACACAAATACATTACATAATAATATTCAGTGGATAAGATCAAAAAGAATAGGATAGAAACTGTCCAAACAGAGAAGAAGAACGCAGACTTAGGTTTATCTTTAATTTCTCCTCTTACAACCCAAAGTCCGTAAGCTAATGCAAGATAAAAGAATAATCTGAGTCCTGGAGATTCATATCCACCCAATAGAACTTTGATCTTTGTAATTGGTGAGAAAGATTGGAATAAATCTTTTTTACGTCCGAACTGCGCACCGAATTGATAGAAAAAAATTCCCCAATCTGGATGGATCCAAATTCCCCAAGCAAGTATTGGCAATGCACCACCCAACCAAAACATCCATACCTTCCATGCTTTTGCCTGGTGGATCAAAAGTAATGCAGGCACCCCAAAAATTGCGCCGAATGGATGTGACAAAAATGAGATCCCTAAAAAGAATCCGGATAAGAATGCCTCGTATTGTTGGAGAGGAATTTCTCCCTTCCATTTTGCTTTTCTTGCAAGTACTAGTAAAGATAGAAGTGCCCAAAACAAACAAAGCGCTTCCATTCTTGCAGTCCAACCAACTCTTAGGAACAATAGATCAGTGAATAAAAGTAAAGAAGCGCCCAGTCTTGCGATTGGAGAATAATCGAATGTTTTCAGTATAAACCAAAATATCCAGATACTCGCAATAGATAAGATCGCAGCGAATAATCTTAGGACTTCGAGACCTTCTCCCAAAAATTTTAGAACCCAACCATTTAATAAAAAGAAAACTGGAGGCATCCAAAGTGTTTTGGTCTCCATTCCTTTTACTAAACCGTCAAGCACATCAGTGCGGAAGAGTCCGTTCTTTGCAAAATCTAAGGAAGGAGAATAGAATAAAACCTCGTCAGGCCATACAGGTGGGAACTCCAACCCGGAGATCCTAAATATTAAAAGTGAAAGTATGGATAAAAAGAAAAGACCGATGAGTCCGTAAATTTCGGAAGATCGGTCTTCTGTGCTAGCGGGGGAACCCATGATACAAAGTGCCCCCGGCTGATTATTTTAAGGTAGCTAATGCTTCTTGTTCGGTTTCGTAGACTTCGAAAAGATCCAGCAATTCCACAACGTCGAAAACTTTTTTAACGTTAGGTGTGATATTACAAAGTTTGAGTTTTCGATTCTGCTTTTCTAGTTCCCGGACCATTCCTACAAAGATCCTGATCCCGGAAGAAGATATATAAGAAATATTTTGCAAGTTAATAACGATATCACCAGTTCCAGCTTGGACATCGTCTAGAAGTTTTGCTTCTACCTCGTCCGAATGTGTGATATCCAGCCTGCCATCTAATTGAACTAGGGTGTGTTTCCCTACTTTTTTCGTTTTAATTTCCAAGCTAGGCTCCGAGCGACGATCCATAAGATCATATTCCGACAAAGAAAATTTCCTTTTTTAGTTACAAAAGGGGAACGGAAAGTTCGCCGTAGACTAAAATAGTGAGGAAATGGGGTTTTACAAGAATTTTTTCCCATCTCATCTATTCTCCTCTAGTTGGAAAATCCTAAATTTTGAATATTATGCCGCTGATCCGTTAATTTCCTCCAATGGAAATTTTTTGAGCGAAGCCTGCTTAGGTTTCTGCCCAAGCAAATCTTTCAGGGATTTTTGGGAAGAAAGCCCCAACTGTTCTTGGATACTTTCCAGGTCCCAGCCAGCTTCGATCAGGTGAGAAGCTAAACTTCTCCTCAATCTAAAAACTGAAATTGTCAGACCCGTCATTTCTTCTAGCTTAGAAAACATTTTTTGAACAGTCCTGGGACGAAGTTTGCCCATTCTGCCAGAAAACAAAAAATCATCTCCCTGTTTGCCCTGAGAAATAAACCAAAGATCCCTCCGTAAAGAATATGGAATGGAAGGATTTCTGGGGTTTAAGGTTTGGGAATGATGGATCAATATTTTATGATGGGACCAATCCAAATCTTCCACCTTTAGGGAGACCAATTCGGAAAGCTGGAGTCCGAAAGAATATAACATCCTAAACCAAAGGTAATGATTTTCGTGAGTCCTGGATGCGTTTAGAAGCAGCCGAATTTCTTCCTTGCTTAAGGCCGGATTGTCCTCAGGCAGAATTTTGGTTCTGTTTCCTTTTTCTTTTTTCATTCGAATACCCTAATGTGATCATGTGAATTTTTTTCTCGGAGAATGGGATTCGTGAAAATGTCTGCAAAGTAGAATTTGCTAATTCGATCGATTGATTTGCGGAATAGTGGTTACCAGAGGGCCAGTTGATGATCCATCGGAACTTGGATTCTCCATTCCACGACATTTCAAATCGTCATAAAATTGTTATCCGATCTTAACGAGTTCGGGTTTGGATACAAATATGAAATATTTCTGGAAGGCTGCCAAGTTTGCCCTTCATTGCCAATTACCTACTCCTCCTAAAGTCTCAGAACAAGAGATAACAATTAGAACGGATAAATTTGAAATTCCTGCGATTCTTTACACTCCGAAAGGAAAATCCTGCGGAACCATTTTGGCAGTAAATGGCTTAGCTTATTTAGGAAATAAAGACCCAAGATTCGCAGCAGTTTGTAAATCTGCTGCAGCAGTAGGATACACTGTTATTTCTCCTTTGATGGTAGAAGTTACTCAGTTCCGAATTAAAAAAGAGACAGTAGAAAAAATAAAAGAACTTATACTTCATATCTCTTCCAATAAAGAATATTGTCAGGACCAAAAACTTTCTTATATTGCTCCTTCCTTTTCTGGAAGTATGGGACTCATTGCTGCTTCTGATCCTGAAGTTGGAAAAAAGATCTCTTCCATTCTTACAATTGGTGCTTATTGTGATGTTCAATCCACTTTGGATTATGTGATGACTTCTGACGAGGGAGACGAATACGGAAGAATGATCCTTCTTTATAATTTCGTAAGGTTCGCTCTCAAATCTGATAACCAAGAGTTGGAATTTGCTTTAAAGGCATGCGTTTTAGATGGAAGTTTTTCCAGAGAAACTTTGGAACTTCCTACTGTTTTAGAAAATATCAGCGCTGAAAACAAAGAAGTATTCTTAAAACTTAGAGAAGATAAAAGTTTCAGAGAAAAAATCTGGAAAGAGATCGTAGCAAATGCAGGATCTCAAAGTTCATTCTTACAAGAATTACAAGTAAAAGATAAACTTCATCTTTTAGATTGCCATGTTTCTATCGTTCATGGTTTAGGAGACAATGTAGTTCCTGCAAAAGAAGCTATGATCTTAAAAGAAAATCTTCCTAACAAAAAATCCAACTTGGTGCTAACACCTTTGATCTCTCATGGTGATGTTGGAATTTCTTTGGCTCAGTTACCTGCGATCTATGATTTAGTGCAGGGTTTTGCATTTTTCTTTAAGAATGCAAATGTGAAAGAAAAGAAAGCAGCCTAATCTAAAAACTTTTCGTGTAAAAGAATTCGATCAGGTCCCTAATCTTATAGGGTTTCTCTAGAAGATCGTTAATTCCAAGTGCGGAAAGTTTTTCCTTAATTTCCTTTCCGAAATCTGTTCCAGAGACAAAAATTTTCAGTTCTGGACATTCTTTCTTGATTGTTTCCAAAAATCCCAAAGAAGAAAGATTTTCGAAATCCAGATCTACCACTGTTAAAACTGTATTTGATTTAAACTTATTTAATATTTCTTGAGCCTTTTTAGCGCTATCTGCACTGATCAATCTGAAACCTAAAGCCAACATTTGGTCTTGCAAGATCTCAGACAAGTAAGGTGATTCTTCCACTATTAACATAATGCCGGTAGAAGTTTGAGAAACTTTTCCTGAACTTTCTATCAATTGAGAAGTTCTGGTTTTTGCTACTGGGAAGAATAATCGAATACTCGTGCCCATTCCTAATTGGGAACTTACCTGCACCATTCCTTCATGGTTTTGCATGATCCCATAGACCATGGACATTCCTAGTCCACTTCCTTGTGTTTTGGTTTTTGTAGTGAAAAATGGTTCGAAGATCCTTTTTCGAGTCTCTTCACTCATTCCTTCTCCATTATCTGAAATTTCTATACAAAGATATTCTGCTGGTTCTGAAAGTGGAAAAGATTCTCTAATATTGGCGCCTTGTACTCCAAATGCACGTATAGAGATCTCTCCTCCGTCAGGAAGTGCATCTCTTGCATTTAGACAAAGATTGATAAGCACCTGCTCCAGCTGTGAATAATCTCCCAATATTGTAGGAAGTCCTTCTTTACATTCTTTAATAAATTTAATTTTTTCAGAGAATGTAGGAACTAATAGATCTACCGTTTCATTTATCAATTGATCTGCAAAGATCGTCTTGAATCCGCCTCCTCCTTTTCTAGCTAAGGAAAGAAGTCTCCGAACTATAATTGCACCTCTCGCTGCAGCAGCATTAATCGAACGGGACATGTCCGTAAGTGAAGCGAATTTGGAAGATTCCAATTGTATTCTGGTCGCGTATCCGGAAATGATTTGTAGAATATTATTAAAATCGTGAGCGATCCCTCCCGCTAATGTCCCGATCGTTTCTAATTTTTTGGATTCTATTAGCTGATTTTCTAACTTACGACGAAGAGTATCATCCAATAGATATCCTCTGATAGAATCTATACTTCCTGATTTAGTAAATGTAGCGAAATAATTTCCAGTCGTATGGATAGGAAGTCCATTCTTGTCTTGAAAAAATTCTTCGTGAGTTCCCAATGTCGAACTGATCTGTATTTTTTGTAAGAAGAACGAATAATCATCATAAGAAGGAAAAAGATCTGCAAAGTTCTTGAGAGAAACTTCTGTTTGTGTTTCGAGTCCGAACATCTTCAGAAAAGAAGAATTGGCAGCTAAAATATTTCCGGAACTATCTGTGATAAAATTTGCAGAAAGGTTTTCTTCGAAAAATTTTCGGTATTGTTCTCGGCTTTGTAGAAGTTTACCTTCTATCCTTCTTCTTTTTTGTAACTCTTTTCTGGAATCGCTCGTTGCCCTTCCTGTGATCAAAGCAACCACGCATAAGATCCCCAAGTTTACTAAAAAGATAAGTTCTTTATCGTCTTTAAACCATTGGTAATGTTCTGACCGGCCAAATAATACAGGAAATACCAAGGTGACTATCTGCACCCAAATATTTGCGGTAAGGGCCATTGTGATACCATATCTTAATGCGGCCCAAAGAACGAATAACGCAAATACGAACCAATATTCTAAAGTAGGGATAATTGCACCGAAAACTCCGCAGAGTAAAAATACAGAGATAATTTCTGCGATCTTTCTTGGTTTTAGATTTTTAAGCCTGCTTCTGTCCCAGCTTGTTTCTCTATTTTCCCAGGCGCCTTCTGTTCTTGCCCACCCCTTAAGCTCCATCCAAGGAGTTACCCATAATAAGATCGGAACTGAAACGCTTAATGTGTCGAATAACGTGGCGCTCATTCCCTGCAAAGAAGATACGAGCAACTTATCCTGAGAAAGATCTCCGAATAAGACGAGACCTTCTGCCACTAAAAACCCATTACATATTGCCGCGGGGAAGGCTACCCAAAGTAAAAATCGTACTGTTTCTCTTAGATCAGGTATCCAAACTTTTCCCTTTCTCCATTTAATAAAAAAGAACCAAGAAATTCCCACTGCCAGAACTTCCCAAAGAGAATAGATAGGATATTTATCTACATCATGAAGTCCCCAGAGATTAGCATTGAACAATGCGTTTGCATAAAGAGCGGGTAATGTACGTGCCGGTCCCCACCAAAAACATAAAACGATACCGATAGGAATGGGAAGATAAGATATGGAGATACCGGTATCCACTTGGAAGGCTAAGGATGCCTTGGAAGCGAAATGAAACAGTATTAACGGAAGGATCCAAGTCCAATAAGGTAATGCCTTATTTTCTAAATAGGGAGTTCTTCCGCCGTTCTTTATGTCGGATATTAAATTCAGAACCGGCTCCCAGGTTCCAATATTCCTTATTGTTTAAACGGAATCCACTCTTTGCGGGAAATAGGGATAAAATTAATGGAAGATCCCTGAAACTTTTTGTTTCCTATGGGAAAAAAACTGTGTTATTCGTTGTTAAACGATCGTTGATAGCGTAAAAGCAGAACTTAGTTCTGCTCAACAGGAGAGATGTCTATATGGATCCAATACTCGTCTCCATAATCGAAGAATAACTCTTCGCCTGCTTTTATCTTACGCATTGCTTCGAATCTTGCAGTCTTCCAACGAGTAGATACTACTAATTTTACATTTGGTTTAGAGCTATGATTGATATAACGAGTGTAGTTGGACTCTTTACCTTCTCCGTAGATCCAATGATCTTTACAGATCCAAAGTAAATATTTAGACTCACAGTATTTAGATGAGTTAGCAGACTTGTCGTTAAGTACTCTGCCGGTATAAAATCCGACAGTATCACCTTTAACCAAGTCTTGCTTGGAGAATAGTCCCATTCCAATTCCGGGTATCTCGGATTCCCTAATTTCGAAATCCTTTTCTGAAAATACTAGAGGTCTGCGAATTTTATATCTGACCGACATCGTTAGAAACACATCCTCCAAAAGGAATCGGAATATTAATCCAAAGAATCTTATGGCCTCTCTTTGTCCATCCTCAATTGATTTATCATATTTTTCTACTAAACGCGTATTACTTTAGGTCCATTTTTTTTATAGGCTTGTCTGTCGAATATATGATGTAAATCTCTACTTAGATGGACAAACCTTATAGAAAGAACGTAGGAATGGTAGTCTTCAACTCTAAAGGAGAGGTTTTAGTAGGAGAAAGACTGAATTTTAAAGGCTCTTGGCAGTTTCCTCAAGGTGGAATAGATGATGGAGAAGATCCTAACTCAGCCGCTCAAAGAGAACTTTTAGAAGAAGTAGGCATCCAAGACGCTAAGATCATATATGAATATCCTAGTTGGATCAATTATGATTTTCCTGAATCCTTACATTTAAGCTCTAATCTAAAGAAGTATAGAGGCCAAACCCAAAAATGGTATCTTCTATACTGGAATGGTAAAACAGAAGACTGCAATCTAACGGCTCATGAGCAAGAGTTTGAGAGAGTTAGATTCATTCCATTTCAAGAATGCCTGTCGACCGTGGTCCCATTTAAAAAAGATGTGTACCAAAAATTAGTCCAAGAGTTCGAACCTAAGATCTTAGATTTTATGAAGAATGGATCTTCTACATGAGTGCAACATTTTATACTCCTGCAGGAGGACCTCCTCCCCCAAGTCCTCGTCTCAGAGAATTATTCTCAAAGGTTGGAGAAAATTCAATTAGGGAACTTGTTTCTGTTTTCTATGATCAAATAGCTATCAGCGAAATTCGTGGAATGTTTCCAGAAGATCTAGAAGAGAGCAAAGTAAAGTCAGCTGACTTTATGGTTCAAGTTCTAGGAGGTCCGCCCTATTATGTTCAAAAATATGGGCCTCCAAAAATGAGAGCTCGACATCTTCCATTTCCAATCGACGAAAAAGCTAGAAGGTCTTGGCTTTCCTGTTACCGCAAAGCGATAAAGGATTGGGAAGCAGACGAAGAATCTAAAGAGATACTTTGGCAGTTTTTGCAGGATTTCTCCTCCTGGATGGTAAATAAGGCTTCTTCTCAAGAATGAGGGAGTATAATTTAGCTGTGGGAGTTACAACGTGAATGGCTGCAAAAAACGAATCTAGAGCAAAAATTAGGATCCGAGGAACCGTACAAGGAGTTGGTTTTAGATATTTTGTGCTACAAAGAGCACAAGAATGCCGACTGAAAGGTTACACTATGAATCTTCCTACTGGCGAAGTAGAAGTTGTAGTTGAAGGAGACAAAGTTTTTATCGAAGATTTATACAAAGCAGTTCAAAGAGGACCTTCTAAAGCAAAAGTAACGGAAGCCACAATCCAATGGGAAGATGCTAAAGGTACGTTTAGGACTTTCGAGATAAAACGCTGATCTAATATCCCTTTGGGAAATCGATCCGGGCCGATCGGATAAATTTTACTGACGAAACCTGGATTTTTTCGGAGAATGACTGTATGCGAGCGAAGGATACATATAAAAATAAATTTCTGAACCTTGCTCTCCTCCGAATTCTCGGATCTATCTTCATCATAACTATCTTACAAAACCCGATCTTCTCAGTCACTCCTACTCCTGTTTCTTTTATGAGTCCTGTGTATGCAGTTCAAGAAGACAAAGGTATCTTAAGACTTATCTCTATTTCCTCTATTAATGGAAAAACTGGACTTGTTTATACAGGAACCCAAGAAAAAGGGATCCCTGTTTTTAGAAAACAGAACTATATTCTTTTTAAAACTTCTAAAGATCTTAATTTATTAAATCTAGCGAACTCTAAAGTTAAAACAATCCATGGAACAAGAGATGCATTTCCAGGGAATAGTGGATTTTTGAAAGATAAATCCATCGTGATCTTCTCCAGAAAAAATGCAGATCGATGGGAAACCGTTTTATACGATTATGAAAAGGAGAAGGAGATAAAATCTCTTCCAGGTTACCAACCTTATGTTTCTCCCGATCAAAAAAATATAGTATTGATTGGTAACGAAGTTCGTTACTCTGAACATGGAGAAGATTCTCTAAGAGTTCCAATTCATAAATATTCTCTCGAAACTTCCGAATTAAAAACTTTAGCTTGGATAGAAAGTGGGAAATTACAGATCACTGATGTATATACAATTGCAGAAGATCTGGTTTTAGTACGTGTAGCAACAGAGAAGGAAAACAGACTTTATAAACTTCCTTCTTTAACCGGAGAACTAGTCAAGTTCTCAGATCCGTTTTATCCTTTTCCGATAAATCCTCAGTCCAAAGAGCCAAGAGAGAATAAAGAACAAGTTAATATCAGTTTCAGTCCTGATGGAAAAGTTTTGTCCTTCACTGAAAGAGCGGACGGAAAATTGGGGAATATCGTAGTTGTAGATCTAAAAACAAAACAAAGATACGATTCTTCTTTTGTAGGTTGTTTTCCTGTGATTAAAAACGGATCCGTTTACTTTTTAGGAGATCCTGAATTAGTAAAACAATCCAAGGACCAAGAATACAGACCTTATAATAATTATACTCTATATGAATTAGATTATAAAAAAGATAAGATCCGCTCTATTACTCCAATCTCCGGAAAAGTAGAACTTCTAGAATAAGTCCTACATATTTCCGCGCACACATTGCATTATGATTTTATGATGCAAATTCAGGTGTTTCAGAAAGTTTCCCTTCTTCCTTTTCAGTCGATACTGCAAATATCCCAAGTGCAGTGATCACACATAAAGCTCCTGCGAATATAAATGCAAGATCGTATTCTCCTTGCACTGTTCGGATATAACCAGCTCCAAATGCAGCAACTGCGGCTCCGATCTGGTGAAATGCAACTACCCAACCGAACATTAATCCTACTTTTTCTCTTCCAAATATTTTAGCTGTTAATGCAACAGTAGGAGGAACAGTAGCAATCCAATCTAATCCGTAAAATACCGCAAATATAGAAAGTTTACTCGATTCAGGATCAAATGCTTGGGGTAATAATAATAGAGAGATACCTCTCAATCCATAATACATAAATAACAGAATTTTGTTATTCACTCTATCAGATAACCAACCGGAGCCAACTGTTCCAATCAGATCAAAAATTCCCATCAATGCAAGAAGGCCTGCTGCTCTTACTTCTGGGATCCCATGATCGGAACATGCAGGAACTAAATGAGTTCCTACGAGTCCGTTTGTACTTGCACCACATACAAAAAAACTTCCTGCAAGAAGCCAAAAATTTCTGGATCTCAATCCAACTTTTAGTGCAGAGATCGCTTCCACGAATGGATTTCCGGAAACAGGTAGGATACCATCTTCTTCACTTTTTGCTCCGTAAGGTAAGAGTCCGTATTGTTTAGGAGAATCTTTCATCAAGAAGAATACTGTAGGAAGAAGTATCGCTAATATGGATGCCACTGCATAGACAGCATTTCTCCATCCTTCTTGTTCTGTAAGAGAAGCTAAAAATGGGAGAAAGATGATCTGCCCTGTTGCAGTACTCGCAGTCAAAATTCCCATGAGAAGTCCTCTATGAGAAACGAACCAACGATTGACCACTGTTGCTCCTAAAACCAAAGCAGCCATTCCGGAACCGAATCCAACCATGACTCCCCAAAGAACTACTAATTCCCAATTTGTTCGCATAATCGTTGTTAGTAGTATTCCTGAGATCAATAGCCCAAGTGCAAATACCATAATTCGTTTTATACCAAAACGATTCATGAGTCCTGCAGCGAATGGTCCCACAAGTCCGTACAATAATAAGTTCACAGAAACTGCAAAAGAGATGGCAGATCGATTCCAACCGAATTCTTTCTCAAGAGGAACGATCAGAATTCCAGGCATGGATCTTACTCCAGCAGCAACGATCAAAGTGAAAAATGTAACAATCAAAACGATCCAAGCATAATGAAAAGGAAAACGTCTGCTCAATCTAAGCCTCTTATAACTACGACCGGGAGATCCTTTCGAATTCCCTATCTATGATTTGACTATACTATAATTTAAAAGTTATAAATTCCGTTCATTCCTTTCGAGGCTTTTCAACATAAAAAAACCTTGCTCGATCTTTCGGAAGAATTAGAAAGATCCTCCTGCAGTGAAGAGGAAATCATGAAAAAAATCCTAATGTATTCTTTATCGGGGGTCCTACTCGCCGTCTTAGTTCTTGTAATAATCTATTACGTGACTTCTGGGCCTGGAGAAACCATAAGTTTCCAAGATCCATATCATACAGAAAGACCAACGGCTCAAGGTTCTAAACTGATGGTAGCAAGTGGTCATCCTTTAGCCACCAAAGCTGCTTTGGAAATTTTGGAGAAAGGTGGAAATGCAGCCGATGCAGGAGTAGCAGCTCTTTTAGTTCTAAATGTGACCCAAGGAGAAGAGGCATCTTTTCCAGGAGTGGCTCCTTTACTTTATTATGACCAAGCAGATAAAAAAGTTCATAGTTATATCGGAGTTGGGACTGCACCCGCAAAAGCCACAATAGAATATTTCAAATCTCGAGGACATGAATCCATTCCGATGCTGAAATATTCTTCTCAATTGGTTCCGGCTTCTCCTGATGTGATCGTCGCATTACTCAAAAAATACGGAACAAAATCTTTTGAAGAAGTGAGTAAACCGGCAATTCAAATCGCTGAAGAAGGTTTTCCTGTTCACAGAATTCTAATGAGGAATTTAAATATAGGAGTATTTAAAAGATTAGGTCTTAAATTCCTGCTCCCTTATAATGCAAAAATTTATGTGGGGGATAAATGGTGGAAGCCACTTCATGCAGGAGAAAGATTTAATAGACCTGCGTTATCCGCAACACTGAAAGAGCTGGCAGAAGCGGAGAAGGCCGCTTCTTCTTCCGGAAAAAACCGTATAGAATCACTGGAAGCTTTAAGAGATTATTTTTATAAGGGTCCAATAGCAGACAAGATCGCAAAGGCTCATGAAAAAAACGATGGCACCATGGTTAAATCGGATCTGGTTAGATACAGCGCTGACTGGGAAGTTCCATTACAAGGAAATTATGGGCCTTATACAATCTTCTCTAATCGAACTTGGAACCAAGGTGCAGTTGTTCCGATCGTTCTACAAATTTTAGAAGGTATCGATCTAAAATCAATGGGCCATAACTCTAAGGAGTACGTTCATACAGTAATCCAAGCGATTGAGTTAGCGATGGCGGATCGCGAAAAATATTTTGGAGATCCTGCTTATGTTTCCGTTCCGGAGAAGGGACTACTCAGTAAAGAATACGCTTCCGAAAGAAGAAAACTTCTACAATCTAAAGCGTTTGGGAAAACTCCTCCATCGGGAAATCCATTCTTATTCGAATCTCCTGCAAACGCTAAAAAGATCGCATACCAAAAAGAAAATTCTCTATCAATGAATGAAGAACCTTTCTTTGATCTTACTCCAAGTTTTTGGGAAAGAACAGAATCAGGAAAAATAGGAAGGGATACAACTTACTTAAGCATTATCGACTCTAAAGGAAATTCTTTATCCCTCACTCCAAGTGATTTTCCTCAGTCTCCAATCATAGAAGGCGATATTACTTTAGGAATTAGAATGACCCAATTCAGATTAGATCCGAATCATCCATCTGCTTTGGTTCCTGGAAAAAGGCCTACGATTACGCCTAACGCTTCAATGGTATTTAAAGACGGAAAATTCTGGATGAGTTTCGGAACACCTGGAGGAGATATGCAAACCCAAGCAGTGGTCCAAGTATTCTTAAATTTAGTCGTTTTCGGAATGGATCCCCAAGATGCAGTTAACGCTCCTAGATTCAGATCATTGAACTGGCCCGATGCCTTCTCCCCTCATAAATATTATCCGGGAAGAATAGAATTAGAAGAAGATATCTATAAAAAAGAAGGAAAAGCACTCGAAACACTTGGTTACGAAGTCAAAGAAAGAGAAAAATGGGAATATGACTTTGGGGCTCCTTGTATTTCTTTAAAAGATCCTAAAACAGGAATTTTATATGGCGGAGCCGATCCAAGGAAAGAATCCTGGGCAGAAGGAAAATAAAAGAGGCAAGAATGAAAAAAAGAAGGCTTGGAAAAACAGGGATGGTGGTTTCCGAAATTTGTATGGGAACCATGACTTTCGGCTCCAGTTGCGATGAGAAAGAAGCACATCGAATTTTAAACAAGGCCTTCGATTCAGGAATAGATTTTTATGATACTGCTGAGATCTATCCAGTTCCTCCAGAAGCAGAATATGTTCATGCTACTGAAAAAATTTTTGGGAATTGGCTAAAGACTAAAAAGAGAGAATCTATTTTGATCGCAACAAAAGTTTGCGGGCCTGGGCATGGATGGTTCACTCCTCCAGTAAGAGAAGGTAAGACAGCATTAGATCGCAGAAATATCAAAGTGGCGATCGAAGGAAGTTTGAAAAGACTCGGTACAGATTATATAGACTTATACCAAACTCATTGGCCTGATCATGATTTCGGATTCGAAGAAACTTTAGAAGCTTTGACCGAATTGATAGACGAAGGTAAAGTCAGATACATAGGAAGCAGTAACGAAACCGCATGGGGAACCATGAAAAGTTTAGAAGTTTCTCGCACTAACAAACTTGCAAGATATGAATCTATCCAAAATAATTTCAGCATTTTGAATAGAAGATTCGAAGATGCTCTTTCTGATATTTGCAGAAGAGAACAAATCAGCCTTCTTCCTTACTCTCCTTTAGCAGGAGGAGTATTGACCGGAAAATATAATGGACCTACTCCACCTGAAAACGCAAGATTCACACGTTATTCAAAACTTCCCACAGAAAGACAAAGAAGAATGGCGCATCGTTTTTTGAATGAAGGAACTCTCGCTTCTACAAAAGAACTGATAGAAATTGCAAAGGAAGCGGGGATTAGTGTGACCGCCCTTTCAGTCGCATGGTCCAAACAACATGATTATGTTGCTTCTACAATTATTGGAGCTAATACTGTAGAACAATTAGAAGAAAGTTTAAAGGCATCAGACCTAATCTTGTCTGACGATATTTTGAAAAAGATAGACGAGGTTTCTAAAAAAATTCCTTATCCTATGGGATGATCAATGGCCTCCCCAAACTTCTTCTTCGGAGATAATTTCGTTTTTTTCTCCTGCAAAATTAGGGAATGATTTAAAGAAGCCGGTGATTAGATAAGGGATCACATCGAACATCGGCCCGGATCTACCTTCTCCTTCCACGTTTGCTTTTAAAAGTACGCTGGAAGGAAGTCCTCTATAACGTTTTCCATCGTAGATCACTAACTTAAAGATCACATCGTAAAAATTTTCGTAATAAGGACTTCCACCTGAAATCCTGGAATTACCAAAATTTCCCATAAATGCAAAAGGAGAATATCCTCCTACACTTCCCAAAATAGGAACTGCTGCTAATCTACTGGAAGTTCCGCCATACGAATGATATCTCATCCCTCTTGCACTAGTCCATCCTCCGAAAGCGCCCAGATCGGTTTTACGATCGATTACACTTCCTCTTGGAAATATTAATATATCGTAATGTATCAATTGATCGGCTCTTGAGATATCTACTTCTTTGTAACCCTTCTCCGTAAGTTTTTCGCGAATAAGATCCTCGTTTTCGCGAATGATAATAGGAGGTGCTTGGCCAAAAAAAGGAAGGAATGCGTAGGTTTTTTCGTAGTAACGGATATGGTCTGATCTTTCTACCTCTACCTGGGATTTTACTTGGAGAGGAGAACAAAAATTGCATCCTAATAATAGCAAAAGGATCAGAACTCTCATGGCATTATATTCTTTCGACCGGATCGAATGTAATTTTACTCCCAAATCGGATCGTTTTCATTTAAAATTCTCTAATTTTGTTTAAAAGTTTTGGAAAACGGACCTTAACGTTTTCCGATCATCTGTTCCAGATCTTCTGCTTTTCCAAATAGAACTAAGATATCTCCTTCTGATAATACCAAATTGGGAGAAGGAATTCCTAAAACTTCTTCGTCTTTTCGATCTGATTTTCTTCTGCTTTTTTTGGGTCTTTTGACAGTGATCAAATTTAAATTCCAATCTTCTCTTAGCTTGGCGCCTTGGACAGTTTTGCCTTGCATATGTTTCGGAACCATAGCTTCTAAAATTCTATAATCTTGTCCGAGTAAGGTAACATCTTTGACACTGCTATTTGCAAGTTGTTCCGCCATAGAATGAGCAGCTCGTTCTTCCGGATTGAATAAATTCTCAATCCCTAACATCTGCAATACTCTTTTGTTCAGATCAGATTGGTAACGAGCGAATATATTAATTGCACCGATCTTCTTCAAAGCATCCGCTGTTACGATCAGACTTTCGAAATTATCTCCGATCGCTAAAACTACAGCGTCCATTTCATCTAAACCATGTTCTTTCAATTCAGACTCGTCGGTAGAATCTATCGCAACGCAGTAAGTAGAAAATTCTCTAATACGATCTATCTTGTTTTTATCCTGATCGATTGCAGTGACTTCTTGTCCGTCTTCATAAAGTCTTTTTACGAGTTCTATCCCGAAATCTCCGAGGCCAATGACGGCGATCCTTTTCTTTCTCATTCGAACCTTCCTTTAACCGACCACGACATATTCTTCAGGATACCAATATCTTCTGGGTTTAGGTTTTGGAACAAAAGCCAATAATACTGTTAAAACTCCAACCCTTCCCACAAACATCACAAAGCATAAAAGCAATTTTCCGGGAGTCTCAAATTTAGAAGTAATCCCTCGGGTGAGTCCAGTTGTTCCATAAGCAGAAACTACTTCATAACAAATATCCAGAAAAGGCAAAGGTTTCTCGAAACAGATTAAAAATAAGATGCCCATGAATATTATAAACATAGAAAGTACGATCGCAACAGACGCTCTGGAAAGAGAATTTTCTGCTACTGTTCTTCCGAATACATCCACTCTTTCCTTCCCAGTGAAGAATTGATAAAACTGTAAAACTGCAAGTGCCAATGTAGAAGTTTTGATCCCTCCCCCAGTAGAATTTGGAGAAGCACCCACCCACATAAGAAATAAACTTACGAATACCATCGGGATCCCCATGGAAGAAATATCCAAGGTATTAAATCCCGCTGTCCTTGTTGTGACTGAATAGAATAAAGAATGAAATGCCTGATCATACCAGTTCAAATCTTTCAAACTAAAATTTCTTTCTAAGACCCAGTAGGATATCCAACCAAAAAGTAATAAAAATATAGTGGTGATCAGGATCAGTTTAGAGCCCAAAGAAAAGCGATGCCTAAAAGATTCTCCATCAAATCTAATCTTCTTTAAAAGTTGATTTACTGTAGGAAAACCTAAACCACCAAATACGATCAAGATCATCAATATAGAAAGAAATGAATACGATTCTCTAAAATAAGGTTCTGCGAGTCCTTTAGGAAAAAGAGCAAAACCAGCATTACAAAATCCTGTTATAGAATGAAATACAGATTGAAATATAAGTTCTTTCTGGGAAAACCCAAGTTCTTTAGGAAATGTTAAATATAGAAAGATGGAACCGATTCCTTCTATCGCAAATGTTTGATAAGCAACCTGTTTTAAGATGGAGCCAGCTCTTCCTATAGATTCTTGGCTAAATAGATCCTTGACGATCAGCTTTTCTGTAACTGAAACCTGTCCTTCTAAAACCAATGCAAAGAATACAGTTAATGTCATCAGCCCTAAACCGCCGAGTTGGACAAGGACCATCAGGATGACTTGCCCTGTTCCAGTTAAATCTTGAGAAACATCTATCGTGCTTAAGCCAGTAACACATACTGCACTTACTGCGGTGAAAAAAAGATCCACCAATTGGATCGGCCTTGCTTCTGCTCTAGGAAGGCATAATGCAGCGGTTCCTAAAAAGATCAAGATCGCAAAACTTCCAGTCATCACCAAAGAAGGAGAAATTTTCCCGAGAGAAAGTCTGGCCCTTCTTAAAAAATGTGCAAATCCTCCGAATGCTAAGGTTAATTGACTTACGGATAAAAATAAAAGTACAGCTTCTTCTGTTCTTTGTTGAGAAAGAATAGATTCTATTTTTTCTTCGAAAAAAAACTGCAAGATCACCAGTAAGACAACAAATGTTTCTATCTTATGAAATTTTAAATAGGCGCGATATGGAGTTAATGTGAATAAAAAACTTAAACATTCATAAATTACCAAGTACCAAACTATGGTCATAGTAATTAAACGAAGAGGATGGATCCATTCAGGTGGATAATAAAATCCGTATAAAAAAATAAGTATAAAAAGAGAAATTACTCCTGAGGCTCCGAATATAATTCTTAAGATTGGTTTTATATTCTCTTCGAAGAAGAGTGAGATCCGCCCCCATTCGGAAACCAATTTTTCCTGTAACGCAGGACCAAGAAAAGGATTCATGTTTGATCAGAAACTAGTGTTAAAAAATTCGAATTCCATTCTATATTCGAAATTTCTGGAATAGAATCCGTACCCAGGCATTTGCCTCGGATATATCGTTTCAGAAAGTTTATCGGGCACCGTTGGATTCGGAGTAGGACTCTGCGGTTGGTTCTCCAACTTCATACGATCATAATCTCTCAAATCCAACCAAGCATTTGTAAGAGCTAAGGTAGAAGCCACACCAAATACAATCCATCCTCCCTCGAATGTTTTTTGATAACCTGGCTCTGCAGCAGCTAACGCACCATATGTTACACCGGCAGCGATAGGAAGTGTCATAAAAAATATAATCGAAAAACGACGAAGTCTGGATTCAGTATAAGGTTGAGGATCAGTGCCGAATTCTTCTAATTTTCTTTTGCGATCTCTTGCTTGGTCTTGTTGTCTTTGTAATGCTTCAGTATTCACTTCTCCAGTGACTGGATTAAAGAGTCCATCATCACTTCTACCTTGAACTGGATTCGTAGTCCTTCTAGTTCCTTGGCTTCCTGAAGTGGTAGGCAAACCTGTTTGAAAAGGAACCTGCACGTTTCGAGGATTTACTAAAGTCGGTTTATCCATTTTTGGGGGAATAGAATATTCCCTAAATCCATCAGGAGATTTTTCATCTTTATAATTTCTTAAATTATAATCGTAAGGATCCGAAAAATCACTTTGGTTCTGAGAAAACAAAGGAAAAGAAAATGCAAAAAGTATAGAAAGAGCAAGGAACTTGTTTAATTTAGAAAAAGATCTCATCTTTAGAGAATTGCTCCTTGTCTGAATTCTATTCTTCCGGAAAGAATTTCAGATGTATATTGAAATGAATTCTTTCTGATCTTTTCCAAATATTCGGTATCCAATCCTAAACTCTCAGCCTTATCATATTCTTCTTTGATATTGGTTCCAAAAATTCCAGGATCATCAGTAGAGATTGTAAATTTCAGATCATTACTTGCGAATCTGATCAAAGGATGATGAGCCTTGTCTCTTACCATTCCAATATACTCATTGGAACTAGGGCAAGACTCAATGACTGCATTTGTATTTTTGATCCGATCCATACAATACTCTTGAAATGCCTTTGTTTCAGAGACCAGGTTTTCAGTAACGGAAATTTCTACCTTCTCCTTATGTCGGATCGAATCTAATTCTGATTCTAATCTTTTTTTAGGAGGTAACTCGCCATATTTGGAAATTTCTTCCCAATGATCTAATTGGAATTTTAGAGTATCTTCTCTTTCGGAAACAGGTTCTAAAACTTTTTTTCCAAGATAAGCGTTCGGATCTAAACCAACTGCGATAGCATGTCCAAGTCTATGTGCTCCCCATTCAGCGGCTTCTAGAACCCAACGAGATGCAGAAAGAAGAGTTTTATCTAAAAAAGATTCTCCTACGTGATATAGAACAGTAAGAGCTGTAGAAGTTTCTGCGATATTATCTTTTTGCACTTCTTTCAGAAATCCCCTTTTATCTTTAGGAGGAAAACCTTCTTCAATATAACAAAAATCTAATCCGACTAGATATTTTTTGATGAGGGAATTTTTTTCCATCATCTCTTTTAACATTTCGTATTCTTTAAAAACTTCTCCGTCTCTATGTAAAGAAACTACTAAACGAGATTTTGCCTTTCCGGAAAGTTCTGATTCTGCTTCTTCAAAACCCTCGCAAGCAGCCAAAGTTTTTGAATAAATTCCCTCATACGTATCGAGAGGGGAATACATAATACGATATTCTCCGAACACAACGCCTTCTTCGTATTGATCCTTGGTGATATGTTTGGATACAAATTTGATCTCTTGAGGATCGAATTTAGAAAGTGCAATGATCAAATTGAACTTTGCTTGGAACTCAGGAAAAGGACCTTGATGATTAAATAAATAGATCTTCTTAAAATCTTCCAAAGACTTATGATCTTCGAAGAATGTTTCAGTATTGATGGACTTTCCGTAAAGTTCTTGGAAAGGTTTTGTAAAAATTTCCCAACGAGGAGATGGATTATTCAATCCCATCTGCCTAAGAAGTTCAGGTTTCAGACTACCGTATAGATGATTATGAAGGTCTGCAAATCCTAGATTCGAATCCATGTATCTTCTACGCTTTTAAGTCATCCTAACTCTATCGTTACGGGGATAAACCGTTTTTCATGGAAAAAATGTTGTTTGCACAACCCTCCTCTCAAAGCTGGAAACTACTTGGTTCCTTTATATAAAAAAATACTCAAACTATATCGCCCTAGTCGATTGAACGTTAAAATCCTTTCCTTAGCATTGCCTGTTGTTTTCGGAATGCTTAGCCAATCTTTGGTTTGGATTACGGATACTGTGATGGTCGGATATCTTGGCCAAAATGCAATCGCAGCGATAGGTATTGGTGGAACTTCTTATTACACTCTCGTTGCATTCCTAATCGGATTTTCAATGGGAGTTCAGATTATAGTCGCGAGAAGGTTTGGAGAAGGTAAAAGATCCGAAATAGGAAAAGTAGGAGTTTCTACACTTTATCTTTCTTTACTCTTAGGAAGTTTCTTATCTATATCCGGACCTTGGGTTTCAGAATGGATTATGTTTTGGGTCGGTCCTGAAAAAACAGTCAATGCACTCGGAACCGATTATTTATATTTTAGATTTATAGGAAGTGGGTTTTACTTTTTAGGATTTTGTTTCAGAGGATTCATGGATGGTCTTGGATTAACCAAGGCAGGTTTTGTTTCCATGGCAGTAACCACTATCGCAAACATAATTCTTAATTGGATACTGATCTACGGGAATTTAGGATTTTCTCCTATGGGAATCGGAGGAGCAGGACTTGCGTCTTCGATAGCCGGATTTGCAGGATTATTGGTATTTCCTATATTCTTTTTTTATTATAAACTTGGAAAATATTTCGAAGGAGTAAACCTTCTACCAAGCAAAGATCATTTAATAGAAATTTTTAAAGTAGGAATACCTCCAGGCTTTGAAGAAGGATTAGTCAACGTTGCATTCGTGATCTTCTCCAAAATACAAGGATTGATCTCTGTGCTCGCAGTTGCTGCATCCAATGTTTTATTTTCTACATTAAGTTTTGCATTTTTACCTGGATACGCATTTGGAGTGGCGGCCACAACGATCTTAGGACAGGCAATGGGGGCTAAAAAATATAAATTAGCATATCATTCTGCATTTCGTTCCGCATTCATTTCTGCGCACGTAATGGGATTTATAGGTTTATGTTTTATCTTCTTAGGAAAGATCATCGTGTATGCGATGACCAGAGACCAAGCCTTGGTAGAAGAATGTTATCCTGTGCTCTTATTATTAGGAGTTATCCAGATCGGAGACGCATATCATATGGTGATTGGTGCGGCCTTGAGAGGAGCCGGTTTGCAGAACTATGTCTTTAGGATCTATATTCTTCTCACCTATCTAGTAATGCTTCCGTTGGCTTATCTTTTTGGGATCGTATGGAAAGGTGGGACTCTTGGGATCTGGGCTGGTATATTCGTTTGGATTGCATCACTTTCCTTTATTTTCATCTATGAATTCAGAAAGAAAAATTGGGTAAAAGGGACAGTTTAAGCCCTTGTTGGAAGTCCTACAAAACTTGGAATTTCAGACCAGTTTGATAATCTAATCCTTCTTGCCCCAATAACAAAGCCGGGGTTTTTGGTTCCAGAATGAAAAAGGCGCTTATTACAGGGATCACTGGACAAGACGGATCCTATCTTACCGAACTTCTTTTGGAAAAAAAATACGAAGTACACGGGATCGTCCGCAGAACCAGCTCTTTAAACCGGGATCGTATCGAACATCTTAGAGGGAACCCTCACCTTTTTCTACATTACGGAGACTTAACCGATTCCAGTAACCTAAACAGGGTTTTAGAAAAAGTCCAACCAGACGAAATTTATAATTTAGCAGCTCAATCTCACGTAGGAGTTTCTTTTGAAGTTCCTGAATACACTGCAGAAGTAGATGCGGTCGGAACTTTAAGAATTTTAGATGCAATCAAACAAACTGGAGTGAAGTCCAGATTCTACCAAGCTTCTACTTCTGAATTGTACGGAAAAGTCCAGGCAGTTCCTCAAGACGAAAAAACTCCATTCTATCCGAGATCACCTTACGCAGTCGCAAAATTATATGCATATTGGGCAGTTGTGAATTATAGAGAAGCATTCGGATTACATGCTTCTAACGGAATTTTATTTAACCATGAATCTCCAAGAAGGGGAGAAGGTTTCGTAACCAGAAAGATCACCCTTGGAGTCGCTGGACTCGTTTCTGGAAAAGGTGGCCCGATCCATTTAGGAAATATTGACGCAAAAAGAGACTGGGGTTATGCACCAGATTACGTAAATATGATGTGGATGATGTTACAACAATCAGAGCCGGATGATTACGTAGTAGCAACCAACGAAACACATACAGTTAGAGAATTTATAGAAGAATCTTTCAGACATCTAGACATCCAAGTAGAATGGAAAGGAAAAGGTGACCAAGAGAAAGGTTATAATAAAAAAGACGGAAAACTTTTAATCGAAGTAGATCCTAATTTTTACAGACCAACCGAAGTGGACCTTTTGATAGGTGATCCTGCAAAAGCAAAAGCAAAACTTGGTTGGGAACCTAAAGTTAAATTCAAAGAACTAGTAGAGATCATGATCAAAGCGGATTGTAAAGCTGCTGGGATTAATATCTAAGCGCGTTTTTTGATCTTAGCGTCTATCTGTGATTTTTTACGGAACGCTTGTACTAACTTCTCTAATTCAACAAGATCCGTGCAGGAAATTTTCCCCTGATCTAATTTGATAAATTTGTTTTTAGAGATCAGATCCAGAACCAAGTTCTCATCCTTAGGATAAGACAATCCTACCATCTTGATCAAGTCTTTAGTACCGATCTCGAAATTGTAAGTAGACTTAGGAATAACCTTAACTCTATTTTTTTCCACAAGAGTGAGTAAAGTATCAGCGACCCTTCCTTGAGGATCAGAAATAAGTAAGTTAGCCAGCTGCTTATAAGCTGTCCAAATCCTTTCAGAAAGAAGTGTGATCAGCCTAGTTGCCAATTGTGGCTGGGCCTTAACCATTCCCTCAAAGTTTGCCTTGTTAATCGCAAGGAGTTGAACTTCTCCCCAAGCAATTGCAGAAGCGGATCTAGGTTTATTATCTAATAATGCCATTTCTCCGAAAATGTCCCCACTTTGTAAAACAGCGAGAAGCACTTCGTTGGAATCCACGATCTTAGTGATCTTTACTTTTCCGTGTTGGATGATATATAATTCTCTACCAGGTTCGTGCTCGCAAAAGATCATTTCGTTATCGCCGTATGCACGGTTAAACTTAGTATAATCTATCGGAGGAGGAGCAACAGGTTGATTGACTGTTTGTAATTTCAGTTTTGCCTGAGTAGCAAATTGACCATTAGGAAGATATTGCAGATACTTTTGGAAAGCGTAAGCAGCATGAAGAGTGTTCTTCTGGTTGAAGTAATATTCTCCGATCGCGAATAACTGATTCGGATCTTCTTCGATAGCTGTGCGGAAAGACAGACGTGTGATCGTAGAGTCGAACTGTCTGAGTTTCATAGAGAAGTAGCGAATGATCTTCATTGCTACCGGAGTATTTTTTTGGATCAGAGTCCCGAACTGATCGTAACTTACTTGAATTAAGGAAACATCAGTGAGAGCAATTGCGGATTCGATCTGAGCGTGCTGACTCATTGCAGCAACCACTCCGAAAAAATCCCCAGGTCCCAAAAGTTGATTTGGATCCTCGCCTACCACTTGGTTTTCGCGGGTAACTCTGACCTTGCCCTGTCGGATAATAAAGAAATTATGAGCTTCTTTCTTGCCTTCGACGATGACATAGGACCCTTTCGGGTAATTCACGATTTGAAAGAAGCCGTTGGACATACTTACCAGAGATTAAAAAATTCTTCCGTGGGAATTCAACTATAAACTAGTATCGGCTCGCAATGTGGGAATTCGGACTGAAATCCGAGTATTTCCTTATTTTTCGCGACAAGATTCCCCTTCCGGAGAAGATTCTTCCCCTTCCGAAAGTAGATCGATACCTGAGAATTCCAGGGCGGCTTTTTCTGCCATTGCTCTGGAGTAAGATTGTCTGCAAATAGAGGAGAAAATCTGCTTCGCCTGGTCGATTTCTCCCATCTTAGCCAGAAGGCGCCCGGCTTCCAAGTAGGATTCTAACCCAAATTCTCCAGTCGGTTCCATTTTATAAAGGTCCAGACTCACTTCTAAAGCTTTTTCGGGACGATCCAACTTCAGAAAACAATCTTTAAGAAGGCCAAGCACCCTGTTTTTTTTAGGATTTCCCGGATAAAGAACCAGGAAGTTACGAAGACTTTCCGCTGCCTTGTAAAAGCGACGGTCCTTATAAGCTTCTTCAGCGATCCTAAACAAAATGTCAGGATCAGAAGGTCCTTGTTTGGAAGGATTTTCCCCTTGGCCAAATGCAGAGAAGGAGAATGAAAAAATAAGAAGAAATAAGACTAAAATTCGGGAGAGGCCAAATGTTTTAGAAGAAGCGTTTGAGAAAAAGGGAAAATGTATGCCCTTAAAATAAAATCCGGAAAACAAGAGTACCTACCAGAGCTACGCTCTATATAGATTATCTGTCGTTTTCCGGATTTTATGAATTACTTTTTTTTATCTATTTTCTTACGGTGGAATTCGCAGAGGCGATATAACCTGCCAGTAGAAGGATTTTTTTTACCTACTTTAGTGCCGCAGACGATACAAAGACCTTCTTTCCTTCTCCTTTGATAAAGGAGCTGAACCCTCTCCGCCCCAGACAGGTTGTATTTACTAACCTGAATGCGAAATCCTTTGTAGAGGTAATTACCTATCGCTTCAACAGCTTGAGTTTTTACCCCGGCGATGATCTTTTCCAAATCATCGTTAGTGACTTTCTTTGGTTTCATAAATGTTAACTGACGTAACAACAGTTATATTCTTACAGAGTTCGTAAAGTGTTTTTAATTTTCCGCATAACACAGCATAAAATTTTTTGACAAAACTTGCATTAGGTTACTGTTTTTTTAATAAATTTCTTCGTCTGGGGATTCTCTGTTTCGGCTAACGATTAACAATTAAAATAATCGATTATTTCGCCCGGGGCAACGTTAAGTCGTTTTACATCAATTCTCAATAAATGTGGAAATTTATTTCCAAAGCGCTGACATATAACGGATGTTCCATTAGACGATTATAGTAAACCGAAAAGGATTAAGCTAACGATGAAAAGCCGAGCCTTAAGGGATAAAGAAGGGGATATTATACCTATATAAAAATTCGTTACTTGAAGGCTCGAACGCCAAAATTGCATTTTTTAACGATAGATTTTTTTCAGAAAATAAGTCATATTATATGGCAGATCGGTTTTAGAATTATTATGAAAACAATTGTTCATATATTGATGATCTTTCTGGTATTCTCCCAATTAATATCTTGTTCTAAGTCGCCTCAAGAAAAAGTAAAAACGATACTTTCAGACGCACAATTAAACGAAGAAGAAAAGATCAAAATGGCCGCATTCGCGTTATTCGGCGAGAGGCTGAAAGAAATTGATCTAGTCAAAGTCCAAGACGAGAAGGGATCTAAATTCGAAGTTTATTTAGGATTCGGCGGAACTTCTGCACTTACGTTCTTAGGCTCAGAAAAATATTCAGATCATATGAAATTGGAATTAGCTCTTGGAACTTATAAATTTCTGCAATCTTTACAGAACTTTCGTTTTGGAAAATATAGAATGAGTCTCATTAAACCTTTCTTCATTAAAAATGGAGAAGCAAGAGGCGCAGAAGAATTTGAGATCTATAGATTCAGAGCAGAAGGAGAAGATCTAAAGAACGTAGTCGGATTCAAAGAAACTGACGCATTCTCCTCTGATCATTATGATGTTCCTTCTGAAAAGGTAGTAACAGTTTTAAAAAATATGATAGATCATTGGCAGGTAGAACTGGACCAATTTGCAAGAATAGAGATCAAGTAAGCAAGGATCTCATTCTTTTAGGATAATTCGTAAAGATCCCATCTACTCCTAGATCAATACCGAACTTCAATTCTTCTTCCGTATTCAAAGTATAAACTAAAACTTTAAAACCTTCTTTTTGGATCTTGGAAACTGTTTCCTTGTCCAATCCCTTTGCGGAAAGATTTAAACTAAATGCATTCAATCTAAAACCAAGTTCCAATGCTTCCATCCAAGAAGAAGTTTCTTCTCCGATCAAGATGCCAAGTTTTGCCTCTACGGATAATTCTCTAATACGCGCTAAAGAATCCCAACAGAAAGAAGAGAATAAGGTTTTATAAAAGAGAGAATTCTTTTTTGTATAATCAATCAGTTCTTGTTCGATAGGAGTTTCAATCGGGATCTCTTCGTAAGCGCCAGATTTGATCTCCACATTTAGTCCAATATTTTTGGACTTTAAATAGTCCCAGACTTCCCAAAGATCCGGTACCTTCTCCCCTTTAAACCTTTGGTGCTTCCAAGATCCAGCATCCGCCTTACGGATCATATTAAATGGAAGAAGTTTCACTTCTCCTTTTTGATCCGTAGTCCTATCCAATGTATCATCATGGATGACTACAATCTTTCCGTCGGAAGAATGAATGATGTCTAGCTCGATCCAATCTGCCTTGAGTTCCCAGGCGTTTCGAAAAGAACTCATTGTGTTTTCAGGATATTCTCCGCTATCTCCTCTATGAGCGATTACCCAAGGTTTAGGGAGAAGGAATGGATCCGAATTCATTAGAAGGCCCAGCCTACAAAAAGATTTAGGCCAAAGCTAGAACCCGGCAATCTTTCTGAATTCTGATAAGCATACTTTCTATATAATAGATCTCCAATACTTGCAGTTCTATCTGAATAATAAAGATCGGAAGTGGAGAATGAATTATGATAAGGAGCATACCAACTCCATACACCTTCCCATCCTAAAAAGAAACCGGATGTAGTTTGGAATCTGAATCCAACACCGAAGCCCGCATAATTCCTTGGACCGGAACTATAAGAATCTTTTTCAAAACGATATGTATTACCTGCAGATTCCCAATAGAGAGCAGTTTGGTTTTTTTGGTAATGTTCCCTTCCTAACCAAAGAGAAACAAAAAAAGGAGAATCGGCAATGAACCTTTGGACAAAGAGCGCTCCTCCCCAATACTTCTCTTGGTGGTTTCTTAACCTTCCGTAAAAATCATGAGGGGGAAGAAAATAAGAATAAGCCGTATCATTATCAAAACGATTCACATAATTATTAGTATAACCATTGATCCCGATTGCCCATTGGGAATCCAACATCCTGGCAACCTGCAAAGAATAATACTTTTCGGAACTTCCAAATCCAAAACCACCTATCTGGTTCTTGAACTTTTCTCTAAGTTCTGACTGGCTTGGTCCTGTTGGAGTTTTTTCAGGAGGAAGTCCATTCATAGGACTGGGTTTCTGCTCTATAGTTTTATCAGGAGAAGGTTCCGTAGTTTGGGTCCAAACCTGCGAAGATACAATGAATAGAAGTAGAACAGATAAAATTGGGGAAAAAGGTGAGGCTGATTTTGGACGGGAGAACATCCCTAAGCAAAGACACCCGAAAGAAGAAAATGTCAAGCAGTGGAGACTGAGAGGAAGGAAGAAATTAGCAGGCGAGGTTTCCCTGCGCCCGCTCGTCGGAAATTAAGCTTTTCCTTTTGCAGTAGCTTTGATTGTTTCAGCTACTTCGGTCAATTTTGCTTTAACAGCGTCTAATTGGCCTTCTGGAACGCGTTTTTTGATCTCTTCGGAGATTTGATTGTACTTCTCAACGATCTTACCACGAGTTTCTTCGTAGTTTTTGCCAGCAACGGTGGAAACTTCTTTGATTTCGTTCAAAAGTTTATCCACAGACTCGCGAATTTTTACAGAACCTTCAGAATTGTCTGCAGCACCTTTAGCTACTAATTCTCCGTAGGTTTTTTCTAAATCCACTTTCGCTTTGTCTAATCCTTCTTGTCCAGATTTCAAAAGTCCGATTCCAGCATTAAGAATGTCCAACAGTTGTTTTTCCATTTTTCTCTCCTTTTCCGCCACACCTTTAGTGCAGCGCACAATCCATTCATATTGCACCGCACCATAGAGGTCAACCCCTAAATTACAAAATTTTAGAAAAAATTGAAAAAGAAAATTAGGTCAGATCTGGGCTGGTTGGACTTCCAGCTTGGGATATTTGAGATCCATATCTTCCAATTCTTTACGAACTGACTTGGCGATCAGATAATCTCTATACCATTTTTTGTCAGAAGGAACGATCACCCAAGGAAAACTCTCCTTAGAATGGGAGAATATCCACTCATACGCGTTTTGGTACTTTTTGAAATTTTTATGAGCCTCTAGATCGCTTGGATCGAACTTCCAATTCTTTTCAGGATTGGATAATCTCTCTTCTATCCTTTTAATCTGTTCCTCTTGGGAAATATGTAAGAAAAATTTTAAGATATGAGTATGGTTTTCTTCGGATACAAACTCTTCAAAAGAATCGATAAACTCTAACCTATCTTTAAGTCTATCCTTAGATAAACTTTCATAAACGAAAGGAACCAGAATATCCTCATAATGAGAACGATTGAAAATCTGGATCCAACCCTTCCCGGGAAGTTCTTTATGAATTCTCCATAAAAAGTCATGGCTCAATTCTTCTTGCGTAGGAGCCTTCCAAGCCTTGCATGTGCAACCCAATGGGTTTAATGCGGAAAAAAGTTTTTTAACCGTTCCGTCTTTTCCGGAAGCATCCACTCCCTGAAGCACGATGAGTAATGATTTCTTTTTACCCGCAAAAAGACGGATCTGTAACTCTTCTATCCTTTCTAATTCTTTCAGACGAAGTTCTTCCGCTTCTTCTTTGGAAAGATCCTTGTCCGGTTCTGTGGAATATTCGGAAAGTTTAATCATTCTAGCCTACCAGCGAGCGATATGATCTTCTGCCCAACCTTGTCCGCTTTCAATCCTAAATTCACTTTTGCCTACCCGGAAAACACCATCAAAACTTCCAATCATTTGATTCACTTTAGAAGCAATCAAACCCATATTAGAATAAGCTTTTCTGTGAAAATCAGGAGTAAATACAAGCTCCACTGCCTTACTTTCCTTGGAATAGATCATCCAAGGTTTTTTTGGATCTTTTTTATCGAATTCAAAAGCGATGACAGAAGGAATTTTATAAATTCTACCATTGATGAGAAGTGCATTTTCAGTGGTTCCTGTTCCGTCTGTCCAGCCACCACCTAAGTTCATTCCATAAACTTCATTTCCGCCAGGGCGATAAGACATAGATGCCCAATTCCATTTACTGAAATAAGGCCAAACGCCTCTTCCGTAATCCAGGACCCCAAATGAATCCCTAGGATTGAATTCATATGATTTAGAAGCAGTTGTAACTTTTCCCTTTGCTCCTAATGCGAATAATTTGTGAGTGAATTGAAAACGATTTCGATTCCAAGGAACTACAACATTTAAACTTTCCCATTGATTAGGAATATCTAATGTGATATCTGCCTGGATAGCTTTTTTAGTTCCCCTTAAAAAATCCACTTTGATCTTGTAATTTCCATCTTCGTCGATATGGAAATCTAAAAATCCTTCTTTACCTTCGTAACGAGCGTTGCTGGAAACTGTTTGCCCAAGCAAAGTTCCCTTACCAAAAGGAGTGATAACTGTGGCCTCTTGGAATTCGCCGGTCCTTCGATCCAACCAATAACAAAAGATCACACCTGCGTAATCAATATCGGAAACAGTGAAAGAAGCTAAAAAGTTTTGATCGTAAAAACACCAGTAATTCCATTTTTTCTTACGAAGCCAGTGGCCTTGTACATTACATCTATGTAAGGGAGTTTTGGACCAGCCAATCGCATTCCGATTCACTCTGCCGGAAGGGTCACATAAAATAGTAGGTTGTTGGATTTCTGTTTCTAAGTTCATGCTCTCAATGGACAATAACTCGAGCCTGTACGGACCCACAATCTAAATTTCTTTTGCAATTTTTCCTAGAGTCTGGATAGCAGAGATCACCTTAGGTCCCATTAAAACTCCTGCATTAATTCTAAAATTATTCACATACTTGCCAGAAAGAGAAAAAAGATTTCCTGGAACAAGACTGATCTTCTTCTTTGCAGCTTGGAATCTAAGAACTCTAGAATCTTTTCCTTTAGGAAGTTCTATCCAGAGAAGAAAACCTCCTTTCGGAATTGCGACCTTGGTCCCCTTTGGAAAATATTCCAAAAAAGAATCTGCATAAGAAAGTACCAAACCTCCTAACCTTCGTCTAAATTCTCTTAAATGTCTTTCGTGAGCAAGAGATCCTATAAAATAAGAAGATGCAAGTTGAGGTATCGCAGGCAAAGAAATTGCCTCAGCTAAACGAAGACGTCTAGCATTCTCTACTTTAATCTGATCACTGATCATCCAACCAATCCTAAGACCTGGATTCACCGATTTAGAAAGAGAAGAAACCTGAGTTACAATACCTTCCATATCTAAAGATAATAAAGAAGAAGGACGAATGCCTCCGTTATGCTGCAAGTCCCCATAAATATCGTCCTCAAGAATCTTCACACCATACTTAGAAGAAATTTTCAGAAGTTCTTTTTTAGATTCTAAAGGCATAAGACTTCCGGTAGGATTTGAAAAAGTAGGAATTGTAATTAAGAACTTAGGAGATTCTTTCCTTATTACGGAAATATAAGATTGAAGATCTAAACCAGTAAAAGGATCCGTAGGGATCTCAATCGCTTTTAATTTTAACTCGGAAAGAATTTGGTATAAAACGAAATGAAGAGGACTTTCTACCGCTACCTTATCACCAGGTTTTGCAGAAAGACTCAAAGCCAAAAACGCAGCCTCTGAACAACCCAATGTGATAAACACTTCCTCAGGACGAACTCTTCTTTCTTTACCAGAAGAACGGATCGCGATCTTTTTTCTAAGTTCTAAAATTCCAGCGGCATCAGAATATTTATAAACCTGAGAGTCTTTTAAGGATTTCTTATATGATTTCTGTAAAGAAGAATAAGGTAGAAATTGAGGATCAGGGACCGCTGCTCCAAAAGGAATAAAACCAGGATCTGCAAGTTCAGACATCAAAGAACTCACCTCTTCGGGAACAGAAGGATTTGGAACTCTTACTGGTTTTTCTAATTTGTATTTAGGATAAAGTTCCGGCCTAGGAAGAACAAAATATCCAGACCTTTCTCTTCCGCTGATAAAACCTCTTTCTTGTAGAATACCAAAAGCCTCCACTGCAGTAGAAAGATTACATTCCTCAAATAAACAGATCTTTCGCAGAGAAGGTAATTTGGAACCTGGAGGAAATTCTCCAGATTCTATCCTTCCCATCAAAGAATTTGCGATCTTAGAATATTTAGTAATAAGCCTATCTGTATCGGTCATAAAAACAATTTCTGTATCTGTATGGTAAGCTCAACTTAATGTATAAATAAAATAAGAAGATGGGCAAGTTAATTCTAGAAAATAGTTCCGAAATTTTCAGACCTTCAGCAAGGACCGAAAGAACTCCTGCATCGGTTACCAGGGATATTTTGAAGGTAATCGATACACCAGGAATGATATCATTCGCGGGAGGACTTCCTGATGATTCTTTATTCCCTATCCAAAATCTGAAAAATATTTTCGAAACTTCCGTTTCAAAAAAAGGTGCGAAACTATTCCAATACGCAGATACCCAAGGACATTCCGACTTACGTGCGTGGATTGCAGATAGATATTATCCAGGTTCTTCTGCGGACGAAATTCTTTTGACTTCCGGGTCCCAACAAGCACTGGATCTACTTAGTCGTTATTTTATTGAAGAAGGTTCCCCGATACTTTTAGAAAAACCAAGTTATCTGGGAGCCATACAAGTATTCTCATCTTATGCTCCATCTTTCATAGGGATCAATTATGGAGAAGAAGGTCCGAATATTGAAGAATTAAAATACACATTAGCGACTTCTTCTGAAAAACCTAAATTCTTTTATTGTATTCCCGATTTCCAAAATCCTTCTTCATATTCTTATTCTTTAGAGATTAGAAATTCTATTTCAAAATTACTCTTAGAAAATGGAGTTCCTATTTTAGAAGATACTGCTTATAGAGAATTATACTTCGAAGAAGTGCTTCCTCCTTCCTTATGCGAGATAGGCCCAGGACATACGATCTCTATTGGAACATTCTCCAAAACACTTGCGCCTGGATTAAGAGTTGGATGGATCAAGGCTCCTAAAATGGTCCTAAAGGATCTAATCATACAAAAACAATCCATGGACTTACATTCACCTACTCTAAACCAAGAATTAGTCTATGGATTTGTATCTTCTTCTAAATACGAAGAACATCTATCATTGATCCGAAAAACCTACCAAAAGAAATCGGAGCATACATTTGAATGTTTTAGGAATAATTTCGGAGATTCACTTCCATTACAAATTTCTAAAGGAGGATTATTCTATTGGTTGGAATTCCCACAGGACATCAATACGAATCTTCTTTTCAAAAAATGTTTAGAAAAAGGACTCGCTACGGTTCCAGGATCTTCTTTTTTCGTTGGTGAACCCGAAAGAAATCATTTGCGCTGGAACTTCTCCAATGCTTCCCAAGAAGAAACAAAACTTGGAGTAGAAAGATTATTTCAAGTTTATAAAGACATGGCTGGAGTTTAGAATAATCTCTCTGAACAACCTGCTTTTAAATTTAGATTGCGAAATTGTATTCGAGGATATATAATCCTTCTTCCCTAAGTACTAAAATGTCGGATCATATTTCAGTCCCAAATACAATTCTATCCAAACTTCGGTTAATTTGTTTGGATCTTCCGGAAGCTTATGAAGAACAGGCTTGGATTGGAACTCGTTGGTGTATCAAAAAGAAAAACTTTGCCCATGTATTGATGTTGCAGAATGGTTATCCTCCTGCTTATGCAAAGGCTTCCGGCCTAGATACTGTTACTTGTTTATTAACTTTTCGTTTTTCTCCTAAAAAGTTAGATGTTTCTCGATTTAAACAATATCCATTTTTTAAACCGGTCTGGTGGGAAGATATCATCGGACTTGTAATCGATGAATCAGTGGATTGGGATGAGGTAGAGGTTCTATTAAAAGAAAGTTATTGTCAACTTGCGCCTAAGAAATTAGCGGAGATGGTGGATGGACGGTAATTAAAGAAATTTTTTGTAATTTTTAACAAAACCTTTTTTATAAAAATAAGTAAAAACATAAATTTTATTCGGCAGACTTTTGATTTCTAAGAAATTCTTTCCTTCAACTTGACCTTGCTCATGAGCAACTATTAAATATCTAGTACATGGAATAATTCCGACTGCCTCACCCTGATCAACATATTGTCCAGCAGGTTTACGTGGAAAAAATTTCCGTTTTCCATTTCCGAGTATAGTATATGGATATTTAAAATTATAAGATACTAATAACTGAGCGGCATTGCCGTTTAAAGTAAAAGAATATTGTTTCGAGCGATCCAAGTCTAAACCGCAAATCTCCCATAACAAATAGTCAGCATCCTTCTCGAGATCCGTTGGGTTATTATAAAAAATTAATTCCTGATTATTCTGATCTCGTAATAGCAGAGGTAGCCGATCTGTCTCAATAAAAAAAGCTTCCGAGGAATAATACCCTCCACTTACTAATAAAGAATCAAAGTAATCAGTTTCACCGTTGGAATATAGTCTCTGTCGACTATCGATCCCCGCAGAAATTAAATCATAATCTCTTAATATAGAAGAACATTCAGAAAGTAACAAGAAACAGAGAAGAAGAGGGAAAAATTTTCGGCGGGAGGAATCCCCCGCCGATATTGGGAGGTTCAAAAGGCTTTGATTAAGCAGTTTTTTTAGTTGGAGCAGCAGTCTTTTTAACTGTCTCAGTAACTTCGCTAAATTTTGCCTTGATAGCTTCGATTTGTTCAGCAGGAACTAATTTCTTAGCTTCTTCTGCAATCTGGTTATAAACTTCAAGTGCCTTAGCGCGAGAATCTTCGTAAGTTTTAGTAGCAGCAGTAGATAATTCTTTAGCTTCGTTTAAGAATTTGTCTACGAACTCGCGAACACGAACAGATGCTTCGGAATTGTCGGAAGCGCCTTTAGCTGCGAGTTGTTCAAAACTCTTAGTAAATTCTGCTTTCGCTTTATCCAGACCTTCTTGTCCACTTTTAACCAAACCAAGACCTGCGTTCAGTACATCTAGAATTTGTTTTTCCATTTTTAGCTCCTTGGCACACCGTTGTGCGGCGCACAATCCATTTGTAGTGCGTAGCACAAATGCAGTCAACCAAAAAACGAAAAAAAGTTTCAAAGGTGGGTTTTTACTTTATTTAAGAAATGCGACGCAATTATGACAGGATTTTGTAGGAATTCCTGCAAATTTCAAACTTATCTACAGTTTTTATTCTAAAAGTGCCGGAATATATTTCTTAGCATCTTCTCCGAAAAATAACGAAGCAGAGTTAGGTTGTAATATGCTAATGATATTAAATGGATTCGAATTAAATTCGTTCACACCGAAGACAGCATAATATTCCTTATTTCGATCTATCCAAGGATAGAAACCGTTTGCTCCAAAACTATGATTGTTTACGTCCTGATCGCAAGCGGCAGAATCGTTAGGCTGAGAACAAAATCTCCAATTTCCTAATCCGTAATGCCAATAATATCCGAACAATGCGAACTGTGAATATTTGATTTTAGTATTCACTTCGTATTGGTCCTTAAAAATTTCATTCACATTCGAGGCGGATATAATCGCGCCTGAATTTCCTTCATTCGCAAGCATATGCATTATTTTCGCATAGTCATTTGCAGTAAGATATAATCCGTAAGCTCCGGCAAGACTTCCATCTCCCGTCTTATTGGAAATATTAGCGTACCAAATTCCGTTTCCAGTTCCTGAATCGACAACGATACTCAAAGGAGAAGCGATACAATCTTCGAAAAGATCCTGCCAATTTTTTCCCGAATCTATTTCCGCCATTCTTTGAGCCACTGCCATATGGAAAGAATTATAATAGAACACTTCTCCCGGTTGATCATCCGTTTGCGTATTGTCTCGAATATAATCCGTACACGAATTTTTATCTCCAGCACTTGCCCCGTTCGGCAATGTGAAAACACAACTCCCCATTTCAGCGGATCCATTATTAGAATATAATCCGGAAGTAAAAGACAATAACTGTCTTAAGGTAATACTTCCTTTTACCCCGGTCCAACCTAGGATGTTTCCGGTGGTAGTATTTAAATTCATAGAATTCGCAGAAGATCCGCAAGTTCCGCTTAGAAACGCCATGATCACGGAAGCAGTTACTAATTTAGAAGCGGAAAAAATCGGCCCTACCTTATCCGCAGTCAACAGGCCTCTTTCTCTAAAATAAACCCTAGTCCCGTCTTTTTTAAAAACTTGGAAAGATGCTCCGCTTTTAGACAAAGAAGCAGTCGAGTCAAAACATTCGTCTAAAGTCTTACATGCAATCGCAGCTTGGATTGTTGTCAATTGACCTATCGAATCTTCTTCTTCCTTTTTACAGTCGGAAAACAGAAAGCTAAAACTAAGTAACAAGGCAAACGTGCTTGCCATCGGTCGGAAAAAATCCCTATACATACTAATTCTCTTCAATTATATATTTATAATATACAAGCGATCCGAATAGAATCATCCGTATACTTTGGAGCCAAATTATCTACAAAAGTGAGAGATTGTCAAGGATGGAGAAGAAAAAATTAGAACGAAAAAAGTGAACGATTGTTTAATCGGAAATTTTGTCATAAGAAAAGCGAATTATAGATTTATTGAGTAAACTAATGTTCATTTCCGTACTCTTTTTTAAACCAGAATACAGCAATAGGCTCTTTTTAGCGACTGCAAGCCTTTCATTTTTCTTCTCTTCTAATGTGAGTTCTGTATCGTATCCTTCTGTGATTGCCAAGATCACTCTTTGCAAACTGATCCCCAAAAATTCGGTAAGTCCTTTTTTAGAACTGATACGATCGTCTATTACAGAAATCTCATGTAATGCTTTTCGAATGGATTCTTTGTCCTTCTCGCCATTTTGAATGAGGTTGTATATTTTTTCGGAAAGAATTTCTCCCGTGGAGACCTGCACTCCGAATTCTTTTAGCTCTTTACATATCTTACTTAATTCGTCTGATACTTTTTTTCCATTAATTTTGGAGGGTAGAAGTGTCCGGATCTTCTCTTTGACCTCAGAAACCTCTTTTTTATTTGATGGATTTTGTTTAAACCATTCTTGAAACGTAATATTACTGATCCCTTCTAACTTAGCTCCTTCTTTTCCTAAATTGGCCCAAGGGCGATCCTTCTGTCTTTCTTCGAACCATTTTTTGAAGATTAGAAGTTTTTCGTTTGTTCTGAGTTTTTTTCCTTCTACAGATTCGATCCACTTTGGTGGCAAAGCAGTCATTTGTTTATAATTATGATGTTCTCTTCTTTGGGTTCTGGATTCTAAAAAATTCAATCTTTCTTCTAAGATTGCTCCCTTACAATGTGCTTGGGAACCAGGAAAAGAAAGGTCTTGCCCTAAAAGTAAAATGGATCTTGCATCCATCTTCTCCGCAAGACTGGTAGCATTTGTAGAAACGGAACCTCCAAAGTCCACGGCCCCCAACCCATTCTCGGAAGCATTCTCCAGAAGTTTGATCCATGGAAAAGGAGAAGAAGTCAGAAAATGATTTTTTCCTATATAAGGCATTCTTAATGAATGATAAGAAGTGGTAGGATCAAATATAAATTTTGCATTTCCGGTATAACCTTCTAAATATTTTGAATTTAAAGGCTGAGGATCCACACTAAATACAAGGTCAGGATCTATTCCAGATTTTTGTAGGATCAGAAGTGCAGTATCCACTGCGATCAATAAAAAGTTTTCTCTATATTCTTTCAGTTCTTGCAAGGATAGGTAGAGAGAAGGCCCAGCCCCACAAACAACTACGTCCACTTTGGATTTGCATAAACCGAATAATTCATTTATAGGCTGCATATCCACAAGTTCAGGAAGGTTTCTGATAAAGTTTCCAGTCCAGACCTTCTCAAATCTAGTTAATGTAGCAGTGTTTACATCTTTTTTGTGGAAGAATGTCTCAGCTAAAAATCTAAGTTCTTGGTATTCTTCCTGTTTCCATTGAAGACTTCCTCTATGAGGGATAAAGCTTACAGGATATCCCGAGATCCCCTTAAAGCCCTCATAAAATGCAGATTCTTCATATGGGGGAAGAAAGATCCTCAACTTGCCGGAAAGGATCATAGGTGAAAAATCGAAAAGTGAAAATGCCGCCTTGATAATCTCTGGAAAAGGTTCCATCCATACGCAGATTATTTTATCAAATCCTAATGTATATTGTATAGAATAACCGAGGCCAGCTCCAAAAAACAGAAACGCTCTTTCTTCATCTCCTTTTTTCAGATCCACTAGCTGTCTTTCAGCTTCCTTGCGCGGATCCATAGAGCTATGCAAAAGAACATTACCGATCTTCAAACTAGGATCTTCAGTTTTTGTAGGAATAATCTCAAAGGTAATTTGAGAAGAAGCTATTCTTTCGGAAGCTTCCGGTGCGAAGCTACGAAGTGAGGCCAAATTTTTTTCGAGTAAATCCGACCTGAATTCTTTCATTGGAAGAATACGTTTATCCTTTTACCTTCATACGACGAACCAGGAGAAGGATCTTGTTCATAGCAGAAACCGCTTCCGTGAAGTTTATAAGGAACTCCTAAAGGAGCTAATAATTCTACGACTTCTCTCTTACTTCTTCCAACCAGATCAGGTATACGTTCTGATTTTCCTGTAAGAGGTTTTCTTTCTAATTTAGGGAGATTAACATTCACTGTTCTTTCTCCTTGTTCTATGATCGGTATGATATTCTCTACCACTTCCCTAAATACAGGAGCGGCGAGTCCTCCTCCAGTATGGCTATCCCCTTTAGGTTCATCAAAAAGAATAAGTCCAACTACTTTAGGTTTGTCTGCAGGAAAAAATCCCAAGAAGGAAGCAGACCATAATCCGTCTTGGTAACCTCGACCGGATACTGCCTTTTGTCCTGTTCCTGTTTTTCCAGCGATAGAATATTCTTGTATATATGCGTTCTTTCCAGTTCCTGCTTGGACAACCCTAGTCATTGCTTTTAATAATCTTTCGGTAGAATATTCTTTGATACCTACGGGAGTTTCTTCGGACTGGAATTCTTGTAAAACTTCTCCATAAGAATCGGTGATATGGGAAACTACTCTAGGTGTAATAAATCTTCCTCCATTTACGATTGAAGCTGCAGATGCTACTAATTGTATTGGAGTTACTGAAATTCCTTGTCCAATCGCCATGAACATTGGAGTAGTAGGAGTCCATTTGTTTAAGATAGGCATATAACCCACGGATTCGTTCGGCAGAAGTCCAGCCCTATCTCCAAAACGGAATCGTTTCATATATTCATAAAGTACATCATTCGGGATCTTTGCTGCTGCTTTTATAATCCCTGCATTACATGAATATTGTAGGATCTCTTCCAGGTTCACTTTTCCATGGACATGTGTACATTTGATCCTGGTTTTTCCGTAGTCTACATATCCCGGACAATCAAATTTTTCATTTGGATGTATTAAATTTTCATTAAGAAGTATACTTGCTAGGAAAATTTTCATGGTAGATCCAGGTTCGTATACATGTCGGATCGCCCAGTTAGTATGAGAATATTCTTCGAAAGAAGAATAACGATTTGGATCAAAAGAAGGAAAACTAGCCATCGCTAATATTCTTCCAGTGTGGATTTCCATTAAAAGGCCTACTGCTCTTTTGGCTCCTGCTTCTTCGAATCTTTTTCCCAGAGATTTTTCTAATTTGAATTGGATAAGTCCGTCCAGGGTCAAATGAACATTTGCACCTCTTGCAGAGTCTGCTTCAGTAGGTGTCATCAATTCTTGATTATAATAATATTCTAAACCTGAGAGAGCCTTATCATCATCCATTCCTGTAAAGCCAACAAGACTTGCTGCCAAACTTCCGTGAGGATAAACTCTTTTAAATTCTCTTTCTCTTCTTACTCCGGGAAGGGCCATCTCCATGATACGACTTGCAGTTGTATCATCTATCTCCCTCTTCAAAAGGAAATATCTGCTTTTTTCTCTAATAAGCGATTCTATCTTTTCAGGAGGAATGTCCAGATACGGAGAGATTTGTACTGCAGTAAAATTCGGATCATAAACGTTCCCCGGATAGATCCCGATTGTAGAAGAATCTATGGACAATGCCAATTCAATTCCCCTTCTATCGTAAATGGCTCCTCTTAAGATCCTTTCACCATTCTTGAATGCGATTTCTCTATCGTTAAAAAATACTAGATAACCTACTCGAACCAAAAGCCCAGAGAAGAATACACATAATAGAACGAATAATATGGTGAATCTTTTTCGATTGAGAAGGTTATAATCCATCGGTGAGTGAACCGCTTTTATACATTTCGGTCTTTTTCAGAATGATTAAAGAGCTTTTCTAGTACAAGTGAAATCCGAGTTGGAATAATGGTTTAAAAGCTGGCGATTACCTTTCCTCTCAATTTTTTGAAAGGAATTAGGCCATAATTTCTGGAATCTGTAGAAAATTCTCTGTTATCTCCCAAAACCAAAACATAACCCGGAGGGATCCTGCCTGAATCTCCAATGCCTATATTTCCGGAAACTCCGATCACAGGAAGAATGGATGCAGATGGCGCTTGGGTCTTATAACCTGAATTTAAAAAAGGTTCCTCTAAGGAAGAGTCGTTTATCAAAATTCTGCCTTCTGAAAATCTGAAAAAATCTCCGGGAAGTCCAACCACTCTTTTTAAACTTAGTTCTGCTCCAATCCCATCTAAGACTAATACATCAAATCTATCTACATCCGGTTCTAAAATATATAAAACCCAAGGACCAACCTGCGCAGGGAAGCCCCATTTTTTAACCAAGACCCAATCATGTTCTTTATAGCTAGGCATCATACTCGTGCCGCTGATCAGATAGAATTGGATTATGAAAATCCTAAAATATAATATGAAGAATATGGCAAATAAGATCGGAAAAGAAAGTTTGATCCAGTGGAATGCAGACTGCCGGATTGAACGAATTATTTCCGAATCAAATTTCATTATGGTTTCGTATTGATTGGACGAGACTATGCAGTCTTAGTCTCGTTCTTATTTTCCAAAACTTTCGGTTTTTCTTTCCACCAGATAAAAGGTTGCTCTATCAGTAAAAAAATTGGCCAGGCAGCTAGTATCGTAAACCCAAAACAGATGAAATAAAGTTTAGGTAATACACTTAAGGTAATTAATGTTTCTCCCTTGAGAGCCCATTTAGTCGCAATCCCCATCAAAGGTATATTCCATAAATATACTGTAAATGTGATCCTGGATAACGGACGGAAGATCGGTAATCCCAAGATAGTTTTAAATATTCCTTCTTTTTGGATTGCTAGATAAATAATTAAAGCCAAGGCAATATTATAAAAATTATTTGCAAGGGTCAATCGAATGAAATGTGTCCAACCAAATGAATAAGATATCAATATGAAAACAATCGCAGTGATCCCGATCAGGGAATATTTCAATTTTCCTAAACTTTCGGCTACTGGCTTATAATCCACATACTCTGCTAAAAGCATTCCCGCAATCAATGAATCGAATCGATTCTCAGTCCAGAAAAGAGCCTCGGCATTCATCTGACCTTTAGAATACAGATAACATCTAGATAAGAAAGGTATAATATATATGATCGATAATATAATTACTCTTACCTTTCTAGTTTTAGAGAATAAGAAGAATGGACCAAGAACCACCATCAAGAAGTAAATCTGCTGCTCTACGGAAATATACCACCCGACATCCAAAACTCTTGGAAAAAAGTTGGATAAGAAAATCCCGTCTGCCCAAACATAATCTAACGCCTTCTGGCCTTTATCAATTAACCAAACTAGGTCTGCATTTGGATTCGGAATGTTTTTAAGAACTTCTACTTGTTTGAAAAAATAATAATAAGAAAACGCTAATGCAGCATAATAAGCAGGAAGTATTCTCAAAGAACGATTAGTGATAAATTTGCGATAAGGAAAACTGTTTTCTCTTTTATAAGATTGAAGTATACCTCCGTAATTTAAAAAACCTCCCAACACGAAAAACACATCCACAATGGTGGTTTGATTCTCTACGAACCAGGATAACAAGAAGGGCATTTCGCCCATGATCGGCTGTTTGGAAACCCAAAGATGGTTTGTCATTACCATCAAAATTCCGATTGCCCTGATTCCGTTTAATGATTCTATTTCTCCCTTTTTGGAAGCAAAGATAGACAGTATATAGGATTTCATAATGAAAAGATTCTGTTTCCTGAATTGAATTAAAAACTATCCAGGTATCTGCTAGCAAGAAATAAATCCGAAGAATCCTTAGACCTTAGGTTACGATTTCATGGATATGATACGAAAAGAGAAGTATTTGTCTTGCTTGGGAAGAAATTCCGGATCATTCTTCTGTATATGACTTCGAATAGCCCGATCTCACAATATGTTTCCAGATTCAAAGCGGAGAAGGGAAAGATCTTATCCTTTCTTTCTGCATTCCCTTTTTATGGAGAAGTTTTAAAGAACCATCAATATTACGAAGCAGACAGGGTGGCTCGAAATGAATTGTCCAAAAAATTGGATTCTCTCAAAGAACCTATTCGCAGGATCGAAGAAAATTTCGTCCGAGAAAGAAGAATGGACCTAATCGGCTCTACCGAGGTCTTACTCTCCATCATAGAAAGACTCAAAAACGAAATTATTGGAGCAAGTTACGGTCTGAATGGATTGGGCGCTGGATTTAAAGCAACTGAATCAGAGTTAGAAGCTTTGGCAGAATGGGATTATTCTTTGATCCATCATGCAGACGAATTATCCACAAAAGTAAAATCTCCGAACTTCCCTCCAGAAGTTTCAGTAGACACCGTAAGGGATTGGGTTAGTAAGTTTAGATCCGAGTTAGATGAATTCGATTCTGCGTTAAAAAGCAGAAAGGATGTCTTCTTAAAACGATAGTTTTATTTTTGATTTGCAGAATGTTGAGTAGTGAATAATATATTTCCAAGGAGTTCTTATGGCATTAATAGACGTAATAAAATACGAAGGTAAACCGGGAGAGATCGTATGGAAGTTTCCCCGTAACGATATAAGTACCTTCGGACAATTGGTAGTGAACGAAAGCCAAGAAGCTATCTTCTTTAAAGAAGGTAAGGCTCTGGATATTTTCGGACCAGGAACTCATACTTTAAAAACAGGGAACGTTCCTATTTTAGAAAACTTAGTGAACCTTCCTTTCGGAGGCCAAACTCCTTTTACCGCGGAAATAGTTTATATCAATAAGGCCCTCATCCAATTAAAATGGGGAACTCCTGCGCCCATCCAAGTAGAAGATCCTAAATACACGATCACATTGGGAGTCAGAGCAAACGGTGCTTATAATATCAAGATCGTTGACTCCAAAGCATTTGCAGTTGGAGTAGTTGGTGCAAGAGGAGCTTATTCACAAGACGAGGTGGATAATTTCTTAAGACCTATGATCGTAACTAGGCTAAGCGATTTCTTGGCAGAAGTTGTTTTAAAATCCGGCGAACCAATCACTCGACTCAACCAACATTTGGAAGAAGCTTCTTCTGCTGGAAAAACAAAAATCCAACCTGACTTCTCCAAATATGGGATAGAAGTTTTAGATTTTTTTGTTCAATCTATCAACTTCGATCAAAACGATCCAAACTTCCAAAAGATCCAAAAAATTCTTACAGACAAATTCGAGATCGATGCTTTGGGCGGAATGTACCAACAAAAAAGAATGTTGGATATAGGAGAAGCAGCAGCCAAGAACGAGAGCGGGAACGCCGGTCAGGGAATGTCTGCAGGAATGGGACTCGGAATGGGAATGAATATGGGCAATATGATGGCCGGTATGGTTGGCCAGAATAATGCCGGTGGGAATTCCAACCAGAACGATGCAACTGCAAGACTTACGAAACTCAAGAGTATGTTGGACCAGGGCCTGATTTCTCAGGAAGAATTTGATGCCAAAAAAAAGGACATTCTAAATTCTATCTAAAGTATGAGCCTTACCTTCACCAAGTTGAAAGCGGAATTCCGCTGCATCAACGATTCTTGCGGAGCAACTTACGATCTGAATGATATCGTATACGAATGTCGTAAATGTGGAAGCCTTCTCCAGGTTTCTCATGATATGGGAGCTCTTAAAGAAAAATCAGGTAAGGAATGGAAGGACCTATTCGATTCCAGATTGGGCTCGGTAAAATTTCCGAACAGTTCAGGTATCTGGAATAAAAGAGAATGGGTTCTTCCTCATGTAGAAGATTCTGAGATCATAAGCTCAGGCGAAGGTCTTTCTCATCTATTCAATTCAGAAAGACTTACAAAACATTTTGGTCTAGGCGGTCTCTGGATCAAACAATGTGGGATCTCCCACACAGGTTCATTTAAGGACCTGGGCATGACAGTTCTTCTTTCCCAAGTAAAACATATGTTGAATAAGGGAGCCAAGATCAGAGCGGTAGCTTGTGCAAGTTCAGGAGATACTTCTGCAGCACTTGCTTCTTATGCTGCTAAGGCTGGGATCCCTGCTATTATTTTTCTTCCTGCTGGAAAAGTTTCCCAAGCACAATTGATCCAACCTGTTTCTAACGGTGCAAAAGTAATCGCACTCGAAACAGACTTTGATGGTTGTATGAAGATTGTTAAAGAAGTTACCAAAGAAGCTGGTATCTATCTTGCAAACTCAATGAACAGTCTTCGTATCGAAGGTCAAAAAACAATCGCACCGGAGATTGTTCAACAATTGGAATGGAAAGTTCCTGACTGGATCATTATTCCAGGAGGAAATTTAGGAAACGTTTCTGCACTCGGAGCAGGTTTCGAGATGGCAAAAGAATTAGGGCTAATAGATAAACTTCCTAGGATCGTTTTGGCACAGGCAGAAAATGCAAATCCACTCTATCTTTCTTATCTTAAAAATTTTGAAGAGTTCAGTCCGGTGGATGCGAAGCCTACTCTTGCTTCTGCAATCCAAATCGGTAATCCTGTCTCTGTCCAAAAGGCAATTCGTACATTAAAAAAATTCAATGGGGTTGTGGAACAAGCAAGTGAAGCCGAACTTTCAGAAGCTTCTGCCAAAACCGATCTATTTGGATTGTACAATGACCCTCATACTGGAGTGGCACTTGCTGCACTATACAAGCTCATGGGCAAGGGAACTATCGCAAAAGGTGATCAGGTGGTCGTAATCTCTACTGCCCATGGTTTAAAATTCACAGAATTTAAACTCAAGTTCCATGAAGGAAAAATCCCTGGAATCGATCAGAAACTGGTTAACGTTATTCGGTCCTGCAAACCTGAAGTGGGAGCCGTCATGGACGAAATCAGCGGTTTCCTACAATTGAAAGGTTAAAATTTTTCATTTCCCACTGGAAATTCCCGTTCTTTTTTCCTGGGCGTTTTTCGTTTTTTTCTCGTAAGCTCGCCGGGGTCCATATAATCGAGAATCCAAATGTACGAGGGAATCGAGGAACTTCCTCAGGAATTCCTCTTCGAGGTCGAGACGGCCGTAAAAAAAGAAGAGCCAATTTCTATCATTACCTACGTCCTGAGTACCCGGGGCGAAAATAAGCTCAAACATATCATCCAAACCGTTCTTTCTAAATATAAAAGAGAGGACCTGACCGAACTTATATTTACTTCCGCAAAAGAGCTGATCGTCAATGCGACCAAAGCAGCAATTAAACGAGTTCTATTTAAGGAACTAGGGCTGAATATCGCAGATCCTTCTCAGTATGATTTGGGAATGGAGTCTTTCAAGGAAAATCTAGTCAGTAGAAAGTTTCCCTACTATCGTAGGAAAATGAAAGAGCATGGTCTATTTGTAAAAGTTACCCTTAGCTTTAGTTCGGATCGGATCATTCTATTTGTTCAAAATAATTTCACTCTTGCCGTCCGTGAAGAGAAACGGATCCGGGAGAAGTTCGTTCATTCTAAAGAATTTGACAATCTATTTGAGTACTATATGAAATATGGTGATACCACAGAAGGTGCAGGTATGGGTATCACAATGGTGGAAATTTTAGTAGCCCAAAGCGGCTATGACCGCCATTTGTTTACGATCTATAGTCGCCAGACGGAAAATAGAACAGTGGCTAGAGTCGAAATCCCCTTGGATCAGAATTATGTGCCCAGAAGACAAAGATACCAAAAATGGTTACAAGAAAAGGCTAGCGGCCTAACATGACCTAAAGTTCTCCTTACTTCAGTTAGGTCTTTAGCAATATGGAACAGAATCCTCAGACAAGTAAACTCCAAGAGCAAGCGAATCAAATGAACCTTGCCTTGGAATCCGTTCATACAGAAGAACAAGCGATCGAACTTATCCAAGGAAAAATCAAGGACGCCTATCTTTTAAAATTAAGGATCGATGTTGAGAACAAAGCAGGCGTAGTTTTAGGATTATTATCCAGATATAAAAACGAATTTTTAGAATTATATTCCTTATTCTCCAACTCTTCTGTGATCCGCAAGATCAGAACCTTTGAAGACTTCGGTCAGATCTCTCATGATATTGCAGAAGCTGCTAGACAAGAAGCTCCAGATCCAGGCTTATCTGATCAAGTTGCGAGAATTCTCCATACTAAATTAACAAAACAAATATTAGAACAATATTATCCAATGTGGGATCGTAATGATACCGCTGCTCTAGTTAACTTGTTAGAGAACCAGATCAAAACTAGTATGAAGATCAATATGATCCGTGTCCAAGCTGACGTGGAATATGTATCTAGTTTGAAATGTAGAGGCAAAAGTTTTTTTGCAGGTATTATCCAATCTATTCCTAAACCACCTGAAGATCCTGCAGAGGGTACTGCTCCTGTAGAAAATTTAGATCCAGAAAAAGCTGCGGTAATGCGTCAGATCGAAACCATTCGAAAAGGTTTCGGAAGAGTCGTTTTAGCAAAAACAATCTTATCTCCAGTAAATGGAATAGACTTCGACGATCTAAACGAAGGTGATAAGATCTTATTACAACTTCCTTCTGTTTCTCCTGAAGAAAAAGCCTTGGCCAAAACTTTAGGAGCTATGGACAAAGATGGGAATGTAAAACCTGTAATCGGTTCTTTTGTAGCAATCGCTTCCGGTAAAAATGAATATCATATTTTTGCAAAAGGTCCTGCAGGAGTTCTTTTACAAGCATTCGAAGAAAGACCAGTCCGTTTAGCTAGACCTAAAACTGCAGCAAATGCGCCTCGCCCTGCAGGTATGGGCTCAAAACAATCCGAAGGCAGCAATACTCTTAACTACGCGATTTTAGTTGGAGTTGTTTTGTTAGTCGGATTACTTGCGTTTATTCTTCTTAAATAAGTTAAGCGATCTGGATTAGATTCCCGCAAGTATCGTTTAAGGTTGCGTGCGATGTTGGAACTCCTACATCGCTTATTCCATTATCCAACTACTAGATTCACCAGTTTTCCAGGAACATAGATCTCTTTTCGGATCTGTTTTCCATCCAAGAAAACTTGTACCTTATCCAAGGACTTTGCAATCTTAATCGCTTCGTCACCTGCGATCTCTTTTGCTGCCTTGAATTCTGCTCTTAACTTTCCATTTACCTGGACTACGATTAATATCTCGTCGTCAGTCAGATACTTCTCCTCATAACCAGGAAAACCTTGGTAGGTTAAAGAATCAGACTTTCCTGCTAAGGACCAAAGTTCTTCTGCTAAGTGAGGAGCAAATGGAGCAATCAAAAGTAAAAACGGCTCTAAGATCTTACGAGGTCTACGAGAACTTGGAGTTAACTCATTCACAAAGATCATCAACTGAGAAATAGCAGTGTTGAATGAGAAATTATTAATATCATCATCCACTTTTTTAATAGTTCTATGTAGGATCTTTAATTCGTCTTCATTAGGTTCAATATCTTCCAAACGGAAAGATTCTTCTGCACCTGAATGATATAATCTCCAAACACGATTTAAGAAACGAAATACACCCTCTACACCTCTAGTGCTCCAAGGTTTTACCATTTCAAATGGTCCCATGAACATTTCAAAAAGACGCAAACTATCAGCGCCGAAATTTGTAACAACTTCGTCCGGATTGATCACATTTCCTAAAGACTTGGACATTTTTCTTTTGTCTTCGCCTAAGATCAAACCTTGGTGAACCAATTTTTTGAAAGGTTCAGGTGTACTTACAAAACCTAAATCAAATAATACCTTATGCCAAAAACGTGAATAGAGTAAGTGAAGAACCGCATGTTCTGCTCCTCCCACATATAGATCCACAGGCATCCATGTTTTTTCCAAATTTGTATCTACAAACTTGTCCGGATTTTCAGGATCTATATAACGTAAATAATACCAACAAGAACCCGCCCACTGAGGCATAGTATTCGTTTCTCTGGTTCCGATCTCACCAGTTCCAGGATCTTTATATTTTAACCAATCTCCAGCTAAAGCAAGAGGAGATTCTCCAGTTCCAGAAGGTTTAAATTCAGATAAATTAGGAAGTTCTAATGGAAGTTCAGACTCAGGGATCGCCTTTGTGACTCCGGAAGGATAATGAACCAAAGGAATAGGTTCTCCCCAATATCTTTGGCGAGCAAATAGCCAATCTCTTAGTTTGAATTGGGTTTTTCTTCTTCCGATCCCTTTTTTCTCTGCCCAATCAGCAGTTTTGGAAAATGCTTCTTTATATTTCAGACCATTAATAGAAACTTCGGAAGAAGAAGAATTGATACAAACTGATTCTTTTGAATCGAAAGCGCCCCCGGAAAGATCTCCTTCGATTACTGGTAGGATATCCAACCCGAAAGCTTTTGCAAATTCATAGTCTCTTTGGTCATGAGCTGGAACCGCCATAATAGCACCAGTTCCATACCCATATAAAACATAATCACCAATCCATACTGGGATCTTTTTAGAAGGATCTGCTGGGTTTAAAACGTAAGCTCCAGTAAATACACCGGACTTCTCTTTAGAAAGTTCTGTTCTATCCAGATCACTCTTTAAAGCAGAAACCTTTTTGTATTCCTGAACCTTCTCCCATTGTTCTTTGGTAGTGATTGAATCCACCAAAGGATGTTCCGGAGCAAGCACCATATAACTTACCCCAAATACGGTATCAGGACGAGTAGTATACACCTTGATCCCGTTTTGCGAAGAAGATACTTCAAAAGGAAAGATTAACTCCAAACCTTCACTCTTTCCAATCCAGTTTTTCTGCATTTCAAGGGTGGAGCCTGGCCAAGAAACTAAGGATAAATCCTCTAATAGTCTTTCTGCGTATGCAGTGATACGCATCATGTACTGTCTCATTGGTTTACGAACTACTTCGTAACCTTTTCCAACCCATTCTTCTACTTCTTCGTTTGCTAAAACTGTTCCAAGACCTGGGCACCAGTTAACAGGAATTTCTGCCTGATATACTAAACGAAATCCAGAAAGAATGGTTTCTTTCTTTGCATTTGAAAATTCTTTCCAATCTTTTGCGGAGAAGGTTTCGAGATCCTCAAACCCTTCTGAACCCTTAGATTCGAGCCTTTGGATCAATTCAGAGATTGGTTTAGCTTTAGAAGCCTGAAAATCATACCAGGAATCATATAATTTAAGGAAGATCCACTGGGTAAATTTGTAATATTTCGGGTCTGTGGTAGAGATTTCTCTATCCCAATCATAAGAAAGACCAATCAATTTGATCTGTCTTCTGAAATTGTCCACATTCTGCTTTGTAGTGATCGCTGGATGGATCCCTGTCTGCATTGCATATCTTTCTGCAGGAAGACCGAACGCATCCCAACCCATTGGATGCAAAACTTCGAAACCTTTCATTCTCTTATAACGAGAAATTATGTCTGTGGCTGTATAACCTTCGGGGTGACCAACATGTAATCCCGCGCCCGAGGGATAAGGAAACATATCTAAACAATAGAACTTGGGTTTAGAAGATCGTAGATCCGTTCGAAAGGAAGAATTCTTTTCCCAATAATCTTGCCATTTTGATTCAATTTTCCGAAACGGATAGTCCATACCGTGAAGTTTTTTCCTCGGGCCTAGAATCCAATTCTTTTTTGTTATACTGGAAGGTGATTATAGAGCTGAAAAATCTTTAATCAGAAGGTTTCCTTCCTTTTAGGAAGAAAAAAGGCATTATAAATTGTTACTAGAAGAAGTGTTTTTAAATTCTCGGGAACCAAAGACATCAATTTGGGTCCGAAATGAAGAAAGCCGGATGGAAACCGGCTTTCTCTGGGAGTGAAATTCTAAGCTCTTGCTTAGAAAACGGACAAAAATATTGGATGAGATTCTGACTTATTTACGTACTGAGTCAATAACCTTGATAAGTCGACGAAATGTTTGGTTCAAACAATCTCGACATAGGTCGTACTGAAAGAGATTCGGTGTTTCTTTACCGCATCCTTTGCATGTATATTGCTTACTTTGCGCTTGTGTAAGTTCCGCTTCTTCTTCGTTCAAATCCGTCACTGCTAATAATTGCATTTTGCTCCCAGAAAATTCCATCGATTGTCTTTTTATTTACGGAGTGTAAATAAGTCCGAAGATTGATACTTGCTTTCGGAACTTCTCTCCGTACGTCGAGAGTTACTTTATAAAATCGGCTCACTCTAGAGTCAAAAAAAATTAGGTTGGAAGTTTGTGAAAATGACTGCAATTTTTTTTAAAAAAAATTCTGAGTGCGGTTTTATTTGGAATAGTTTTTCAAGAGTGGTTTTTTTCAGGTAAAAATAAATTTCCAGTCAAGTGCCGAGTTTAGGTCAGTCAAAACGAAAGGAAGGTGATAATTTGTTATCTATATCAGGCTTAAACAAGTCTTACACAGTTGCAGACCAAACATTTAATGTATTAAAAGATGTTTCATTCCAAGTAAAGTCTGGAGAATTCGTAGCAGTAATAGGTCCTTCCGGTTCAGGCAAGTCTACATTGCTCGCTGTTTCGGCTGGATTAGATAAAGCTGATTCAGGAACAGTATCATTAGATGGAATATCTCTATTTGACAAGTCTGAAGACGAATTAGCGAAGATCAGAGGAGAACAAATAGGATTTGTATTCCAAAACTTTCAACTGATCAAGACGTTAAACGCCTTAGAGAACGTATCCCTTCCTCTTGCTTTGACAACAAACCTTTCAGAAAAAGTGATACACGAAAAGGCTATGTATTGGTTAGAGAAAGTTGGTATCGCGCATAGGGCACATAACTTTCCAAGCCAACTTTCAGGTGGAGAAGAACAAAGAGTAGCTATCGCTCGTTCTTTTATACATGAACCTAAACTTCTCTTTGCGGATGAACCTACCGCAAACCTAGATAAGAAGAATGGTGAGAACATAATGTCTCTTTTGAAACAACTGAATAGAGACCGTAAATCTACTTTGTTAGTTGTTACTCATGATCCCAAGGTTGCTTCTATGGCAGATAGGATCTTAGAAATGAGAGATGGAGTCATATTAAACGGTGCAAAGCCTAAAGCTACTGCGAAGAAGACTGTATCCAGGAAGAAAAAATGAATATCAGATTCTTTCTAAGGGTAATGTTCAGGGAAATCTTTTCCAAAAAGACTTCTTCTTTACAGATCATACTTGCAATCACCATCGGAACAGGCGCCGTTCTCGCAGTTCATTCGTATAGGGATCAATTTACTTCTTCTATTATCAGAGAAGCCAAAAACATTATGGGTTCGGATCTTGTGGTTACGAGCCCTTCTCCACTTACCTCTGAACAAACAGCGTTTCTTTCGAAGGAATTGCCAAAAGGAAGCAAATTATCCGAATTAGTACAATTTCCTTCTATGCTTCGAAACCCTGATTCCCAGGATTCTAGCCTATCGTTGATCAAGGCGATCCAAGGAGATTATCCTTATTTTGGCGAATTAGAAACGGAACCAAAAGGACTTTTTCGCAAACTAAAACCGGGAGAAATACTCTTAGAAAGTGGACTGATCAAAAATCTAAAACTTAAAGTAGGTTCAAAGGTTCAATTAGGAGAAAGTAACTTTGTATTAAAAGGAAGTATCTTAAAAGAACCAGGAATGGCTGGGAACTTTCTATCCATGGCACCTAGTTCCATTATAAAAAAAGAATCTTTAGCCGAAACAGGATTAGAGCAAAGAGGTTCACGGATTAGCTACCAGGTGCCGATCCTTCTTCCTAGTGGAACAGACGCAAATGTATTCAAAAAAAGTAAATTTTCAGAATTCGCAAAGAATGATCTGATCTTATTTGAAAGCACAGAAGCAAACTCTGGATCTCAAAAATTCCTTACGAATACATTAGATTTTTTCTCCTTATTGGCATTATGTGCATTCTTCTTGGGAGGTATTTCTATACTTCTCACAAGCAGAGCAGTCGTAAGATCAAAATCCACAACATTCGCTGTTTATAAATGTTTAGGAGCAGGGCCAAATCTGGTTTTAGGTCTTGTACTTTCTGAACTTCTAATATTATCAACAATTGGTGCTATATTCGGATTTTTATTCGGAAGTTTTTTACAAACTCAGATCCCAAATATGGCAGATAAAGAATTCCTTTTTGAACCAAAATTAATTCCTGATCTAAAAGCATTCTTATGGGCATTTGTTTTAGCATGGGTAGTACCATTAGTTTCTGCTTGGGAAAGTCTTTCCGCTACTCGTAACCTAAGCCCGATGTATGCTCTTAAGTCAGATTTTGCAAATGAACTTTCTTCTGTTCCTAAACTAAAATTAAAACAGTCGATCTCATTTATCGCAGTGTTTGGATTATTTTTTGTATTAGCTTGGTGGGAAACTGGAGATTGGATCAAAGGATTGATCCTTTGTGCAACTCTACTCTTCTTACCTGTTGTTGTGTATCTTGGAATTTTAGGGATTCGTTTTGCGATCAGATTTCTTTTACAAAGATCTGAATTCTCTGCGAGTGTAAGAATGGCATTACGAAAACTAGATAGACCTAGAACAGGACTATCTTGGGTATCCGTGGGACTTGGCTCTTCTGTTTTCGTTTTATTACTCAGTATTTTTCTAAGTGATAGCTTATTAGAATATAGCGGAGCAAAAGACAAGGAAAGAAGACCGAATATGTTCGTGTTGGATATACGACCTGAACAATTGGAAAGTTTCCAACAAACGGCAGAGAAATATAAAGTAGAAAAACTTTTAACTGCACCTGTGATCGGAGCAAGACTCACTCATGTAAACGGAGAGCTTGTTAAAAAAGAAGACATGGAACTTTCTGCTCTCAGAAGAGATTGGAGATCCACTGCAAGGACCAGAGAATATTTCTTATCTTATAGAGAGAATTTATATCCTACTGAAAAAGTCACAGACGGTGATTTTTGGAGAAAAGGAGAAGAAGACCAGATCTCAGTCGAAAAAGAATTTTCTAAAAACTTAAAAGTGGATTTAGGAGATAAACTTTCATTCTCCATTGGCGGGGTAGAAGTCACAGGAACTATCCGAAATTTCAGGACTGTTAACTGGTCAGATATGAGACCGAACTTCGTGGTTCTGTTTTCAAAAGGGATCTTGGAAAAAGCTCCTAAGTTTTATCTGAGTTCGTTTTTACTAGAATCTTCCGATTCCAGATATTCTCTCCAAAAAGAATTATCGAATGAATTTCCAAATCTTACGATCGTAGACACTGAAAAAGCAGTTCAATCTTTCTTAGGAATTTTAGAAAAGATGTCATTTGCAATCCGTTGGATGACAGGACTTATCGTTTTATCTTCTTTATTATTGATACTTTCTTCTTTAGAGCTGAGCAGAAAGGAAAGATTAGAAGAAACTTCTCTTCTCCGGATCATAGGTGGAACCAAAACATTCTTACGAAAATATTTTTTGGCGGAATCCTTGCTTCTCGCTAATTTATCTTTCGTATTGGCTTTTATTTTGGTCTGGGGAGTTTCTTCTTATATGTCTGAAATGATATTTGAGATACAAGCAAGTGTTCCTTGGTTAGAAATTGGGATCTTTTATATCTCTTTAAATATTGCAGTAGTAGGAATGTATTTCGGTGCTCTTAGGAACGAATGGAAAAGAAGTCCTACTTTGTATCTGAAGGAAGTTTAAGTTAGAGCGCCCGTCATGTGCATGGATTGGGTAGTGAAATGCCTTTGTAGGATGAAATGAATTATTTCGAACGGCCCGCTAACAGATCTGCCGGTTTCAAATCAACTCTCACAGAACAAACCTTATAATTAGAAGCGGTCGGGCAGGCCGCTGTTCCAGTGATCTTACATCCTTTTGTTTCGCAACGTTTTCTTGTGTCGAAAGAATCAGATCCGGAAAATCTACAATAATCTCTGCAAATATCAGAACTATTTACGGAACAAAGATAACAACCGTCTGCAGAAAGACTTTGGGTAAATCCCGCAAAGCCCAAAAAGAATATGATAGAAAATGAATATAATACCGTTTTCAAATAAAACTCCTTATTTTTCGGCTTCGATTCCAAATGCCACGCCATTGGGCAGTGCTTTTATTTACTTACGGAGATGTCCGACTTCTTCTCCACTTTATCTTCCAGAAATTCTGCAAATTCTATCTGCCCTTGGATAAAGTTCAAATTATAACGGCTTTCGTACAGCAAAAGACTACTTGCAACAAACAAGAAAATCCCACCTACTAATGCAAGTCCAGTAGCAATCCAAGAAGCTGGGCTTGATATCGCTACAATTATCCCCAGACTCAAACTGGAAGAAACAAAAAACAAAGTCGCAGTATAAAGTGCAGCCATAGATCTTTGGATCAGATTTGCCCTTTTCTTTTGGATCTTTAATTGTCTTCTTAGATATGCTTGTCGTTCTTCCGGAAAAGAAAGTTTTCCGTCCACGACACCTTCTATCTCATTTTTAAGTAAATTAACTCGATCGAATATTCTACCCAATCGATTCGCAGTAGAAAAGATTAAACTAGCGCTGGCCGAGATCAAAACGGCCGGAGTGATCATACCCGCTAAAATTTCCGTTCCGATCAAAGAAGAGAGCATCTTAGTTCAGCATTGGATCTTTAGTATGTTCCACGAAATACTTGTACAGTCCGCCTTTACTCTTTAAGGCTTCTTGCCAAGTTGCTTCAGGATCTTCTGTAAAGATCCACTCTGCATTCGGATCGTGAACCACCCAAGATTTACGTTCCATCTCACCTTCTAGTTGAGAAGCTCCCCAACCGGAATATCCTTGGTATACGTTAAACTTTGTTTTATCAGGATGTTCTAATAATTCCACCAAAGCTTCGAAACTTCTGGCGAGAAACACACCAGGGATAACTTCGATCCCAGGTTGTTTTAATTTAGGATTATCATGAAGAATGGAGACAAATGTAGGATCTACAGGGCCTCCAGAATAGATCGGTGAAGAACCGTCTATTCCTTCCGGAATTCCTTGGATCACTTCACTCAATGCAACATCCATCTTCTTATTCAGTACAAGTCCGAATGCGCCCGATTGATCGTGTTCCACCATTAGGATCACTGTACGATTGAAATAATCCGTTACGATAGATGAATTAGAAATTAATACTTTTCCGCTGAATCCGTTTTCCATACTACCCGATCAGTTTTTATGTATCTCTTTCAAAATTCTGTACGCGATTTCCAGAGTTTGGATATCGGATCTTCCATCCACTAAAGGTTCCGTTTCTTTCAGGATACATTTTACAAAATGTTCATGTTCCTGTTTTAAAGGGTTATCCTTGTGAACAAAAATTTTCTCAACAATGGATTCTTGGCGATACTTGATCTCTCCGGTCCTAAGTAGAATGTCCGAAGTTGCCTGTCTATGAAGCTCGATCTCTTGGTCGCTAAAATCCAATGTGATGTACACGTCTTTCTGAGTGATATTCAGGGTCCGAATTTTGGATTGTGTATTTCTGCTCGCGGAAATATTCGCAATCGCACCGTTCTCAAAATGAAGAACAACGGAAGCAATATCTTCGTGACCGGAAACCACTTTGGTCCCAACTGCACTTAGATATTTGACGGGAGATTTTACAAGATTCAAAACGATATCTATATCGTGGATCATCATATCCAGAACTACTCCCACATCCTTAATTCTAGGATTAAAAGGGGCTAATCTTCTGGATTCGATCAATAGAGGTTCAGTAACGATCTTTCCGAGTTCAAGAACTGCTCCATTAAAACGTTCAACGTGACCAACTTGTAAGACCAAATTGTTTTTAGAAGCAAGGTCCACTAGCTCTTTTGCTTGTTCTAAAGTTTCTGCAATTGGTTTTTCTACCAAAACATGTTTGCCTGCAAGAAGTGCCTTCTTACCGATTTCATGATGTAAGAATGTAGGCACCGCAATGATCACTGAATCTGTATGTTTGATCAGATCATCTACAGTAGAGAAAGCGGAAGTTTTATGTTTTTCCGCCATCTGAGAGGCTCTTTCGGAATCGGAGTCGTAAATACCGATCAACTCCGCATCGCTTAATGTTTTCGCCACGTTAACGTGGTATTGGCCCATATGGCCTGTTCCGATTACTCCAATCTTGACTTTGTTAGTCATGAAACTTCCTTTTTGTGGATATTACTTATTCGTAAAAATTTTACCCTTAGAACCAGAAACAGATTCTCCGGATTCACGGGCAAATTCTTCGATCAATTCTCTTTGTCGTCTAGTCAGTTTTTTAGGGATCTCAATGCGAACGATCACATGTTGGTCCCCTTTTCCATATCCACCCAGATACGGAATACCATGACCTTTTAAACGGAACACTTGGCCTGATTCTGTTCCTTCCGGAATTTTCATCTTCACCTTTTTGCCGTCTATAGTTGGAACTTCGATGTCTCCACCTAAGATTGCTTGGGTCAGGCTGATCTTTTTATTCAAGATCAAGTCGTTTGCTTGGCGTTCGAATAATTCATGTTTCTTAATATGTGTTACCACATATAGATCACCATGAGGACCACCGTTAGGTCCTGCTTCCCCTTCTCCGGAAACTTTTAGTCTGCTGCCAGACTCGATACCAGGTGGGATCTTAATATTGATGGTACGTCTTTTTTCTACTAGGCCTTGTCCATGACAGGTCTTGCATGGATTAGAGATGATTGTTCCTTTTCCACGACAAGTACCACAAGTAGTTGCAACGGAGAAGAATCCCTGAGATCTACGGATCTGTCCTGAACCACCACAGTCCGGACAAGTAGCAGGAGTGCT